>NZ_QURH01000271.1 GCF_003428695.1 Actinomadura logoneensis
GCTCCCGGCCGCCCTCGCGCTCGGAACGGTCGGCGCGGTCGCCGCGCTCGGCCCGGTCGGGGCGCTCCTCGGCCTGCCGGGTCTCCGCCTGGCCGGCGTCGGCCGCCACGGCCTCGCCGTCGCGCTTGGCGGCGGTGCGGGTCCGGCGCGGACGCTCGGTCTTCTCCGCCTTCTCGGTCTTGTCGGCCGCGCGCTCGGACGCCTGGTCGGCGGCCCGCTCGGACGCCTTGCCGCCCCCCTTCGGGGCGGCGGCGCGGTCGCTGGCAGCGGCTCCCTGCTCGGCCCCCGCCGAGCCCTGGCCCGCGCCGCCCTGCTTCTCCTGGATGGCGGCGATGAGCTGGCCCTTGCGCATCTGGCTGACGCCCCTGATGCCGAGGTCGGACGCGATCTTCTTCAGATCGGTCAGCACCATGGCCGACAGGCCCGTGCCGGTGGCACGGCGGCGTCGGGGGGCGGCGCCCTGGCCGGCCTCGTCCGCGGTCGCGGCTGCCGTGCTGGATGCGTCCGTAAGGAGTTCGCTGGATTCGCTCACTAAGGGTCCTTCCCAGGGAGCGGGCGTTGGCCGGCGTTCGGCCAGTCAACCCGGTGGTGCGGCCCGGCGGGGGCGCCGAGTCGGGCTCGCCGTACCGCGGAGGAGCCGCGGCGGGCGATGCTGGGCAACAGCCAGATGGCGGTCGGTCGGGACGGCTCGCTCATGGGCCTTCCCATGACCGCGGGGATCCGAAGTTCGCTGGAATGCCGGACAACGGAGTGTCACGGAGACGGGAAGCCATGTACGCGCGACCGACTCGGCCGACGGGCCGGTCAGGTGACGCGTGGCTGACGAGCACACGGCCCCGAACGGGGCATCTGGTGCGGCAATCAGCCTAACATCACCAGGGCACACTGCTATTCCCCAGAGGTCGATGTCTTCGCATTTTACCTAGCCGGTTCGGTCACACCCCGGCCGCTCGCGGACGCCGGTCAGGTGAGGACCGAGGCGCCCCGGGGGGCGACACGCAAGGGGTGTACGTGCCACCCATTACCCATTTCAAGCGCGTTTGAATCAATCCGCGAGACCGATGTGAAGGCCAGGACAGTCGGCCCGGCGCCGGACACGACCGCCGGAACCCCTCGCTCACGGAGCTTTCGGATCAATTCGGCGGATTCCGGCATGGCCGGGGCCCGGTACTCCTGGTGCAGCCGGTCCTCGGTCGCGGCCAGCAGCACGTCCTCGTCCAAGCCGCGCGTCAGGGCCGTGACCAGCAGCGCAGCACGCGCGGCGTTGGCCGCGGCGTCGCCGTGCGGAACGGTCGCGGGCAGCAGCCCCCGGGCGAGCTCGGTCGCCAGCCGCGTCTCCGGAACGAACGCGACCACCTCGCGGTCGAGGTCGAGCCGGACGGCACGGTCGCCCCACGCGACCGTCAGGCCGCCCATCAGGCAGGGGGCGACGTTGTCGGGATGCCCCTCGATCTCGGTCGCCAGCCGCAGCGCCGCGGCGTCGTCCATGGCGTCGCCGCGCGGGTGCAACGCCCGCGCCGCCACGATGCCCGCGACGATCGCCGCCGAGGACGAGCCGAGCCCCCGGCTGTGCGGGATGCGGTTCACGCACCGCAGCCGAACGCCCTTGCCGAGCACGGCGGCCTCCGCCGTGCCCGCGAGGCGGTCGACCGCCTCCAGCGCGGCCCGGACGGTCGTGACGATCAGGTGCCGGTCGCCCCGGTCGGCGACCTCCTCCCCCTCGCCCTCGACCTCGATCACCACGCCGTCGCCGCCGAGCTCGACGGTCACCTCGTCGGCGAGCGTGAGCGCGAGCCCGAGCGAGTCGAACCCGGGCCCGAGGTTGGCGCTGGTGGCCGGCACCTCCACCGTCACCCGCCGAACGCGGGTGCTCATGCGAGGCCCAGGGCGGAGGCGGCGGCGTGGGCGTCCACCTTGACGGTGGTGGGGGCGGGCGCTCCGGCGATGGCCCAGTCCGGGTCCTTGAGGCCGTTTCCGGTCACGGTGCAGACCACGCGGGAGCCGCGCTCCACCACGCCCTGCTCGGCGGCCTGGAGCAGCCCGGCGACGGACGCGGCGGACGCCGGCTCGACGAACACGCCCTCCTCGGCGGCGAGCATCCGGTACGCGCGCAGGATCTGCCGGTCGGTGACCGCGTCGATCGCGCCGCCGGACTCGTCCCGCGCGGCGATGGCGAGGTCCCAGGAGGCGGGGTTGCCGATCCGGATCGCGGTGGCGATCGTCTGCGGCTTCAGCACCGGCTCGCCCTTGACGAACGGGGCCGCGCCGGACGCCTGGAAGCCCAGCATCCGCGGACGGCGCGAGGCGGCGCCGTCGCGGGCGTACTCGGTGTAGCCCATCCAGTAGGCGGAGATGTTGCCGGCGTTGCCGACCGGCAGGCAGTGCACGTCAGGAGCGTCGCCGAGGGCGTCCACGATCTCGAACGCGGCGGTCTTCTGGCCCTGCAGCCGGTACTTGTTGACCGAGTTGACCAGCGCGACCGGGTAGTCGACGGCGAGCTTGCGGGCCAGTTCGAGACAGTCGTCGAAGTTGCCGTCCACTTGGAGCAGCCGGGCGCCGTGCACCAGCGCCTGCGCCAGCTTGCCCATCGCGATCTTGCCCTGCGGGACGAGCACCGCGCAGGTCATCCCGGCGCGGACCGCGTACGCGGCGGCGGACGCCGAGGTGTTGCCGGTGGACGCGCAGATGACCGCCTTGGCGCCGTCCTCGGCGGCCTTGGAGATCGCGACCGTCATGCCGCGGTCCTTGAACGAGCCGGTCGGGTTCAGGCCCTCGACCTTGAGGTACACCTCGCAGCCGGTCAGCTCCGACACCCGGGTGGCGGGCACCAGCGGCGTGCCGCCCTCGAAGAGCGTCACGACGGGCGTCGCCTCCGTCACCGGCAGCCGGTCACGGTACTCCTCGATGAGCCCTCGCCACGGACGGGCAGTCGCGTTCACAGTCGGTCTCCTCGCTGACCTGCGGTATTAACTGAATCCTAAGGGCCCGTCCGACACCGTTGTCGGCCGTCGCGGCGGCTGTGGACAACCGCCGTCCGATGATCTCCGCCGCCCGGGGACGGCGGCCCGCACCGCCGGAACGCCGGCGGTTCGCGCCGCCCCCGACGGTGATCTCCACCGTCCTCGGACGGTGTCCTTCGCACCGTCCGCGGACGCCGTCCTCCGACGTCCACGGGCCATGCGGCCTTCGACGTCGTCAGACGTCGTCGGCCTCCACCCGCATGACGCTCGCCACGCGGCGCACGTCCTCGAAGCTCCGGAGCCGCTCCACGGTGGCGCTGAGCGCCGCGTCCGCGGCCCGGTGCGTCACGACGACGAGCTGGGCGTCCTCGCCCGACCCGACCTGCCGGACGGCCTGGATCGACACGTCGTGCTTGGCGAACTCCGTCGCGACCGTCGCGAGCACGCCCGAGCGGTCGGCGACGTCGAGCTGGATGTAGTAGCGCGTGCGCGTCTCGCCCATGGGCAGGACGGGCAGCTCGGCGTAGGTGACCTCGACGGGTCCGGGCTTCCCGCCGCGCAGGTTCCGCGCGACGGCCACCAGGTCGCCGAGGACGGCGCTCGCCGTGGGCGCGCCGCCCGCGCCCGCGCCGTAGAACATCAGCGATCCGGCGGACTCGGCCTCCACGAACACCGCGTTGTACGCCTCGCGCACGCTCGCGAGCGGGTGCGTCCGCGGGATCATCGCCGGGTAGACGCGGACGGAGACGCCCCGTCCGTTGCGTCCCTCCGCGGCCGGCACCCGCTCGCAGATCGCGAGCAGCTTGACGACCGAACCGGCCTCCCGGGCCCCGGCCACGTCCGCGGAGGACACCTCGGTGATCCCCTCGCGGTGCACGTCGGCGGCCGTGACCGGGGTGTGGAAGGCGAGCTGCGCCAGGATCGCGGCCTTGGCGGCGGCGTCGAAGCCCTCCACGTCCGCGGTCGGGTCGGCCTCGGCGAAGCCGAGCGCCTGGGCCTCCTCCAGCGCCTCGTTGAACCCGGCGCCGTTGGTGTCCATCTGGTCGAGGATGTAGTTCGTCGTGCCGTTCACGATCCCGAGGACGCGGTGCACGTGGTCGCCGACCAGGGACTCGCGCAGCGGCCTCAGCAGGGGGATCGCCCCCGCCACGGACGCCTCGTAGTACAGGTCCGCGCCGTACTCGCGGGCCGCCGCGAACAGCGTCGCGCCGTCCTCGGCGAGCAGCGCCTTGTTGGCGGTGACGACCGACTTGCCGGTCTTCATCGCCTCCAGGATCAGCGTCCGGGCGGGCTCGATGCCGCCGATCACCTCGATGACGATGTCCACGTCGTCCCGGGTGACCAGGCCCTGCGCGTCGCTGGTCAGCAGCTCGCGCGGCACGCCCTCGCGGACCCGCTCGGGCCGGCGGACCGCGATGCCCGCCAGCTCCAGCGGCACCCCGACCCGCGCCGCGAGGTCGCCCGCCTGCTCGCGCAGCAGCCGCACGACCTCGGTGCCGACGACGCCGCAGCCCAGCAGCGCCACCCGCAGCGGCCCGCCCTGTTTCACGCCTCTACCTCCGCATCCAGCCGGAGCAGGTCGGCGTCGCTCTCGCGACGCACGACGACCCGCGCCGCACCGTCCCGCACGGCCACCACGGCGGGCCTCGGGACGTGGTTGTAGTTACTCGCCATCGACCGACAGTACGCACCGGTCGCGGCCACCGCCACCAGGTCGCCCGCCGCCAGGTCGTCCGGGAGCCACAGGTCGCGGACGACGATGTCGCCGCTCTCGCAGTGCTTGCCGACGAGCCTGCTCAGCATGGGCTCGGCCTGCGACTCCCGGCTCGCCAGGACGCAGGTGTACTCGGCGCCGTAGAGGGCGGTGCGCAGGTTGTCGCTCATGCCCCCGTCGACGGACACGTAGGTGCGCAGTCCCTCGACGTCCTTGACGGTGCCGACCTCGTACAGCGTAATGCCGCCGGGACCGATGACCGCCCGTCCCGGCTCGACCGTGAGCGTCGGCATGGCCAGCCCGTACGCGCGGCACTCGCGCCGCACGATGTCCCTGAGCGAGTCGGCCATCGTCTTGGGGTCGATGGGCTGGTCGCCGTCGGTGTAGGCGATGCCGTAGCCGCCGCCGAGGTCCAGCTCGGGCAGCTCGATCCCGTGCTCGTCCCGGATGGCGACGAGCAGCTCCGCCAGCCGGTGCGCGGCGACCTCGAACCCGTCCGGGTCGAAGATCTGGCTGCCGATGTGGCTGTGCAGTCCGACGAGCTCCAGGACGTCCGACAGCTCCAGGACGCGCCGGACGGCCTCCAGCGCCGCCCCGCTGCTGCGCGAGAACCCGAACTTCTGGTCGTCGTGGGCCGTGGCGATGAACTCGTGCGTGTGCGCCTCGACGCCGGTCGTGACGCGGACCATCACCTTGGGCCGCCTGCCGAGCTTCTCGGCCAGGTAGGCGAGCCGGGCGATCTCCTCGAACGAGTCGATCACGATGTGGCCGACGCCGACCTCCACCGCCCGCTCCAGCTCCCGCACGGACTTGTTGTTCCCGTGCAGGGTGATGCGCTCCACGGGGAAGTCCGCCGCCAGCGCGATGGCCAGCTCTCCCCCGCTGCACACGTCCAGCCCCAGGCCCTCCTCCGCGAGCCACTTGGCCACGGCGACGCACAGGAACGCCTTGCCCGCGTAGTGGACGTTGCCGTCGTGGAACGCCGCCGCGTACTCCCGCGCCCGCGCCCGCACGTCGTTCTCGTCGTACACGTAAAGGGGAGTGCCGAACTCCCGGGCGAGGTCGCGGACATCGACGCCGCCGACGGTCATGACGCCCTCGTCCCGCCGGGCGGACTGCGGCCATACCTGCTCGTCCAGGGCGTTGAGGTCCGCGGGGGGCGGCAGGGGGTGGTCTTCGGGGAGGACGCCGGCGTGCCGGGGGCCGGCGGGGTGCACTCTGCTCATATCCGCTCTCTTGGGGTTTCGCCGATCATCGTGAGGCCGTTGCGCAAGGCGATGCCCGCCGCCGCCGCGATCGTCACACGGGACGCGTGCACCGCCGAGGGTTTCTCTCCCGCGGGCAACGCCGGACAGTGCTCATGGACCGTGTGATAGGCGTCCGCCATCTGGAACAGGGCCCGGGCCAGAAGACGCCCGTCCCTCTTGCGCGCGGCGCTCCGCGCCCATCCAGGCATCTCCCCCAGCGCCTGGATCAGCGGCAACTCGTCCCCCGCGGGCTCGGCCGGCCCGCCCTGGATCCCGAAATCGGCGGCCCGCCTCTGGACGGCCGTCGCGCGCGCATAGGCGTACCGCAGCGAAAACCCGGGATTCTCGAAAACCCGGGGCCGATCCTCGAGTTCGACGGCGGGCACTCCGGCCACGACCCCGTAGTCCGGATCCCGCACGATCGCCTCGGCGAGCGCGCCGGGCCGGACCCGCAGAACCACGAACCCTTGATCGGCCTCGGCCGTGATCTCACCATGCGAGACGGCCGCCACCACCGCCGCCGCGTCCAGGCCCAACCTGAACGCCACCGGGCTGGCGTAAACCCCCGCTCCAACGCAGCGCAGCGCGACGTCACCGGGCTCCCGGCCCGCGACGTCCCGCACGGCGCCCCGAAGCACACCGCTCACCACCGCTGGAGTCACCCTCGCGAGACTATCCGACCACTATGCGGACACGTCACGCGCCGGCCGCGAGCTTCCGCACGGTCTGGATCAGCCGGTTCGGATCGAACGGCTTGGTGACGTACGCGTCCACCCCGATCTCGTTCCCCCGCCGGACGTCGTGCTCCTGCGCCCGCGCGGTGATCATCACGACCCGGATGTGCCGCGTCTCCTCGTCCTCGCGCAGCCGCACCGCCGTGACCCACCCGTCCAGGCGCGGCATCATCACGTCCAGGGTGATCACGTCCGGCCGCACGTCCCGCACCTTGTCGAGACAGTCCCGCCCGTCCACCGCAGTGACGACCTCGAACCCCTCAAGCTGCAGATTCACAGCGATCAGCTGCCGAATCACCTCGTCGTCGTCGACGACCAGCACCCGTCCCAGTGGCTCGGTCACCCACCCGAAGCTAGCCGACCGACGATCGCCTCGCACCCCGAACAACCAGGTGCGCACCACGTCCCCAACCCTGGTAGTCTTCTTCTCGCGCCAAGGAACACCAGGCGCAACGCCCCCTTAGCTCAGGGGATAGAGCAACGGCCTCCGGAGCCGTGTGCGCAGGTTCGAATCCTGCAGGGGGCACCCTTTCCGGACCAACGAAAACCCCGGCTGACCAGGCACAACGCCCGGCACCGGGGTTTGTTGTCTGTGCAGCCAAGTGCCGCCGAACGCAGCCGTTTGTCACCATCCACGGAACATTCACGGAACGGCTTCCGCGCCATTTCCGCAGGCCAGCACAGAGAGAAGAGCCCCGGCACGGAACCGGGGCTCTTCCGGGGCGGCTACCGGCCAAGAGACCGGTCCTTTCGGACAAACCAGTGCCCATCGTCCCCATCGAGGCAGTGGGCGTAGGTGCGCTGGAGGACCTCCACGCTGTGGCCAGCCCACTCGGCGACGTAAACGGCGGGCACTCCTGCGTTCAGCCGCAGGAGACACCGCGAGCCGAGGTCGTAGGTCTGGGGCTTACGTGCGAGGAGCGCCTTCTCTTGCTCAGGGCGGCCAAGTTCGACGACCGGAAGCATGTCCACTGACCTCAAGTGCCGCAGGGCATCAGCCGGCGGGAGCGGGTGCGACAGGCCGCGCCAAGCGGGCCCCGAACCGAGCAGCTTGTGCGGGGCGGTCGGAAACATGAGCTCAGCCTCACCACTGCACTTAACCGCCAGGCCTCCGACCTGCGCACGAGCTCGTCCACATCGTGCAGCACGGCATCCAAAAGACTCTCGCGACCCTTGCCACCTGCCTGAGGGCAGCCTGAGTCGCCTTTGCCCCCGTTGAGCTCGTCCTGCCAGGAAATACACGCGCGGTGGGCGACGAACATCGCCCTTCGAGGCGCCCCAGGTTCGATCACCGCAACGACCACCAGACGACTAAGGGTGATTTGCCACCTTTTGTCAGGCGGTGGAGTTAGGCTCCACGACATGGATGTTCTCTTCGCCGAGACCCTTGACCTCCAGCTCGAATGGGCAGCGCGCAACACCCCGAAGATGGAACGCCGAGGGGTTCTCGTACGGACAGAGATCCCCCAGAGGATCCGCGCCCATGTTGACGAGCTGGCCGCCACGATCGGGGTTCCCCTCCTTGACCTGGGAGTTGAGGGTAAAGATGGAACCGGCCTGAAGACTGAAATCCCATGGGTGAGGGTCTTCTCTCGCGCGGAATCTCCCCGAGCCACCTCGGGTTGGTACCTCGTCTATCTCTTCAGCGCCGATGGCGAACGCGTCTACCTCTCCCTCAACCAAGGCACCACAGTTTGGACGGGGACGGACTTCGCACCTAGGGAACCGGCAGAGATCAAAGCCCGCGTAGCGTGGGCCCGTCCTCGCATTGAGGGGCTTCTGTCTGAGTGGGGCGGAGTCCAGACGGACATCAAGCTCGCGGCCCGTAAGTCTCGGCTCGGCGAAGGCTACGAAGCCGGGAACGTCACGGCCATCGAGTACCGTCGCGACGCTCTACCGAGCGAATCCGCTTTCATGGATGACCTCCTCTACATGGCCCACCTGCTAAGAGTGCTCTATAAAGCGGGGAAGACCGCGTCGTACGTCCCCGGCGACACGCCCCCCGAGGTGCTTGAAGCTGAAGAAGACGCAGTTAAAGCCGCTAGGCGAAGAACCGTTCGTGCGCGCGGACAGGGCATCCGCCTCAACGAGCAAGAACGACGTGCCCTGGAACGCCACAGTGTGTCCATGGCGACGGACTACTTCGAGGCCCAGGGTTGGTCTGTAAAAGACGTGGGTCTGAAAGAGTCCTATGACCTGCTTCTGAGTAGGGGCGACGAACGTCTCCACGTGGAAGTCAAGGGGACGACTTCACGGGGTGAACAGGTCGTCCTCACCCGCGCTGAGGTCGCCCGCCAGCGCGCCCTGGTCCCTCATAACGCCCTGGTCGTCGTGCACTCGATTGAGCTGGACAGAACCGCGAAGCCTGTATCCGCCATCGGCGGAACGCTGTGCTGCACCTCACCTTGGTACATCGAGGACGAAGACCTATCCGTCGTGTCCTACGTGTATAAAACTGGGCTTTGATTGCGGCGTTCTGCCTGAATTCAGGCTTGAAAGCATTTCTGTAGGGCAGACAAGAGCTTCTAATCGGATGTCGTCGATCCGCAGGGACTCCCACAGCCCGCCGCCGTCTTCACGAAGTGGCGGGCAGGTGGGCGAAATCGCGGCGGCTTCGCGAGGCAGCGAAGATGAAGTGGGCCACGATCCGACCGCCTAAGGGAGCCAAGGTGTATGCCGATCCCCTGATGCATTGGAACTGATGACGGCTCTTGAGAAAGACTTAGAGGCGGTGAAGCCGGTGCCGACGGTTTGGCCCTTGTCGTTGATGTCGAAGGCTGTGGTGCCGGCTGCGCCCGGGGCGTCGAAGGTGGTGAATTTCCCGGCGGTGATGATGAAGGCGTGGCCGGTTTCTGAGTTTTCGGGGACGTAGTAGCCCACGAGATCGCCTCTGTTGGTCGTGGCGTTGATGCCGGTGTAGGCGGCGCCGGGGACGTCGAAGCGGGTGTAGGTTCCGCGGGTTCGGATGAAGGCGTGCTGGGTTGTGGCGTCCGGGGTGTCGACGTAGTCGCCCACGATGGTGCCGTGGTCGTTGATGCGATGGGCGATGGTGTAGGCCGCCCCGGGGAAGGCGATCGGCGTGTAGTGGCCGGCGTCCAGGAGGTACTGGGGCTGGGAACCGTCCGGGCGGACGGTTTGGACGGTCACCTGTCCACGGTTGTTGATCCCGAAGGGCCAGACCTCTTGGGCGCCGGGGACATCGATCGGCGTGAACGCTCCGTGGGAGTAGCGAAAGCCGTGGATACGGCCGGCGTGTCCGACGTAGCTTCCTACGATCTCGCCGCGGTCGTTGATGCCGGAGAAAAGGGTGCCGGAGAGGCCGTACGGGGTTTTGTCGCCCGTGGCGTTCGGGTGGTCGATGGTCGTGTAGTGGCCGTTCCGGAGGGTGAAGGCGTGGCTGCGGCCGGATGAGTCGTCGTAACTTCCGGCGATGTCGCCTCGGTTGTTGATGCCCATGGGCATGGTGCCGACCGCGCCCGGTACGTCGATCGCGGTGAAGTGGCCGTCCGGCTGCCGCAGGTAGCCGCGCCCCTCTTGGGCGGACGCGGGCTGTGAGGGGATCAGGAGCGAGACGATCACTACCAGCGGCGTCAGGACTGCCGCCAGGGTGCTTCTCTTCACGGATTGCCTCCAGAGATCAGCTCCGGCGTCGTGTCACCAGTTCTCTCAGCTCCGCCGGGGTGGGCCAAGGGGATGAGCGATGGATCATCCGGTGGCAGTTGGCGCACAGGAGGGCGAGGTCGTTCAGCCGGGTCGTTGTCTCCCCGGAGACGTGGAGTGGGACGACGTGGTGGCACTCGATGTAATCGGCTCCGCGGGGGCCGTAGGTGCGCTCGTAGTCGAACCCGCAGACTTCGCAGGCCAGCGCTCCATGGCGGGCACGGGCCTGGTCGATGCGCTTCTTCCGCAGTGCCGGGTCCCGCTCCCGGACGAGGTGCCAGCGGAACAGCATTCGTCCTTCGGGGGCGCTGACCTCGGCGTCGATGACCTCATCCGACCAGGCCAGGTCCATGAGGGGGCCGGATTCAACGCCCTTGCGAAGGGCCTCTGCGGCGGAATTCATGCGGGTCGGAGACTCACGGAATGCTCGCAGAATCTGTTCGTCCCGGTCCGAGTTCTCGGGTAGGTGGCTTTCGGCCAGCTCGGCCATCTTGCGCGCCACCTCGTCCGGCGTCCGGAAATCCGGTCCCCGGTGACCGTGCCGGTGGAGGGGCAAGCGCCGCAGGAATTCGGACAGCTCCTGCACACGTTCGGCGTCCGGCGCCATTGGCTGCCATCCGTTGCCTGCGAGGACGGCGCACAGCAGGACGAGCTCGTCGTGGTCCCAAGGTGGGGTGCGCGTGCTGCGGACTTCGAAACCGAGGGACCGCAGCACTCGCACGGCGTGCTTCTCACCGCCGGAGAACTCGCCCGCGGTCAGAGGCCGCCCCGCCGTGTGGCGGTGAGCCACACCGGCGATGGCCTTGGAGTCGTAGAAGGCGTCCTCGTGTACCAGCAGGTACGTCCGCGCCTCTTTGAAGCCGTAGCGTCTCAGGAATTCGTCACGGCCGAGTTCCTGGAACTCGGTGATCGCCTTGAGTACGCCTTCGCGGGTGATGTCCGTCAGGCTCACAGGACGACCTTAGGCCCTTTCACCATCTTGCCATTCGGAAGGACTCGAAATAGAGGCGAACGCGCAGGTGGAGGCGCCGCCACCAGGGGCGCGTCAGGCGGATGGCGAGCTGGGTGTGGATCTGGAAGCGGGCCGGAGTCGTGGCCCAGCGCCTGGTCAGGGAGATGAGGAGGTCCGCGGTGCTCTCGTCGGCGGCTTCCACCAGTGTCCAGAGGATGGCAGGGGTCAGGCCGGGGACGGTCTGGGTGGTCTCCAGCCACGTGTGGAGGGCGGGTTCCAGCCGCGGGTTCCGCGTTTCGAGAGCGGCGCGCCAGGCGGGGACGGTCATGTGCGGGTCGACCTCTTCGGGGGTCAGGCCCCAGCGCAGGAAGACCGCCGCTGCCGTGGCCTTCCGGCGGGCTTCTCTGCGCGCGCTCAGGTTCTCCACTCCGGCGCCCTTGGCCCAGGTGAGAATGGCGACCAGGATCTCATCGGGATGATCGGAGGCCAGTTTGAGGAGGGCTTCCACGACTTCCACGCGGACCTGGTCGTTGCCGTTCGTCGCCAGGTGCTTCAGGCGCGTCAGGGCTATGGACGTGTAGGTCTCGGCGAGCGTCTGGCATGCTCTGACCAGGGTGAGCTTGAGCGTCTGGGCGAGGTTCTCCTCCCTTGACCAGCGGTACATGGCGGTGCGGACCCGTCCGCCCACCAGCGGGTCCAGACAGGTGCGGGCCAGGGCGATGTAGGCGAGGTCGGCCTGGTCGTTCTCGGCCCAGGTCTCGGCCGTCCGGGTGATCTGCTCGGCGGCGCCGTGTTCGGCGGCCAGGTCGGCGAAGGTCTCGGCGAGACCGGCCCAGAGGGCGCCCGGCACCGCCGGGTCGGCGGGGAGGGCGGCCAGCCAGCCGAGCAGGTCGGACCTGATCAACGGGTAGTCGTCCCAGACGTGGCGCAGGACGGACTCGGGGAAGCCGTGGCGGCGGAACTCGACGCGGGCGGAGTCGGCCGCGGCGGACAGGACGCCGCGCAGCTCGGCGGCCGGGCACCAGGCGAGGCCGGAGCCGTGGACGGTGACGTCCAGGCGGCGGAGCAGGGACGCGGCGACGGTGTAGACGTCGGTGGGCACGGCGCTGCGGAGGGTGGCGGCGGCGACCAGGAGGGCGCGGTCGTGGGGCTCGGGGTGGGCGGCGAACCAGCGGGACAGCTCGTCCGACCAGTGGCGGAAGGACTCCTCGGCCTCCGCGGGGGAGCCCGCCTCGGCGGCGATGTCGGCCAGGCGCCGGGCGTCGGCCGGGGACGCGTCGGCGAGCAGGGCGGGAGCGCGGTTCCAGCGGATCCAGGCGGGGCCGAGGCCGAGGCGGGCGACGCGGCGCCGGTACACCTCGACCGGGTCGGGCGGGTCGAGGGTGATCGATGCCGTGGTCGGGGTCGTGGTGAAGACGACCGCGAAGGCGCCCTTGGCGCGGACGGCGTCGGACAGGCCGCCGAGGGCCGTGGGCGTCTCGGCGTCGCCGTCCACCAGGTACCCGCAGGCGGCACTGACACTGATCTCGACCATCTCGTCCTGCTCGGGGGAGAACAGCCGGATGTCGGCGGCCGGGTGGACGCGGCGGAGGGCGGCGATCGCGGTCGTGCGGCGGCCCGATCCCGGTGGGCCGCACAGCGTGACGACGTGCTCGGCGGCGAGGGTCTTCACGATCAGGTCGTGGTTGCGGGCCGGGACGTGGCCGGCGATGTGGTCGTGGATCTCGCTCGGCCCCAGGTACATGGCGGACCGGCCGCGGACGAACCGGATCTGGTTCTTGACGACGTCGCCGTGGACGGTCGTGCCGATGAGGTTCTGGCCGTCGTCCCCGATGACGCGGACGTCCTGGACGGTGACCGTCATGCCCTCTCCTGCCGGATGTCGCCGCCCGTCCAGCTGCCGATGACGTTCTGGTTCCCGTCGCCGGAGAGGGTGAGGCCGTCGATGGAGACGCCTCCGGGGGCGGGAGGCCGCGCCGGGGACCGGCCGGGCGGTTCGGAAGCCGGGGCGTCCGGGGCGGTGGACGGGACGGGGACGTACAGGTAGGCGGGACGGTCGAACTGCTTCACCTTCGCGCGCACCCGCGCGAAGCGGCTCGGAGGCAGGGCCGCCACGTGGCCGCCGCGGACGTAGGTGTCGAAGACCTCGGAGGAGATGATCAGTGCGGCGAAGGTGACGTCCGGGTCGCTCCCGGCCAGCGCCGCGCGCGACGGCTCGCTGTCGAGCAGGCGGCAGACGTCGTTGGTCGCGGTGCCGATGCCCGCGGTGACCGGGTGCCGGTCGTCCACCAGGCCCACGTGGACGGCCACGCGGAGGCGCAGGCTCACGCCCTCGGCGCGCAGGCGGGGCGCGGCTTCGGCGAGGACGTCCTGCAGCCGGTCGGCGAAGGGGTGGACGAGCGCGGCGGTCGCCTCGTGCGGCAGGAGGGCGAGGACGCCGTCGCCGGTGCTCTGCCGGAAGTCCGCCGCCCGCCAGAGGTCGCCGAGGCCGGACGCCTCGCAGGCGGCGTCGAGGGCGGCGCGGATCTCGGTGTGCAGGGCGGGCAGGCGCGCGTCCGGATGCCGGCTGAACCCCGCGGCGTCGACGACGAGCAGGCTGCGGAACTGCGGTGCGGTCAACGGTCCTCCCGTTCCTCGGTGCGCCCCGTCGTGGGCGGTCCGCTCCCACCTTCGCGGGCCCGCGCTCGCCGCTCTGTCCGGAATCAGACGTTCGGACGGCCCGATCCGGCCAGCGCGCGCAGGGCGGCGACGTCGGTGATGACGACGCGCCGCCGGGAGGTCCGGACGATCCCGTGTTCCCGCAGGTACGCGAGTTCTCCGGCGGCGGTGCTGCGGGCGAGCCCGGCCGCGCCCGCGATCTCCGTCTGGTCGAGCCCGATCTCGGGGAGGGGCGCGCCGAAGCGCAGGAGCGTGCGGGCGAGCCTCGTGCGCGCCGGCAGGGAGCTGAGTTCGGCGCGCCAGGCCTCGCTCTCGCGGATCCGGCTCATCGCGTGGCGCAGCAGGTCGTTCTCCAGCCCGGAGGAGCGGACGAACGCCAGGAAGCGGTCGGCGGGCACCACGGAGGTGTGGCACACCTCGACGGCGATGACCGTCGCGGACCGGTCGTCCTCTCCCAGGACCGAATAGTCGCCGAGGATCTCGCCCGGACCGCGCACCGCGAGCACCAGATGGTCACCGTCCGGGGAGGAGCGCACGACCTTGACGCGGCCCGAGGTCAGCGCGAGGACGTGGGTGGGCGGGTCCCCCTGGCGGAGCAGTGTGCTCGCGGGTGGGAAGGTCCGGGCGGCGCCCAGCGCGAGGAGCCGCCGCCATGCCTCGTCCTCAACGATCACACTCCTGTCTCTCATACTTCACGCGCGCGGGAAAAGAGGCCGACAGGGACTGGTCAGGACGGCTCACCGCCCCCACGGTCTTCCTCACTTGATCGGTCGCCGAGAGGCCTTACTTACGGCGGCGGCGGGATTTGGTGTGGCGGCGGGTTGGGGTTGGGGGGTGCGGCCACCATGGAGGTGGTTCGGGGCCGTGGTAGCGGGTGGGGGGCTGGTCGGGGTGGAGGCCGAGGGCCTGGAGGGCGGGCGCGCTCAGTCTCAGGGTGCACCAGCCTCGCCAGCGGCCGGTCCTGTCGGGGCCGCAGGTCAGGTCGATGCGGATGTCGGTCTCGTCGAAGGGGGTCGAGAAGAGGCCGCGGTCACGCAGTCAAGTGGCGAGGACGGTGGCCGGATGCGGGCAGCCGGGGACGTTCTCCCAGGCGGCGATCTTGATCCACTCGTCGTCGGTTCGCGGCGGCATGCCGTCCATCATGCGGGTTCTCCTCGGCGGACGGAAGACCGGGGCGGAAGGCACCCCCGGCGGCCTTTTCATTCGGCGGAAAGGACGGTCAGGAGGGGCGTGAAGTCGTGGCTAGTCTGGGCGAGGACATCCTTCGGCGAGGGGAGCTTGGCGTGGGCGGCACGGAGGTCGGGGGTTCGCGGATCGACTCGTCGGTGCCGCATTCCGCGCGGGTCTGGAACTACCTGCTCGGCGGCAACGACAACTACGAGGTCGACCGGGAGGCCGCGGAGCGGTTCATCGCCACGTTCCCGGCGATCCTGGCCATCGCGCGGGCCGACCGGGCGTTCCTCGGACGTGCCGTGCGGCATCTCGTCGGCGACCTGGGCATCCGGCAGTTCCTGGACATCGGGACGGGGCTGCCGACAATGGACAACACCCACGAGGTCGCGCAGCGCATCGCCCCCGAGTCGCGGATCGTGTACGTCGACAACGACCCGCTGGTGCTCGTCCACGCGCGGGCGCTGCTCGCCAGCACGCCCGAGGGCGCGTGCGACTACATCGAGGCCGACCTGCGCGACCCGGAGACCATCCTGGAGCGGGCGCGCGGGACGCTCGACCTCGGCCGGCCGGTGGCGATCATGCTGCTGGGCGTCCTGCACTTCGTGCACGACCTCGGCGAGGCGCGGGCGATCGTCCGGGCGCTGCTGGACGCGGTGCCGTCCGGGAGCCACCTCGTCCTCACGCACTCCACGCTGGACTTCGACCGGGATCCGTCCGCGCAGGCCGAGGCCCAGCACGACTGGAACGCCAAGTCCGCCAACCCGATGCGGCCGCGGCCCCGGGCGGAGATCGCCTCGTTCTTCGAGGGGCTGGACGTCCTGGAGCCTGGCGTGGTGTCGATGACGCGCTGGCGTCCGCCGGTCGAGGGGGCCGACGAGGTGGCGGGTTACTGCGCGGTGGGCCGCAAGGGCTGAGCCGCCACGCCTGCGCTGCCGAGGCGGCTTCAGGCGGGTTCGTAGCGGTAGCCGCGGCCCCGGAGCGTGGTGATCGCGCGCGGGTCGGCGCCGTGCTGGGCGAGCTTGCGGCGCAGCGCCGAGATGTGGACGTCCAGGGTCTTGGTCGGGCCGAACCAGTTGACGTCCCAGACCTGGTCGATGAGCTCCTCGCGGGTCACGACCTCGCCCGCCCGGGACACCAGGCACGCCAGCAGGTCGAACTCCTTGGGGCGCAGCGCGATCTCGGCGCCGTCGAACAGGGCGCGCCGGGCCGCCAGGTCCAGGCTGAGGCTGCCGGCGCCGACGAACCGCTCGTCCGCCCGGGACGCGCTGCTGCGCCGCAGGTGGGCGCGGAGCCGGGCCATCAGCTCGGTGAGCCGGAACGGCTTGGTCAGGTAGTCGTCGGCGCCCGCGTCGAGCGCCACCACCACCTCGAACTCCTGGGTGCGGGCCGTGAGGACGACGATGACCGTGTCGGTGAGCACCGACCGCAGCCGCCGGCAGAGGGTCACGCCCTCCATGTCCGGCAGGCCGAGGTCGAGCAGGATCAGGTCGGGGGCGCGCGCGGAGACGCGCTCCAGCGCGTCCTTCCCCGTGGCCGCCCAGCCCGGCTCGTAGCCCTGCGCCGCCAGGGCCTCGCCCAGCTCGGTGCCGATGACCTCGTCGTCTTCCACGACGAGCACGTATGGTCCCGCCATGCCGCCTAGCGTAGGGGCGGCTAGGTTAGCGTGACGTTCACACCCGTTACGGGCGTTCACCCCGGTCAGCCCCGTCGCGCCCGCGGTCCGGTCAGGCCGGGGCGTTGTGGCCGGACTCGGGGGCCGGGCGGCTCACCCAGCCGCGCTCCGGCTGGCGGCAGTAGGCGTTGCGGGGGGACATCTGGAGCGTGTCGCTGACGGTGTCGACGACCTTGGACAGGCGGGACCCGTCGTGCGGCTCCCCGGCGCACGCGCTGGAGAGCGGGGAGCGGGCGGCGTGCCCGATCCCCAGTGTCGCCAGCGCCGCCAGGGCGAGGACTCCGACGAGGACCCTGCGCATGTACGGCCTCCCGAGCACGTCCAGTCTCCGTTTCGCCGCACAGGCTAGTCCCCCGCGGGTGAGAAGTCCTTGCAACGCTGGTTATGGTGGCGTTCACCTTCGCTGTGGACCGGCGCCGATATCCTCCGTGCCACACGGGCACCCAGGTGGGAGGGGGATGCCGATGCCGGCCCGGGACGAGGCCCGTGCCGCGAGCACGCCGCTGCGCCGCCAGCTCCTGGTGACCATCGTGGGCATCACCTCGATCGCCGTTCTGGTGCTGGCGCTGCTGCTCGCCGTCGCCGTGGAGCGGCTGTACCACAGCGAGGCGATCACCAAGCTGGAGCGGGACGCCACCCGGGTCGCCGCGTCCGCGCCGGACGACGAGGCGCACAACCCGCGCCCCTTCGCCAAGCCGGCCGGGCTGAACCGGCGCCTGGTCGTCGGGATCTACCGCGTGAACGGCCACCGCATCGTCGGGGACGGCCCTGAGGTCTCGCCGCTGGCGTCCGAGGCGGCCAACGGACGGCTGCACGAGTCGGTCGAGGGCGGCACCCTCACGGTCGTCGCGCCGATCCCGTCGGAGGCCGGGGTGACCTCGATCGCCCGCGTCGGCATGCCGCAGGACGACGTGAACGACCGTCGCAACCGGGCCTGGCTGCTGATGGGCGTGTTCGCCGTGGTCGTCGTCGGGCTGGCCGCGGCGGCGGCGTTCTACCAGTCCCGGCGGCTCGCGCGCCCGCTGGAGCGGCTGACCCGGGCGGCGCAGTCCCTCGGCGACGGCGACTTCACCGTGCGCGCCGAGCCGTCCGGGGTCCGGGAGGCGGACGAGGCCGGCCGCGCCCTGGAGGTCACCGCCCGCCGGCTCGGCTCGGTCCTGGACCGCGAGCGCGCCTTCAGCGCCGACGTCTCGCACCAGCTCCGCACCCCGCTGACCGGGCTCCTGCTGGGCCTGGAGTCGGCGCTGGAACGCCCCGGCGCCGACCTGCCCGCCGCGATCCGCGCCGCCGTCCGGCGCGGCGAGCACCTGCGCGACATCATCGACGACCTGCTCCGCCTGGCCCGCGACGCGGGACCGGACGCCGAGGTCCTGGACGTCCCGGACCTGCTCGCCGCGCTGCGTTCGCGCTGGTCGGCCACGCTGGCCGGGGTGGACCGCCCGCTGACGGTGACCGCGCACGATCCGCTGCCCGAACTGCACGTGAAGTCCCCGGCCGTCCGGCAGATCCTGGACGTCCTGGTCGACAACGCCGTCACCCACGGCGCCGGGCGCATCACCGTCGAGGCCAGCGACATCGGCGGCGGCCTGGCCATCGACGTGTCCGACGAGGGCCCGGGCGTCACCGACGACGCCGAGGACATCTTCACCCGCCGCCACTCCGCGTCCGCCGAGGGCCACGGCATCGGCCTCGCCCTCGCCCGCTCCCTCGCCGAGGCCGAGGGCGGACGCCTCGTCCTGCGCCGCCCCTCCCCGCCCATCTTCACCCTCCTCCTCCCCGCCGCCGACCCCCTCCCCCCCACCGACCGCCCCCACCCCT
>NZ_QURH01000284.1 GCF_003428695.1 Actinomadura logoneensis
TGGACGGCCGCGACCGCCCGCGCCGCCGCCTCGGCCCGCCGGAGCGCGACCGGCGCCCACCCCGGCCCCCGGTCCTGGAGGCCCGGGGACGCCGGGACGACGTGCTCGGTCACCCGGAACGGCCGTCCGGCGGCGGTGACGCCCTCGTCCAGGACCGCGACGACGTGCCGTGACCGGCACCACCGCAGCGCCTCGGTCTCCTCCTGGAACATCCGCACCGCCGAGGGCAGGTCGGCGTAGGGGCGGCGGAGCACCTTCACCGTGACCCGCGCGTCCCCGCGCCGCTCGTCACGCGCCGTCCAGACGTCGGCGAAGACGCTCCTGCCGCGCAGCCGTTCCAGCCGATACCGGTCCGCTACCAGACGCCCCGACACATACCAATCATGCGTCGCGAGCCCGCCTCCGCCACCGGATCACCTCGATTGATCTGACCACTGGAGGTCCCTCGGCCCGCCGCCCGGTCCGCCGCCGCCCGGTCCGCCGCCGTCCGGTCCGCGCCGGCGGGCGTGAAGGGCGAGGTCGGGGACGGTCGATCCACTGGGTTGACCGGTAGATGTGTATTCGTCCCGTATGGAGGTATAGCTGCTGGCGTCCGAGAGGAAGGCAGGAACAGAATGCACGTCACCGGGATCATCACCGCGCTCGTCATCGGTCTCATCATCGGCGCGCTGGGACGACTCGTCGTCCCGGGCAAGCAGCACATCCCGATCTGGCTCACGACCGTCATCGGCGTGGTCGCCGCCCTCATCGGCACCGCCATCGCCGCCGGCCTGGGCGTCTCCGACACCAAGGGCATCGACTGGATCGAACTGGCCATCCAGGTCGTGCTCGCCGCGGTCGGGGTCGTGGCCGTCGCCGGCATGTACGGCCGTCGAGGCAGCCACCATTGACCTCGGTGAACGCTCACTGACACATAAACCGGTCATACGACGGCGGCCGTCGCCCCTGAACCAGGCGCGACGGCCGCCGCGTCGTTTCCGGCCTCGCCTCGCGACGATGCCCGACGAGTGAGGAGCGGGCACCCCTGACGGCAGGGTTCCGCGCCGTACGTGGTGTCGCGACGTGTCCGCGGACATGTCCGGGCACGTCGCGACACCCCCTCCTCTGGTGGACGCCCCCACCTGCCTGCTGTCGTGGGCTCACGGGTCCTCGCACGACGAAAAGCACAGGTGGGATCGCCATCGCGCGTTCTGGGGACCCGGCACCGGAACCACCGGAAGGAGAACGGACATGCGACACACTCCACGCGGCACGGCAGCGGCCGTCACCGGCGCCGCCCTCGCCCTGGGCGGATCACTCCTGCTCGACGGGACCGCGCAGGCGGCGGGCGCCGCACCCGTCCGCGCGGCGGCCCCCTCCACCTCCCAGGCGGCCGGCCGGGCGGCCGTGCCGGCCGGCCCGAACGGATGCGTGAAGGTCAGGCACATCGCCCGCAACGGCGTGCAGGCGCGGAACGTCAGCTGCGGACGGACCGTCCAGGTCCAGGTCATCTGGAGCACGCTGCCGCACAGCCGGTACTGGCCGATCCGGCCGGGGGCGAAGCGGGACTACTACCCGTCCTTCGTCTGGCAGCACTACGAGACGATCCGGATCCTCTGACCGCGGGCCGCCCGCGACGGCCAGGACGCCCCCACGCGGACGCGGCGGGGGCGTCGTCCGTTCCCAGTCCCGGGTCCCCGGTCCCAGGCGTCCGTTCAGCTGTGCCGGAAGCTCAGCACCGCCACGGAGGGCAGCGGCTCCCGGTCGAGGTGCTGCAGGACCGTCACCTCGCCGGTGCAGCCCGTCCCGGCGAAGAGCCGCTGCCGCTCCCGGCTGGTGTTGCGGACCGAGCGGGCCACGAACGGCAGCGTCCGGCACGTGCTGTCGCTGACGTAGTCCGGCGGCAGCGTGATCCTGCGGCCGAGGAAGTTCGGCTCGGGCCAGAAGCAGAGGTTCCCCTCGGCGCAGTCCGGGACGGCCCGGGTGGTCGAGGCGCCGGTCGTCCTGCCCGCCACGAACCGTCCCATGAGCAGGGCCGACACGGCGCCGGTCAGCACCGCGGCGGTCGCGGCGGCGGCCACGACCGACACCGTCAGCCGCCGAGGCGTCCGGTACGCGTCCCCCGCCGAGGCCCGACGGACGGCGCCCTCTGCCGGGGACGCCGGACGGACGGCACCGTCCGCCGCGGCGGCGGAGGTCTCGATCCGCCGCCGGGTGGACTCCAGCTCCTCCAGGATGTCGAGTCGGCCGCATCCGTGCAGGTAGCACCGGAGTTGCCGGGCCGTGGGAAGCGCGCCGTTCTCGATCGTGGAGATGCGCTGGCGGGTCAGCGCGGCCCGGCCCACGGCCGACCGCCTGGCCACGGCCTGCTGGGTGAGGTCGCCGCGCAGCTCCCGCAGGCGCGTCCCGAACTCCCGAGCCGAGGCGATCTCGTCAGCGTCCACCCGCACTCCAGCGCATCAGGAAACCGGCACCCAGCGTAACCCCCCATGCACGCGGATCGCCGCCGATGGACGGGCGGCGATCGCGGCGTGCGTCGGCCTCCTCCGGTGCCCGGACCGTCAACGGCCCGGCAGCCAATGAGGTCAGGTGGCGGAGGTGGCGCGCTCGCGGGCGCGGCGCCGGCGGCGGCGGGCTCTGCGCCAGAGGCGGAGGGTGACGTAGGCGAACGCGACGAGCGCGACCAGGGCGAGGACCGGCGCGAGGATGGCCAGCAGGCTCATGCCGAGGGACGCGACGTCCTCGACCACGCTGACCACGGGCGCGCCGGTGCCGAGCGTGCCGGCGTTCACCACCGGGCGCACGGTCGCCTTGGTCGTGTGCACCAGGAGCGCGACCGCGATCCCGAGCACCCAGCCGATCCACGGGTGGTCGTGCATGAAGGTGGACGAGTCGGCCCGGGCCGCGGCGTCGGTGGCGGCGAAGGCCGCGCCGCCCGCCGCGGGCCGGACGAACGTCTGCACGGCGTCGTTGACGGTGTCCACGACGGGCACCTTGTCGAGGATGAGCTCGGTGCCGAGCAGCAGGGCGAGCCCGGTGAGCACCCAGCCGTTGGTCAGCCAGGAGAACGTGTCCGGAAGGTGCAGGACATCGGTGTAGCGCGCGATCAGCCCCACCAGCAGCACCGGGATGTAGGCGTTCAGGCCCGCCGCCGTGGACAGGCCCAGCCCGGTCAGGATCGCCAGCATCGTCCGCCGCCCTCGCGAGTGTCGTCTTACCCGTCGGCCCTCGCCTGGGTGAGATGTTCCCTGGGCCGCCCCGGGTTCCACCTGGTGGTCCCTCGGACGGAAAAACGGGATATAACGGATCTACTACGTAAAGGCGGGAACCTGGGAGGCCCGACGGTCGTCTTTACCGGTGGGACGAGGGACAGGGAGGACGATGGCGGGGCCGGGGACATGGCCGGCGCGGGTGCGAGCCCGTTTCGGTGATCGGGGCCTCGCCGTCGCCCTCCTTCTCGTTCTGCTCGCCGCGGCGGTCGTCCCGCTGGTGGCGCTCCCCGCCGTCCGCTGCGAGGTCTTCGGCGCCGGCTGCCGCGCGCCGCTGCCGGACGTCCGGGCCCAGAGCGCCGTGAGCGACCGCGGCCGGCCCCTCACCCCCGTGGAGGTCGCCACCCGCGGCGCGTACGTGGCGCTCGGCGACTCCTACTCCTCCGGCGTCGGCGCCGAGGCGACGCTCGCCGACCAGAACCCGCTGAGCCGCTGCCACCGGACGTCCCGCGCCTACTACCACACCGTGGCCAGGACGTTCCGGTTCGCGGGCGGCAGCTCGTTCTGGGCCTGCTCGGGCGCGACGACCGCCGACGTCGTCGAGGGGAAGTCCGGCGAGCCGTCCCAGCTCGAGCGGGTGACGGCGGGCACCAGCCTGGTGACACTCAGCGTCGGCGGCAACGACGTCGGCTTCGCCAAGATCATGGGCGGCTGCGTGGTCAAGCTGCCGTGGTCGAAGGCGGCTGCGTGGTCAAGCTGCCGTGGTCGAAGGGGTGCGAGAAGCAGGGCGGCGCCATCGCCGACCGGATGGCCGCGCTGCGCGAGAACCTGCCGCGGCTCATCACGAGGATCACCGAGCGCGCCCCGCGCGCCCGGGTCATCGTGCTCGGCTACCCCCGGCCGTTCTCGGAGGTCTCGGTGAACGGCGGCGACAACCTGACCCTGGACGACCAGCGCTGGCTGAACGGACGCGCCCGCGACCTCAACGAGCTGATCCGGCAGACCGTGGCCGAGGCCGACGAGCACGTCGCCGCCGTCCACGGGCAGGGCAGCGTGGAGTTCGTGGACGCCTACAGCGCCTTCTCCGGGCACGAGGCGGGCAGCTCCGACCCCTACATGAACGGCCTGTCGCTCAACCTGGGCGCCCTGACGGCCGAGCCGCGCAGCTACCACCCGACCGCCAAGGGCCAGGACGCGCTGGCGAGGCTGTTCGTCGACCAGATCAACAAGGGCCCCGGCCGCACCCTCGACCAGTACGCCTGACCCGCGAGGCGGCGGCCCCCTGGAGGCCTCGCCTGGAGGCTCCGCCGGGCGGCCTCCCCTGGCGGGGTCAGTCGGTGGCGGTGATGCGGTCGAGGCGTTCGACGGCCTCGGCGAACTCCGCGACCATGTCGTAGACGACCTGGCGGGCGGGCCGGACGGTGTTCATCAGGCCGACGCACTGCCCGACGAAGTAGTTGGCCAGCTCGCGGGCGCCCTCGTTGCCGGACTCGGCGACCTTGGTGATCTGCCGCATGGCGCCCTCCGCGATGATCATCTGGAGTGGCATGCCGAGCGGGCCGGGGCCGTCCGGGGCGTCCCACGCGTCGGTCCAGGCGGAGCGGAGCTGGCGGGCGGGCTTGCCGGTGCGGGACCGGGAGCGCACGGTGTCTCTGGAGGTCGCGGCCAGCATCTTGGCCTTGACGGCGGGGGAGGTCTCGGCCTCCTCGGTGGTGAGCCAGACCGACCCGCACCAGACCCCGGACGCGCCGAGGGCGAGCGCCGCGGCCATCTGCCGTCCGGTGGCGATGCCGCCCGCGGCGAGGACGGGCAGCGGCGCGACGGCGTCCACCACCTCGGGGACGAGCACCATGGTCGAGATCTCGCCGGTGTGCCCGCCCGCCTCGCCGCCCTGCGCGACGATGAGGTCGGCGCCCGCGGCGACCTGGCGGCGGGCGTGCTCGACGGTGCCGACGAGCGCGGCGACCGGCACCCCGGCGGCCTTGGCGCGCTCGACCATGAGCGGGGGAGGGGTGCCGAGGGCGCCGGCGATGAGCGCGATGGGGTGGGTGAGCGCCACGTCGATCAGCTCGGTGGCGCCGCGCGTGGTGACCTGGGTGCCGCCGCGGGCGCCCGCGCGCCGGGCGGCGTCGAAGTCGGGCAGCGGCACGCCGTACCGGTCGAACAGTCCGGCGAGGAAGTCCCAGTGCTCGCGCGGGACGGCGGCGAGCATCGTGTCGAGGCCGCCGTCGCCGCGCGCGGCCCGCTCGGCGGACTCGTCGATCCGCGCCGGGACGAGCACGTCGACGCCGTAGGGCCGGCCGCCGACGTGGTCGTCGATCCAGCGCAGTTCCTCCTCGAGCCGGTCGGGGGTGTGGGCGACGGCGCCGAGGACGCCGAGGCCGCCGGCGTTGGTGACGGCGGCGACGACGTCGCGGCAGTGGGAGAAGGCGAAGAGGGGGAACTCGGTGCCGAACCGTTCGCAGACGTCGGTGCGCATGCCGCCGACGCTACTGGGCCGAACGTCATTCGGTCCAGGGGGTCTCGCGGTACCGGCGGACCAGGTCCTCCTCGCGGTAGCGGCGGACGTGCCGGTGCCAGTTCAGAACGCCCGCCATCCAGTTCTGCAGTTCCCCGACGAGCCGGCCGAGCGCGGTCCGCGCCTCGATGGACAGCCCGAGGTCGTCGCAGAGCACGGGCAGCTCGTACGCCACCACATGCTGGAACTGCCGCATCCGGGAGGCCATCAGATCGGCGACGATGCGCAGCGCCGTCGGGTAGTCGCATCCGAAGAAGCTCTGCACGACCAGCACCGTGTTGTGGAACTCGCCCTCGAACTCGATCTCCTTCTGGTACGAGAAGACATCGTTGACCAGGGCGCCGAAATCCATGGCGGAGGCGAGCAGCGACTGCACCGGCCCCGTGGTGTACACGGCGTCGGGAAGCCCGGTCGCCGCGTTGAGACGGGTGAGGGCGACGGTGAGGTCCGCGCCGAAGGTGCCGCGGTGCATCTCCATGTGGTCCACCGGGTCGGGGACGCGGTTCTGGATGTGGTTGGACAGTTCCCACAGCCAGCTTTCGAGCATCGTGTCGACCGCGGCGCGGAACCGGCGGCGCTCGCCGGGCTCCTGCTGCCGGGTCGTGCGCCGCCACAGGTCGTCCAGGCCGCGTTCGAGGGCGCTCGCCGGGCGGGGCACCGCCACGCCGTCGTCCACGGGCATGAACAGGCCCAGCCGGGCGTTGGTGGCGCGGGCCGCGGCGAGGTCGCGGCTGCGGCCGAAGACGGCCGGGTAGTAGTCGTCGGCGTAGGTGCCCCAGGCCAGCCACTGGGAGCCGAGGTCGAGTCCGTCGGGCCCGGCGTCCGGGGCGAGACCGGCGGCGCAGAGCGCGAGGTCGAAGTCGGCGAGCAGGGAGGCGTTCCACACGTCCGAGCCGGGGACGCCGGGATCGGGGCGCAGGAGCCCCATCCGCTCGGCCCAGTCGGCGAGGTGCCGGCGCGCCTGGTCGAGGTGCGGGTTGAGGCGGAGCGTGAACGGCATCTCGATGTCGGGGATGACCGACGGGCCGACCCGGCTCGGGACGTGCGCGTACTTGCGGAGCCGGACGGCGGCGGGCGGCCCGGTCAGCGACCGGATGTCGAGCCCGCTCATGCCGAGTTCGGCCGCCCCCGGGAAGGCGAGGCGCGTCGCGGCGGCGTCGGCGGCGTCGGCCTCCAGGGCGCCGCGGTTCATGTAGCGGGACGAGCGCATGTGCCATTCGTGGCCGCCCGCCTGCCAGTCCTGCAGGCCCTTGATGTAGGCGCCGACCCGGAGGGCCTCCTCGGGCGTCAGGCCCTCCTCGGCGCACAGGGCGGGGACCTCGGTGAGGGCGGTGTGCTCGAACTGCTGGATCCGGGAGGTGAGGATGTCGTTGACGGCGTCGGCGGCCTCCTGGGTGCCGCAGTCGAAGAAGGTCTCCAGGACGAGGACGCCGTTGCTGAGCTCGCCCTCGTCCTCGACCTCGCGCTGGTAGGAGAACAGGTCGTTGCGCAGGTGGACGGCGTCGGCGAACGCGTCGCGCAGCACCGCCATCGGGCGCGACCCGGCGATCCGCGCCGGGACCTCGGCCCCGGCGGCGTGCTCGACCAGGCACGCCGACCAGGGCGCGCCGCCGACCCGGCGCCGCATCTCGATGTACTCGACCGGGTTCGCGATCCGGTGCGCGTTGATGTTGGACAGCTCCCACAGCGACTCGTTCAGCAGGTGCGCGGTGCGTTCGGCGAACCGTTCGCGCCAGGCCGTGGACATCGCCGGGACGGTCCGGGCCCACAGGTCCGCGAGGCCCGCCTCGACCGGGTTCTCCGGCGCGGGGACGCGGCTCATGTCGCCGTCCGGGGGCATGAACAAGGGCAGCCGCGCCAGGTGGTCGCGGCCGCCCTCGCGGTCACCGGTGCGCTTGAAGCGCTCCAGGAAGTGGTCGTCGAAGAAGAACACCCACACGTACCAGTCGGTGATGAGGGCGAGCTCCTCGGCGTCGCAGTCGGGGTGGGTGTAGGCGCACAGCAGGGGGTAGTCGTGCGCCTCCAGGTCGGCCTGCTCCCAGACGTCGGAGCCCTCCAGCATCCCCATCGCGCGCGCCCACGGCACCGAGTGCGCGCGGGCCGCGTCGAGGTTCGGGTTCAGCCGCGCGGGATAGGCGCTGTAGAACCGCGGCAGTCGGAACGGTTGCGTTCGGGACGGCTGCGTCGTGCCGACCACGCCCATGGGCGGACCACCCTCTCGCCGAAACAGCGGTGAAAACACGCTTCCGGCGCGCATTCTTACAGAGGGTGATGATTGCCCCGTGGTCAGATCACCGTGCTCCGCGGAACCGGTCTGTGGCCTCGATGAGATGGTGCAGGGTGCCGGGCTCGTCGAAGCCGTGCCCGGCGTCGGGGACCAGGTGCAGCTCGGAGCCGGGCCACGCCTGGTGCAGCGCCCACGCGGCGTCCGGCGGGGTGAGCAGGTCGTAGCGGCCGTTCACGATGACGCCCGGCAGGCCGTTCAGCCGGTGCGCGTCGCTCAGCAGCTGGCCGGGTTCGAGGAAGCAGCCGTTGCCGAAGTACCGGTTCTCCAGCCGGGCGACGGCGACGGCGGCCCGCACGGTGTTCTCATCTTCCGCGTCGTCCTCGCGGGGGACGAGGTAGCCCGTCGCGTCCTCCCAGCGCGTCCAGGCGAGGGCCGCCGGGACGTGGACGGCCGGGTCCGGGTCGGCGAGGCGGCGGGCGTAGGCGGCCATGTAGTCGCCGCGCTCCTCCTCGGGGATCGCGTCGCGGAAGCCCTCGAACGCGTCGGGGAACAGCCGGGACACGCCGCCCTCGGCGAAGCACCACGGCTCGTCGGCGGGGAGGACGAGGTAGACGCCGCGCAGCACCAGGGCGATCACGCGATCGGCGTGGGCCTGCGCGTAGGCGAGGGAGAGGGTGCTGCCCCACGAGCCGCCGAACACGACCCAGCGCTCGACGCCGAGGTGTTCGCGCAGCCGCTCCATGTCGGCGACCAGCGCGGCGGTGGTGTTGGCGGACAGGTCGATGTCGGGCTGGGCGGCGTGCGGCGTGCTGCGCCCGCAGTTGCGCTGGTCGAACAGGACGATCCGGTACGCGTCGGGATCGAACAGGCGGCGGCTGGTGGGCGTGCAGCCGCCGCCGGGGCCGCCGTGCACGAAGACGGCCGGTGTGCCGTCCGGGGTGCCGCAGGTCTCCCAGTAGATCTCGTCCTGGCCGCCGACGGGCAGCATCCCGGCCGCGTACGGCTCGATCGGTGGATAGAGTCCCCTCATGATCACAGTGTCCCGCATGGGCGGAACACGCTGGTCATGCCGGGGTGAAGAGCGGGTACGCCTCGCCCTCGCTCGGGTGGGCGAACCGGACGCGCAGCGGAAGTCCCTCGCGGAGGCCGGCGGGCCCCACGCCGTCCAGGCGGGCGTACAGCCACGGTCCCTCGGCGAGTTCGACGAGCGCCAGCAGCGCGGGCGGGGGAGCGGAGCCGTCCTCCCGGGGGCGGGGGTGCAGGACGGTCCAGGAGACGAGGACGGCCTCGCCGGAGACGTCCGTCCACCCCAGGTCCTCGGTGCCGCAGTCCGGGCAGGACGTCGCGTCCGGCGGCAGGAACGCCTCGGCTCCGGCGCCCGTCGCGGCGCCGTCGGGCGGGACGTCCCTGTCGGAGGGGACGGCGCCCTCGGGCGGGGCCGCGCAGGCGGCGCAGCGGCGGACGGCGAGGCGGTCGCGGGCGGCGGCGTCGAAGAAGCCGTCGGTGCGGCCGTCGCGGCGCAGGATCCCGATGTCCATCAGGCTCCCTTCCGGTGCGGGCTGAGGACCAGCGTCGCGTGGTGGTCGAGGATGCCGCCGTTGCCGCTGACCAGGATCACGTCGTTCGGGGCCTGGCGGTCGCCGCCGTCCCCGCGCGCCTGGATCACGGCCTCCGACACCGGCGTCATGCCCCACATGTAGTAACCGGACAGCTGGCCGCCGCCGGTGTTGGTCGGCAGCGAGCCGCCCGGTCCGAGCGCCCCGGACGCGGCGAACGCGCCGCCCTCGCCCTTGCCGCAGAACCCGTAGTCCTCCAGCGACACCAGGACGGTGTAGGTGTAGCAGTCGTAGAGCTGGGCCTGGGTGACGTCGGACGGGGTGACCCCGGCCATCTTCAGCGCGATCGGCCCGGACGTCGCCGCGCCCGTGACCAGCCCGAACGCGCTGCCGCGCGCCTTGCGGTGCCCGGGGTGCCCCTGCCCCCAGCCCCACACGTGGACGGGCGGGCGGGCCAGGTCGGCGGCGCGGTCGGCGCCGGTCACCACGACGGCGACGGCGCCGTTGGAGACGATGCAGCAGTCCAGCAGCCGCAGCGGTTCGCTGACCCAGCGGGAGGCGCGGTGGTCGTCGAGGGTGATCGGGTCGCGCATCTGGGCGAGCGGGTTGCGCGACGCCCACTCGCGCGTGCTGACGGCGATCGCGCCGAGCTGGTCGCCGGTCGTCCCGTAGCGGGCCATGTGGCGCTGCGCGGCGAGCGCGTAGAACGCGTTCACGCTGCGGAAGCCGAGCGCGGCGGTCATCCCGCCGAACCCGTACCACTCGGGCGCGTCGCGGTGGTACGCCGAGCCCGCCGACTGCTTCGGCTTGAGCGGCGCGTCGGCGAACACGCAGGCCACCGTCGTCGCGGCGCCGGACAGGACCGACATCGCCGCGTAGGACACCATCGCACCCGCGGTCGCGCCGAAGGAGTTCATCTGGGTCAGCAGCCGCAGGTCGCGCAGGCCGAGGGTGTCGGCGAGCTCGATCCCGGGGGAGCCGCCGAGGCCGTGGCTGACCAGCAGTCCGTCCAGGTCGCCGAGGGCCAGGCCCGCGTCGTCGACCGCCGCGCGCACCGCGTCGGCGGCGAGCCTGCGCGGGCTGCGTCCGTACACCCTGCCGAGCTCGGTCATGCCGAGTCCCGCGATGGCCGCGCCGTCTCTCATGCCTCCACCGTACCGAACGGCATTCGGTTCTGGCCATGCCCTCGGTGTCGTCCCGCCGGTGCCGTGCCGCCGTCCGCCGGAGCTCGCGGCACGACCGGCACGACGACCGGCACGACGGGCATGACGGAGCCCGGTGGCCCACCGGCCACCGGGCTCCGTCCGCTGTCGGGCTCCGCCGCGTGCGGCGTCGCCGCGTCAGGAGGCCAGCACCGCGCTCAGGAACTCGCGGGTGCGCTCCTGCGTCGGGGCCTCGAAGATCGCATCGGGGGTGCCCTCCTCGATGATGCGGCCCTGGTCGAACATCAGCACCCGGTTGGAGATGTCGCGAGCGAAGCCCATCTCGTGGGTCACGCACAGCATCGTCACGTCGGTGCTGCGGGCGATGTCGCGCAGCAGGTCCTGGACGCCGACGACCAGCTCCGGGTCGAGCGCCGAGGTCACCTCGTCCAGCAGCAGGACGGTCGGCTCCATCGCGAGCGCCCGCGCGATCGCGACGCGCTGCTGCTGCCCGCCCGACAGCTGGGTCGGGTGCGCGTCCTCCTTGTCGGCCAGGCCGACCATCTCCAGCAGGCCGCGCGCCCGCTCGACCGCCTCGTCCTTGCTCAGCCCCAGCACGTGCACGGGCCCCTCGGTGAGGTTGCGCAGCACGTTCATGTTCGGGAACAGGTTGAACTGCTGGAACACCATGCCGATCCGCTTGCGCATCTCGTGCAGGTGCCGCTCGTTGGCCTTGACCAGCTTGCCGCCGCGCTCCATGTGCCACAGCGGGTCGTCCCCCACGCGGATGACGCCGCCGTCGGGCCGTTCGAGCGTCATCAGCAGCCGCAGGATCGTCGTCTTGCCCGAGCCGCTCGGCCCGATGAGCGTGACGCGCTCCCCGGCGGCGACCTGGAAGTCCAGGTGGTCCAGCACGACGTTGTCGCCGAACCGCTTCACCACCTTCTCGAACCTGATCCCGCACGGCACCCGGGTCGGGGCCTCGCCCGCGGCCGGCCGCCCGGCCGGACCGGTCCCGGCGGAGCCGTCCGAGCCGGTCCCGGCGGGGCC
>NZ_QURH01000282.1 GCF_003428695.1 Actinomadura logoneensis
CTCGCGACCGGGCCGCGTCCGCCCGCGCCGCCCCCGACGACGCGCGCCGCGTCCGCCAGCAGCTCGCGCGCCGGAGTCCCGTACTCCGCCGCGACGGCCGCGACCAGCAGAGCCTTCCCGCTGTGGACCGTCCCGAGGACGACCGCGCCGGCCTCGGGCAGCAGCGCGAGCGTCCGCGTCGCCAGGTCCCGCAAAGACTCCGCCGGAACGGTTTCGACCTCCGCGCAGACCACCGGCCCGCCGTCGCCTCCCGACGTCGAGGCCGACGCCGCCAGGCGGGACGCCCGCGCCGACAGGTCCGCCGCGCGGAGCGACGCCAGTTCGCGCTCCGCCTCCGCGAGGGCCGCGAGGCGCTGCCGCAGCCGCTCCGGCGCGCGGTCGGCCGGGACCGCCAGCAGGCCCGCCAGCTCGGTCAGCAGGGCGCGCTCGTGGTCGTGGTGGCGCAGCGCGTCCGGCCCGGTCAGCGCCTCGACGCGGCGCAGCCCGGACCCGACCGACGACGCGCCGAGCAGGTGCACCGGCCCCGCCTGCGCGCCGTGCCCCACGTGCGTGCCGCCGCACAGCTCGCGGGACGCGTCGCCGATGTCCACGATCCGCACGCGCTCGCCGTACCGCTCGCCGAACAGCGCGACCGCGCCCGCCGCCTCCGCCGCCGCGCGGTCCGCCTCCCGGACCCGCACCTCCGGATCGGCCAAGAGGTAGTCGTTCACCAGCGTCTGGACGGTCGCCAGCTCGTCGTCGGAGACCGCCGCGAAGTGGGCGAAGTCGAACCGCAGCCGTCCCGGCTCCACGCGGGAGCCGCGCTGCGCCGCCTGCTCGCCCAGGACGCGGCGCAGCATCGCGTGCAGGACGTGCGTCGCACTGTGGGACCGCGCGATCGCCGCACGCCGCTCCGCGTCCACGACGCCCTCCGCCTCGTCGCCCGCGCCCACCTCGCCCGAGACGACCCGGACCGTGTGGACGTGCAGTCCGTCCACGCCGAGCCTGGTGTCGAGCACGTCGAGGGTCGCGGACGGCGTGACGACGCGCCCGGTGTCGCCGACCTGGCCGCCCGCCTCCGCGTAGAACGGGCTCCGGGACAGCACGAGCTCGACCGTCGAGCCCTCGTGCGCGTGCGGAACCTCCGAGCCGCCGTCGAGAAGCGTCACGACGCGTCCTTCCGCGGACGTCCGGTCATGGCCCACGAACTCGGTCCGGCCGTGCCGCGCGAGCACGCCCCGGTAGAGGTCCTGCCGGGCGACCGCGTCGCCCTTGCGGCCTCGCTCCGCATCGTGCGCGCGCCTGCGTTGCGCCTCCAGCAGGCGGCCGAACCCGTCCTCGTCCACGGTGAGGCCCGCCGCGCGCGCCGCGTCGAGCGTCAGGTCGATGGGGAAGCCGTAGGTGTCGTGCAGCTCGAACGCCGTCCGGCCCGGCAGCGTGCCGCCGGACGAGGACGCGATCGCCGACTCCAGCAGCCGCGAGCCCTGCCGCAGCGTCCGGTCGAACCGCTCCTCCTCCGCCGCGACGACCCGCCCGACCAGTTCCCGTCCCGCGACCAGTTCGGGCCAGTAGCCGCCGAGGCCGTCCACGACGCGGCCGGTGAGGTCCGCGAGCAGCGGGCCGTCGATGCCGAGCAGGCGCGCGTGCCGGACCGCGCGGCGCAGCAGCCGCCGCAGCACGTACCCCCGCCCCTCGCCGGACGGCAGCACACCGTCCGCGACGAGGAACGCCGCCGTCCGCGCGTGGTCGGTGACGATCCGCATGGACGTCGCGACCGCGCCGCCGTCCCGGCCCGGGTACGGGCGGCCCGCCCGCTCCTGGACGAGCCGGAACACGGGCAGCAGCACGTCGGTCTCGCAGACGGTGTCCACGCCCTGGAGGATCGCGGCGAGCCGGCCGAGGCCGAGCCCGGTGTCGATGTTCCGCGCGGGCAGCGGGCCGAGCACCCGGTAGCCGTCCTTGCCGTCGCCCTCGCCGCGCAGGCTCTCCATGAACACCAGGTTCCAGAGCTCCACGTAGCGCTCGCCGTCCACGGCCGGACCGCCGTCCGGACCGAACGCGGGACCCCGGTCGTAGTGCAGTTCCGAGGACGGTCCGCACGGTCCTGGGACGCCCATCGACCAGTGGTTGTCGGCCATGCCGAGCCGCTGGATCCGCTCCGCCGGGACGCCGAGGCTCCGCCAGACCGCCTCCGTCTCGTCGTCGCCGCGCAGCACCGTCACCCAGAGCCGGTCGCGCTCCAGGCCGTAGCGGCCGGTCAGGAGCTCCCACGCCCACGGCACCGCCTCGCGCCGGAAGTAGTCGCCGAAGGCGAAGGTGCCGAGCATCTCGAAGAACGTGTCGTGCCGGGTCGTCCGGCCGACGTTCTCGATGTCGACGGTGCGCACGCACTTCTGCACCGACATGAGCCTGCGGTGCCCGGGCACGCGCTCGCCCAGGTAGTAGGGCTTGAACTGGTTCATCCCGGCGTTCGTCAGCAGCAGCGTCGGGTCGTCCGGCACCAGGGAGCCGGACGGCACGCGGACGTGGCCGCGCTCGCCGAAGAAGGTCAGGAAGGTCGAACGGACGTCGTCGGACAGCATCGTGGAACCTCACGAGGTGGTCGGGACAGCGGCGCGCACCGCCGAACCGGGCCGCGCGTGCGCGCGTTCCCCGGCTCGGCGCGGCTAGCTCGCCGTCCCGTCTCGTGAGGGTCCATCGTTCTGAGAGTGCTCCCGGTGGCCGTTCAGACGACGTCCACGGTAACCGCCGGCGCCGCGCCCGGCACCCGGTTAACCGTCCGACGTCCTGCCGTCGTAGGCGGCGCGGGCGGCGTCGATCTCCTCGCCGTGCGACTCGGTCCAGACGATGAGCGGCTCGATCGCCTCCAGCATCGTCCGGCCGAGCTTGGTCAGCGTGTACTCGACGCGCGGCGGGATCTCGGGGTACACGGTGCGGACGACGAACCCGTCGCGCTCCAGGCCGCGCAGCGTCACGGTCAGCATCCGCTGGCTGACGCCGACGCACTCGCGCTTCAGCTCGCCGAACCGCTTGGTGCGCTCGCCGAGCAGCGCGATGACCATCAGCGTCCACTTCTCGGCGACGCGGTCGAGGGTCTCGCGGGCGCGGCACGCCTCGGGGGAGTGCTCGCTCAGACCGCTGAAGTCCATGGTTATCTCCGGGTGCCTGAGGCAGGGAAAAGTGCCTTCTTGTGGGGGCGTGCGGGTTCTCGCAGGATGAAGGCGGTTCCTCCGAGGAACCGACTTACTTCCCAGAACCAAGGAGACACGATGACGGCGCAGCTTGTCGAGATCCCCGGCTACGTCGCGGGCACCTGGACCGTGGACACCGCCCACTCCACCGTCGGGTTCGCGGTCCGGCACCTGATGATCAGCAAGGTCCGCGGCCGGTTCGACGACTTCGAGGCGACCTTCGTGACCGGGGCCGACCCGCTCGACTCCCACGTCACCGCGACCGTCCGGATGGACTCGGTCGACACCGGCAACGCCCAGCGCGACGCGCACCTGCGCACCGCCGAGTACTTCGGCAGCGACGAGCACCCGACCATGACGTTCCGCTCGACCGGCCTGCGCCCGGCGCGCGGCGCCGGCCGGTTCGAGCTGGCCGGCGACCTGACGATCAAGGGCGTGACCAGGCCCGTCACCTTCGACCTGGAGATCGGCGGGTTCGGCCCGGACGCCTTCGACCCGGCCGGCGGCGGCGCCCGCGCCGGGTTCCTGGCGACCGGCGTGATCGACCGCACCGAGTTCGGCGTCGACACCAACATGCCGATCCCGGGCGGCGTGGCGCTCGGCGAGAAGGTGGAGATCACCCTGGAGGTCGAGGCGGTCCTGACCACGCCGGCCGAGTAGCGCGTCGGCCGAGTGGCGCGTCGGCCGAGTGGCGCGTCGGCCGAGTGGCGCGTCGGCCGAGTGGCGCGTCGGCCGAGTGGCGCGTCGGCCGAGTGGCGCGGTCGGTCCGCAGAGGACCGCGGGCGGTCAGCGGAGCAGGGCGGGAAGGTCGGCGAGCGTGGTGACGCGCGGGACGTCGGCGGCGGCGCCGGTGCCGGGACGGTCGAGCCAGACCCCGGTGAGGCCCGCCGCCGTCGCGCCCCGCGCGTCGGTGTCGAGCAGGTCGCCGACGTGCGCCACGGCCGCGGGCGGCAGGTCCAGCCGGGCGCACGCGGCGGCGAAGATCGCCGGGTCCGGCTTGGCCGTCCCGACCTCCCGGGACGCGACCACGCAGTCCGCGACGCGGGGCAGCACGCCGATCCGCTCCAGCTTCTGCCGCTGCTGCGCGCCGTCGCCGTTCGTGACGATCCCGAACCGCAGCCCGCGCGCCGCCAGCTCCTCGAAGACGGGCAGCACGTCGGGGAACGCCGCCCACCGCCGCCGGTACCGGACGAGGTAGCCGGCGAACCACGCGTCCGCCCGCGCGTCGTCCCACCTGGGATGCCCCAGTTCGCGCGCGAGCCCGACGGCCCGGTGCCGCCGCTGCTCCTCGAAGCTCATCTCGCCCCGGGCGAACCGCTCCACGTACTCGTCGGTCAGCTCGGTCCACCGCCGTGCCACGAACGCCGGGTCGGCGTCGGGCCAGCACTCCTGGACGGCCCCGACCGAGGCCGTCGCGTGGTCCATCAGGGTGCCGTCGAGGTCGAACAGGACGGCGGCGACAGGAAGGGCCATGTTCGGGATTGTGCCATCCGAAATCCGGATGCCCTCGCTCTCGAAATTCTGGAACCCTGTGCAGGATGGACATCAAGGGTGATTTCGAGATCCACCTGACCGTCGCCGCCTCCGACGCGTCGCGGGCGCGCGAGGCCGCCGCGGCGCGCGGACTCAAGCTCACCCTGATCGAACTCGCGCGCGGCCGGACGCCCACGCAGCCGATGCTGAGCCTGCGCCGCTCCGGCACCGGCGACACCGTCCTGGCCGAGGCCGCCCGCACGGCCCGCGACCTGCGCGGCGACGGCCTCCGGGTCGTCCGCGTCAAGGTCGAGGCGGCGCCGTGGAACGACGGCGTCCCGCGCACCGACGCCGAGGGCGACGCGCTCGGCTCCTACTTCGAGCACCACGTCAAACTGCTGCTCGCCCCGGAGTCCGACCCGGCGGCGCTCGCCGCGCTGGCCGCCCTGGCCGTCCCGCACGGCGCGCACGTGTCCCGCAACGTCCGGCGCGTCCGCCCGGACGGGCGCCCGGAGCGGTTCGTCACCCAGCGCTGCCACCGCGTCGGCGCGCCCACCGCCGGCGCCCGCCTGGACGCGCTGGTCGGCGCCCTGCGCGCGGCCGGCCACGAGATCGCCGAGGTCGAACGCGAGTACGTCGTCCACGACGACACCCCGTCCCTCGACGACGGCTGGATCACCGAGGACCCCCGATGACGGCGAACCCGCACGACCCGTCCCCGGCGGCGCGCCGCCGCGCGCTGGACGCCTTCCTCGCCGGAGTGGCCGGTTCGCCGTGGGCGGCGCACCTGGTGCTGCGCGGCAGCGCCCTCCTGCGCGCCTGGTTCGGCGCCGCCGCGCGCGAGCCCGGCGACCTGGACTTCGTCGTCGTCCCGGACACCCTCGACCTGTACCACCACCGCGGCGAGGAACTCCTCGACGGCGTCATGGAGGCCGCCGAGCGGGCGTCCCGCGCGGACACCGCGCCCGGACCGCGGGTGGCCTTCAGGTCCGAGTGGGCGGACTTCGAGGACCGCTGGGACTACGACGGGGAGAACCCGGGCCGCCGCTTCGAGGTGCCCTACGACGTCGACGGCGGCGGAAGCGGCGTCCTCCAGGTCGACTTCGCGTTCCGGGAACGCCTCCCCGTCGCGCCCGAGCCCACGGAGATCCCGCGGGCGGACGGCGGCGACCCGGCGACCGTCCTCGCCGTGACGCCCGCCCTGTCCCTGGCCTGGAAGCTGCTCTGGCTGGTCAACGAGACGCCGCCGCAGGGCAAGGACCTGTTCGACGCGGTGCTGCTCGCCGAACGCGTGTACCTGCCCGCCGACCTGCTGGTGAGGACGTTCGAGCTGGCCGACACCACCAACCCCAGGCCCGTCACCGAGGCGAGCCTGCGGGCCGCACTGCACCGCGCCGAGGAGACCTGGAGCGCGTTCCGCGAAGAGGAGCTTCCGGACGGCCCGGCCACGTCCGCCCCGTTCGCCGCCCGGCTGCTGGCGGCCCTCCACCCGACCTTCGACGCCCCTCGGGAGCCCCGATGAACTGGGACGATCTGCGCCGCGCCCCCTGGCCGGACACGGCACGCCTGCCGGCACGTCCGCCGGACGCCGGGACCGCGGCCCGGCTGGGCCTGCCCCCGACGCTCCGTCCGGTGCCGGACGCCGAGCAGGTCCCCGTCTTCGATCCGGCGATGAAGCACCACCGCCGGGCGCTGCGTCCGAGCGAGCCGCGCTTCGGCGATCCGGACCGCGGCGCGCGCTGGTACGCGGCCCGCCGCCGCGCGCTCGACCACGTCCTGGCCGGCGTGGCCGGGTCGGAGTGGTCCGCGAACCTGATGCTGCGCGGCAGCATGCTCCTCTCCGCCTGGTACGGCGCGGCGGCCCGCGACCCGGGCGACCTCGACTTCGTGCTGCGCCCGGAGGACTGGGACGTGCACGAGAAGCGCACCGACGACCTGCTGACGGGCATCGCCCGCGCCGCCGAGGCCGCATCCCGCGCCGCCGAGGCCGCGTCCCACGCCGCCGAGGCCGCGTCCCACGCCGCCGAGGCCGCGCCTCCCGCGGACGACGCCTCGCGAGCCGCCGACGGAGACGCACCCGCCGGTGAGGTCCTGATCCACGCGGACGGCGCGGTCTGGTCGGACATCTGGACCTACGACCGCGTGCCGGGCCGCCGCGTCGTCCTGCCGTGGGCCGCGGAGGGCACGGCGGGCGGCACCGTCCAGCTCGACTTCGTCTTCAACGAGCCGCTGCCCGCCGAGCCGGAGTTCACCGACGTCCCGCGCGCGGACGGCTCCGGGTCCGCGCGCGTCCTCGCCGCGACGCCGGAGCTGTCGCTGGCCTGGAAGGTGCTGTGGCTGTACAGCGACGCCTACGGCGAGGGCAAGGACCTGTACGACGCGTGCCTGCTCGCCGAGCACACGCGCCTGCCCTCCGAACTGCTCGGAAAGGCGCTCGAGCTCGCCGACCACTCCTACCGGAACGGTCCGGTGACCGAGACGGGCTTCCCGGAGTCGTTCGCCGCGGACTTCCGCGAGGCCCTGGAGTACGTCGAGTGGGACGAGTTCCGCAAGGACCGCCCGAACCTCCCCGTGTCGCCCCAGCCCTACATCGACCGCCTCACCGACGCCCTGGCCCCGACCTTCGCGGGGCTCTGAGCAGGGGGAAGGCCCCCGGCGGGAGGAGCCGGGGGCCTTCTGGAGGGGTCGCGGGCCGGGTGCTGTCCTGGGGAGGGCCGGACCGCGACCGGGAGGGGGTCAGCCGAGGCCGGAGCGGATGGCGGTGACGAGCTCGCCGTTGTCGGTGTCGCCGGACATCTCCCAGAAGAAGGCGCCGCCGAGCCCCTGTGCCTTGGCGTAGCCCATCTTCCCGCCGATGGTGGACGGGGTGTCGTAGCTCCACCAGTCGGTGCCGCACAGGCCGTAGGCGGTTCCGGCGACGACGCTGGTGGCGGGGCACTTGGACTTGAGCACGCGGTAGTCCTCGATGCCCTGCTCGTAGGTGCCCGCCGCCGGGCCGGTCGCGGTGCCGCCGGGGGCCTTCTGCGTGACGCCCGTCCAGCCGCGGCCGTAGAAGCCGATGCCGAGCAGCAGCTTGCCCGCCGGGATGCCGAGGCCCTTGAGCTTGGCGATCGTGTCGGTGGTGTTGAACTCCTTGATCGGGATGCCGTCATAGGAGGTCAGCGGGGAGTGCGGGGCCGTCGGGCCCTTGGCGTCCCACGCGCCGAAGTAGTCGTAGGTCATGACGTTGTACCAGTCGACGTACTGCGCCGCGCCCGCGTAGTCGGCCGCGTCCATCTTGCCGCCGGACGTGGCGTCCGCGGTGATGGCCGCGGTCACGATCTGGGAGGAGCCGAACCGCGCCCGCACCGCCGCGAGCAGGTTCTTGAACGACGCGAAGCCGCTGGTGTCGCAGCTGAGGCCGCAGGCGTTCGGGTACTCCCAGTCGATGTCGATGCCGTCGAACAGCCCCGCCCAGCGCGGGTCGTTGAGCAGCTTGTAGCAGGAGTCGGCGAACGCGGCCGGGTTCTGCGCGGCCTGGGTGAAGCCGCCGGACCACGTCCAGCCGCCGAACGACCAGACGACCTTGATGTTCGGGTACTTCTTCTTGAGCTCCTGGAGCTGGTGGAAGCTGCCGCGCAGCGCGCCGTTGTCCCAGCTGTCGGACGTCCCGTCCACGCTCTCGCCCGCGCTGTAGAAGCGGTCGTAGTCGGCGTAGCTGTCGCCCACGGCGCACTGGCCGTTGGTGACGTTGCCGAACGCGTAGTTGATGGTCGTCAGCTTGCTCGCGGTGCCGCTGGTGTCGATGTTGCGGACGTGGTAGTTCCGCTGGTAGATGCCCCAGTCGGTGAAGTACCCCATCACCTTGGTGCCGGCCGGCGGGTTGCCGCCGCCGGAGTCGTCGGTCGTCACCGACACGGCGTTGGACGCGGCCGACACGTTCCCGGCGGCGTCGCGGGCCTTCACGGTGAAGCTGTAGGCGGTCTTGGGGGTGAGGCCGGTGACGGTCGCCGACGTGCCGGTGACCGACGTCGCCTTGGTCGTGCCCTTGTAGACGTCGTAGCCCGCGACGCCGACGTTGTCGGTCGAGGCCGTCCAGGAGAGGCTGACCGTCGTGTCGGTCTTCCCGGTGGACTTCAGCCCGGACGGCGCGGTCGGGGCCTGGGTGTCGTTCCCGCCGCCCGGCGGGGTGCCCGAGCCGTCGCAGGCGGCGCCGTTGACGGTGCAGCCGGACAGCCAGCCCGATCCGCTGCCGTCGAAGCCGAAGCTGGTGGACGCGCCCGCCGCGACGGTCCCGTTCCAGGACGCGTTGGCGAACGTGTAGTGGTTGCCGGAGTGGGACTGGGTGGTGTTCCAGGCCGAGGTGATCGCGGTCCCGGACGGGAGGTCGAACTCCAGCTTCCAGGAGGAGATCGACGCCGACGTGCCGTTGCTGATCGTGCAGGAGCCCTCGAAGCCCGTGCCCCAGTCGGAGGTCTTGGTACAGGTGGCGGTGACCGCTCCGGCCGCCGCCGAGGGGTGCGCGGCGGTGAGCGTGAGGCCCGCCGCCGCCGTGAGTGCCGAGAGGACCGCGAGGATCCGCCGGCTGCCCGGTATGGCCATGATTCTCCGTTCAGTCCGCGCCCCCGAACCAACAGGAATCTTGATAACTCTTAGGAAAGTTTCCTAAGAGTCGCCGCGATGTTAACCGCGCCGACCGGCCCCGGCAAGGGGCTCGTTGACCCCGTTTCGCCGCGATCACGCTGGTCCGCCCCGCACGCTGCGCCGGTCCGGAAGATCGGTTCCGACGCGCCGCGGCACGCCCCCCGGACGGTCGCGTCAGGTGCCGCCGAACCAGCCGGGCGCGTCCAGCCGCCACATGTCGCCGGGCGTCATCTCGCGCAGCGTGGCGTCGAAGGCGCGCATCCGGTCGGGCCCGAGCTCCTCCGTCCAGCGCCTGCGGACGGCGTCGAACAGCAGCGCGGACCGGTGCAGCGCGTCCCAGCCGTGCCCGGTCAGCCGGACGAGCTTGCGCCGGGCGTCGGACGGGTCGGAGGTCCGCTCGACGTAGCCGAGCCGTTCGAGGGTGTCGACGAGCTTGCCCGCGGCCTGCTTGCTGACGCCGAGGCGGCGGCCGAGCTCGACGGCGGTGGTGCCCTCCGCGCCGATCGCCTGGAAGACGAAGCCGTGCATGGGGCGCATGTCCGGATGGCCCTGTCGGGCCAGCTCATCGTGGGTCTCGTCGATGATCTGGCGGAACGCCAGGAACAGGCGGAGCGGCAGCTCCCAGCCCGGTGCGTCGGGTTCGGCGGGTTCGGCGCTTGACATGAAAGACAACCTCGTTGACTATATGGACAACCCAGTTGTCTAAACCTTACCGGGAGTACCCCCATGACCGTGATCCGAGACGCCGAGGCACGCCGCACCGAGACCCCGAACGGCGTCATGACGTCCCTCGCTACGCCGACCCAGGGCGGCACCGGCAGGCTGGCCGTGTGGCGGGTGGACGCCGTCCCCGGCGTGACCGGCCCGCTGCACGTCTTCGACCAGGAGTCGGTGTGGACGTTCCTGAGCGGCGCGGTGTCCTTCGCCGTCGGCGACGACAAGGTCGACCTCGCGGCCGGCGACACCATCGTGATCCCGGCGGACGTCACCCGCCGGATGTTCGTCTCCCCGGACGGCTTCCAGGCCGTCGTGGCCGCGCCCGCCGGGACGCTGGTGCACACCCCCGAGCCGGTCGTGACGGAAGGCTGCGACATCGCTCCCGCGGTCGGGGAGAAGATCGTTCCGCCCTGGGCGCGTTAGCGACTCGTTAGTAGGGCGAATTACCGCGCGCCGCAATTTGCCCCGCTGGCCTGTCCTGAACACTTCTGTAATCAAACCGACGCTTTTATCCCTCTTGTCCCAGCCGTCGAATTCCGTGGATATTCGGGCGTTCGCCGCGATCATTCCGCGGCGGCCGTCGAATTCCGTGGATATTCGGGCGTTCGCCGCGATCATTCCGCGGCGGCCGTCCGGCCCTCCCGACCGGACGCCGCTCTCGTGGCCGCGTTCACCCGCCCGGGGCCGCGAAGGACCTGTGAAGGGACCTCATGGCCCTGCGAACTGGGAGATCATCGGAACGGACGGCCGCCCGGAGCGCCGCGTCCGCCCGGCCCTCCGCGTCCGCCCGGAGCGCCGCCGTGTCCGCGCGGCGGAGCGTCGCGTCCATCCGGCGGAGCGTCGCGTCCATCCGGCGGAGCGTCGCGTCCATCCGGCGGAGCGGTGTGCTCGCCGGACTGGGCGCGGCCCTGCTGGCGCTGGGGTCGGGGGCGCTCGCCGCCCCCGCCCACGCCGCCCCCGCCGGGCCGAGCCCCGACGCGGCCAAGCCGTCCCGGGTGATCGTGCTGCTGAAGACGCCGTCCGCGCGGGACGGCCTGGTCGCGAAGGTGCGCGGCGCGGGCGGGACGAAGATCGTCACCTACCAGGCTGTGCCGTCGTTCGCCGCGACCGTCTCCGCCGACCAGGCCGTCGCGCTGGCGAACGACCCGGCGGTCGCGGCGGTCGTACCCGACACGAACGTCCCGGTCGCGCCCCCGGCCCCGAGCCAGAAGCCGACCGCGCCGGTCAAGGGCATGAAGGCGCAGGGAGCGCCGTCGAAGCTCCCGCCCACGGTCTGCCCGTCCGACCCCAGGAAACCGCTGCTCGAACCCGAGGCGCTGACGACCACGCGCGCCTCGCTCGCGCACCGCGCGGGCATCGACGGCTCGGGCGTCACCGTCGCCTACATCGCCGACGGCGTCGACCCGAACAACCCCGACTTCGTCCGCCCGAACGGCAGGAAGGTCTTCACCGACTACAAGGACTTCTCCGGTGAGGGCCCGGACACGCCGTCCGGCGGCGCCGAGGCGTTCGGCGACGCGTCCGCCATCGGAGCGCAGGGCCGGATGGCCTACGACGTGTCCGACTACGCCCACCCGTCGCAGGGCATCCCCAAGGGCTGCACGATCCGGGTGCTCGGCATGGCCCCCGGCGCGTCCATCGTCGGGCTCAAGGCGGGCGGCGAGCTGCTGCCGAACTCGGCGATCCTGCAGTCGATCGACTACGCGATCAGCAGGCATGTGGACGTGCTGAACGAGTCGTTCGGGTCCAACGTCTACCCCGACGACGGTAGCCGCGACACGATCCGGCTGTTCAACGACGCGGCCGTGCGCGCGGGCGTGACCGTCACGGTCTCCACCGGCGACGCCGGGATCACCGGGACGCAGGGCAGCCCGTCCACCGACCCGAACGTGATCGCGGCGGCCGGGTCCACCGACTTCCAGAACTACCAGCAGACCGGGTACGGCGCGGCGCGCTTCGCCAAGCCCGGCAGGTGGCTCTCGGACAATATCTCGGCGCTGTCGTCCGGCGGCGTCAGCCAGGGCGGACGCGTGCCGGACCTGGCCGCGCCGGGCGAGTCCGACTGGGCGCTGTGCACCCCGGACCCGGCGAAGTACGAGAACTGCGTCGGCTACTCCGGCAAGCCCGCCTCGATCCAGCCGTTCGGCGGAACGAGCCAGTCCGCGCCGCTGACCGCGGGCGCCGCCGCGCTGGTGATCCAGGCGTTCCGGTCCGCCCACCACGGTCAGTCGCCGTCCCCGCTGCTGGTCAAGCGGCTCCTCACCGGCACCGCGCACGACCTCGGCCTGCCCGCTCCGGAGCAGGGCGCGGGCCTGCTGGACGCCAAGGCCGCCGTGGACGCCGCCCGCGCCTACAAGGGCACCGCGAACGTCGTCCCGGACATCACCCAGACCACGCTGACCGGCACGCCCGGCGGCACGGTCTCCAAGCGGATCGCGTTCACCAACCACGGCTCGGCGCCGGCCAAGGTCCGCTTCGGGACGCGGTCCTACGCGACCCGGCAGACCGGATGGCAGACCGTCCCGTTCCAGGCGGCCTCCCTGCCGACCTTCCCCTACGCCACCAACGGCGCACCCTGGAGCTATAAGAAGGTCACCTTCAAGGTCGCCAAGGGCACGGACGTCCTCGGCGTCTCCACCGCCTGGCAGGGCGTGAACGCGACCCAGCCGAACGGCGCGGTGATCGGTCCGGTCGTCCGGCTCACGCTCGTCGACCCGAACGGCGCGTACGCGGCGAACTCCCGTCCGCAGGGCGGCGCGATCTCGGCGAACCACGCCTACGTGGACGTCCGCTACCCGGCCGCCGGGACGTGGACCGCGATCCTCTACAGCCCGCAGTCCGGACCGCAGTCGTACAGCGGCCCGGTCCAGTTCGCGACCAGCGCCGCCAAGGCGGTCGCGCGGGGCACGGTCAGCCCGTCCGCGCTGACCCTCAAGCCCGGCCAGACCGGACACGTCACCTTCCGGGCCCGGACCGACGGGAACCGCGGCGACCTCGCCGAGGCCGTCTGGTACCGGACCTCCGCGGGCCAGGCGGGCTCGGTCCCGGCCGTCATCCGCACGCTGCTCCCGACCAGGGGTGGCCGGGGGACGTTCAGCGGGACGATCACCGGCGGCAACGGCCGCGCCTACGCCCCGGCGCAGACCGCGACCTACGCCTTCGACGTGCCGAAGGGACGCCGCGACCTCGGCGTCACCCTCAAGCTCGCGCGCGACCCGAAGGTGCTCGTCGAGGCCGCGCTCGTCGACCCGGACGGCCAGCTCATCGGCACCGGCTCCAACGCGCGCGACTTCCGCGAGGACGGCACGCCCGTCACGGCGGACACCCTCCAGGTGACCCAGGCCGACCCCGTGCCCGGGCGCTGGCGGCTGACCGTCATCGTCGCCAACCCCGTCAGCGGCAGGGAGATCTCGCAGAACTTCACCGGGACGATCGGGTTCGACCAGGTGAAGGTCACCGGCTCGCTCCCGCGCGGCGCGAAGCTGCCCGCCGGGAAGGCCGCGAGCTTCACCCTCACCTACGCCAACCGCGGGGTCGCGCCCGTGCCGGTGCAGGTCAACCCGCGGCTCCAGAAGTACGCCGACGTGCCGCTCGCGCCGCTCGGCTCGTCCCCGACCATCACGCTGCCGATCACGCCGACCTCGTCGGTCCCGGCGTACCTGGTGCCGCCCGGCACCCGGGCGCTGTCGCTGGCCGCGCGGTCCAGCACCCCGGCGCAGGTCGAGCTGCAGGGCCCCGCCGGGCAGCCGGACGTGTTCGGCGACCTCGGGTCCGCGAAGAAGGGCGACCTGACCTCCATCGCCCGCGTCAGCGAGGCGGGCGGACGGCACGTCCTCGCGCGCGGCTTCTGGTTCAGCTACGTCCAGCAGATCGGCCCGTTCTCCGGTCCGGCGCCGTCCGGCACGAGCACGCTCGGGGCGCTGGCGAAGACCCAGCCGTGGGACACCGCGGTGACCTCCCCGGCCGGTGACCCGTACCGGACGGCCGTCACCGGGGACTTCACGCCCAACGGCACGCCGGTCGTCGTCCAGCCCGGACGGTCCGGCAAGGTCTCGGTCACGTTCACGCCGTCCGGGAAGCCCGGCACGGTCGTGGACGGCGTCCTCTACCTGGTGACCTCGCCGGTGGGCGCGTTCAACGGCGGGTACGGGGCCATCTACAACGGCGGGGACGTCCTCGCCGCGATCCCGTACTCCTACACCGTCGGCTGACCGGCGGACAGCGGAGGGGCCGTCCCGTCCGGGGCGGCCCCTTCCGCGTCGGCGGGCCGGCCCGCCCGGGCCGCGCGGTCAGGCGTGCAGGTAGGCGAGGACGGCCAGCACGCGCCGGTTGTCGTCCTCCGACACCGGCAGGCCGAGCTTGGCGAAGATGTTCGCCGTGTGCTTGGTGACGGCCTTGTCGGTGACGAACAGCTTCCCCGCGATCGCGGCGTTCGAGCGTCCCTCGGCCATCAGCTCCAGCACCTCGCGCTCGCGCGGCGTCAGCGCCTTCAGCGGCTCGTCCCGCGAGCGGCGGGTGAGCAGCTGCGACACCACGTCCGGGTCGAGCGCCGTCCCGCCGTCCGCGACCCGGCGCACCGCCTCCACGAACTGCTTCACGTCCGACACGCGGTCCTTCAGCAGGTAGCCGATGCCGCCCGAGCTGTCCGACAGCAGCTCGCGCGAGTAAAGCTGCTCCACGTGCTGCGACAGCACCAGGACGGGCAGCCCGGGGATCTCGCGCCGCGCGTCCAGCGCCGCCCGCAGCCCCTCGTCGGTGAACGTCGGCGGCAGCCGGACGTCCACGACCGCGACGTCCGGACGGTGCTCCAGCAGGGCCCGCTTCAGCGACGGCCCGTTGTCCACGGCCTCGACCACCTCGAAGCCGTAGGCCGACAGCAGCCGGATCAGGCCGTCCCGCAGCAGGGCTAGGTCTTCGGCGATGACAACGCGCACGGCAGCTCCATGGTCACGACGGTCGGCCCACCCTCGGGGCTGGCGACCGCCATGGTGCCGTCGAAGGCCGCCAGGCGGCGCCCGATGCCGAGCATCCCGCCGCCCCGCGCGGGGTCGGCGCCGCCGCGCCCGTCATCCCCGACGATCATCACGAGCGCGCTGCCATTGTGCCGGACCTCCACCCACGCGCGCTCCGCGTCCGCGTGCTTGGCGGCGTTCGCGAGCATCTCCGCCACCGCGAAGTACGCGGCGGACTCGACCGGGGGAGCGGCCCGGCCGGGCACGTCCACGGTCACCTCCACCGGCATCGGCAGCGCCAGCGCGAGCGCCCGCACCCCGCCGTCCAGGCCGCGCTCGGCGAGCACCGGCGGATGGATGCCGCGCACGAGCCCGCGCAGCTCGGTGAGCGCCGTGCCGCTCGCCTCGCGGGCCTCGGCCAGCAGCCGGACGGCGGCGTCCGGGTCGTCCCTGACCAGCTGCTCGGCGAGGCCGATGTGCATCGACAGCGCGACCAGCCGGGCCTGGGCGCCGTCGTGCAGGTCGCGCTCGATGCGGCGCAGCTCGGCGGCCGAGGCGTCCACGGTCTCCGAGCGCGTCTCGGTCAGCTCCCGGACGCGCTCCTCCAGCCGCCCCCGGGGCGGGCCGAGCATCGACCGGTTGACCAGCGCGTACGCCCGCATGATCGGCGGTCCGTAGCGCCAGCCCAGCAGCGCCATCAGCGAGCCGAGCAGCGCGCAGCCCGCCGATCCGGCCAGGCCGTAGTCGCCGAGCGGCCAGAACGGCCCCCAGCCGAACGTGCGCAGGTCGGGCATCCACGGCATCACCAGGACGCCCTCCAGCCCGTAGACGACCAGCGCGGCGGGCAGCCCGCCGAGGACGAGCCCGGTCACCGAGTTCGTCGCCGTCCAGAGCATGTCGCGCCAGGACGCCGGGTCGCGCAGCAGCCACCGCACCGTCGCCGTCCACCGCGCGACGCGGGTGGCCTTCCTCGCCGCCTCGCCCGCCGCTCCGCCCGCCGCCGTGCTCGCCTCCGCCGGCCGGGGCCGGTACGGGACGGGGATCTCGACCCCCGACCAGTCCAGCGCCCAGCGCCGCTGCTGGTTCGTCAGGCCCCGCACCGCCAGCAGCACCGGCGGCAGCAGCACCAGGCCGACCCCGAGCGGGACGAGCGCGAGCGACACCAGCAGCAGGATCGTCAGCGGCAGGTTCGCGACGTGGGTCAGCAGCGCCTGCGCCAGGCTGCGGACCACCGCGAGCCCGCCGACTCCGGCCCGGTCGTGCGCATCGCCGTTCACACGCTCATTCTGCCCGGACCGCGCATCCCGGACAGTGGACTCAGACCCCCCATCCCGGAGGTGGGCCTGGGCCTACCCCCCGGAGGGCGTGAGCCCACTGTGACGCCGCCCGCGACGCACGAGCATCGAACCGTCGTTGACATTCGGACGGAAGGCCCGGCTCATGAGCAGGCGATCGGTGACAGTGAGGGTGGCCCGCTGGAGCGCGGGACATCCGTGGCGGGCGATCGGGTTGTGGATCGTCCTCGTGGTGGCGTGCGCCGTGTTCGGCGGCGCCGGAGGCACGAACAAGGCGACCGACCTCGACCAGGCCGCGGGGGAGGCCGGGACGGCCGGACGCGTCGCGCACGCCCACGGCGTGACCCCGCCCGCGATGGAGAACGTCGTCATCACGTCCCGGAGCGGGCCGCTGCCCCGCGCCGAGGCGACCAGGGCCGCCGCCGAGGTGACCGCCGCGCTGCGCGGGATCCCGCAGGTCGCGAAGGTGGACGCCGCGGTCGCCGGCAAGGACGGCACGGCCCTGACGGTCCCGGTGACCATGGCCGGTGACCCGCTGACGGCCAAGGACCGCGTCAAGCCGCTGCTCGACCGGACCGCCGAGGTACAGAAGGCGCACCCCGGACTGCGCGTCGAGCAGACCGGCGCCGGGTCCATCGGCAAGGGCATGACGGAGCTGATCGCCGCCGACCTGGTCCGCGCCGACGGGATCGGCTTCCCGGTGACGCTGCTGATCCTGGCCGTGGCGTTCGGCGCGCTGATCGCCGCGGGCGTCCCGATCCTGCTCGCGATCACCGCGATCGCCGGCGCGACCGGCCTGACCGCGCTGGTCTCCCACCTCGTCCCGATGTACGACACGGCCAGCAGCATGACCATGCTCATGGGGATGGCCGTCGGCGTCGACTACTCGCTGTTCTACCTGCGCCGCGAGCGCGAGGAGCGGCTGCGCGGCGCGGACCGCCGGGACGCTGTCGAGATCGCCGCCGCCACCTCCGGGCACGCCGTCGTGGTGTCCGGCGTCGCGGTGATCGTCGCGATGGCCGGCCTGTTCCTCGCCGGCAACGTCATCTTCACCTCGCTCGCGGTCGCCGCCATCATCGTCGTCGCGGTCGCCATGCTCGGCTCGGTGACCGTGCTGCCCGCCGTCCTCGGCAAGCTCGGCCCGCGCGTGGACCGGCCGCGCGTCCCGGTGCTGTGGCGGCTGACCGCGACCCGCGAGAACCCGCGGCTCTGGCCCGTGCTGCTGCGCCCCGCCCTGCGCCACCCCGCGATCACGCTGGTCCTCGCCGTCGCCGCGCTCGGCGCCCTGGCCCTCCCGGCCCTGGACATGAGGCTGCAGCCGACCACGACCGACCAGCTCCCGCGCGCGATCCCCGCGCTGCGCACCTACGACCGGCTCGTCGCCGCGTTCCCCGACCGCTCGACCGAGCACCAGGTCGTCGTCAGGACGGCCCCGGACCAGGCGCGCACGGTGCACGCCGCGCTGACCGACCTGGCCGCCCGAGCCGCCGGCGACCGGCTGTTCGTCGCCCGCGGACCGCGCCCGGACATCCGGACCTCGCCCGACGGACGCGTCCAGACGCTCACCCTCGCCACCCCGTACGGCATGAACAGCGGCCAGGCCCGCGACGCGGTCGCGCGGCTGCGGGACGACCTCGTCCCCGCGACCGTCGGACGGGTCCCCGGCGCCGGGCACTGGGTCGGCGGGGACGCCGCCGCGTCCGTCGACTTCGGCCACCGGATGTCCGACCGGATGCCGCTGGTCGTCGGGTTCGTCCTCGCCCTGACGTTCCTGATGATGGCCGTGATGTTCCGCTCGGTCGTGGTCGCGCTGACCGCGATCCTGGTCAACCTGCTGTCGGTGGGCGCCTCGTTCGGCGCGCTGGTCCTGGTCTTCCAGCACACCTGGCTGGAGGGGGCGCTGGGGTTCCGCAGCACCGGCGCGATCGTCGCCTGGATCCCGCTGTTCCTGTTCGCCGTGCTGTTCGGGCTGTCGATGGACTACCACGTCTTCCTGGTCAGCCGGATCCGCGAGGCCGCCCGCGCCGGGATGCCGACCCGGCGCGCCGTCGGGACGGGCATCACCGGCTCGGCCGGCACGGTGACCAGCGCCGCGGTCATCATGATCTCGGTGTTCGCGATCTTCGGTGCGCTCCGCCTGACGGACATGAAGGAGATGGGCGTCGGGCTCGCGGTGGCCGTCCTGATCGACGCGGTGGTGATCCGGATCGTCGTCCTGCCCGCCGCGATGGTGCTGCTCGGCCGGGCGAACTGGTGGCCCGGCCCGCTGTCCCGGCGGCTTCCCGCCCCCGGAAGCCGGATCTCCCCGCGCACCCCGGTCGGCTGACGCCTCCACCCTGCCCCGCCCTGCCCCGGCGCGCTCCCCGCTCCTGCCCGCCGAGGCCCCCGCTCCGCCCCGGTTCCCGGACGTGTCCGTCCGGGAACCGGGGCTGACGCGACAAGCGGCCCCGGTTCCTGGACAATGCACGGGCGACATCCAGGGGAGAAAGCGAACCGACACGTGACAGTCACCAGCCAGAACGCCGCCGAGCAGGCCGCCCCGCGGCCCATCACCGCGCGGATCGCCGAGGAGCTCGGCGTCAGGGAGGGGCAGGTGCGGGTCGCCGTCGAGCTGCTCGACGGCGGATCCACCGTCCCGTTCATCGCCCGGTACCGCAAGGAGGCGACCGGCGCGCTCGACGACACCCAGCTCCGCGACCTGGAGGAGCGGCTGCGCTACCTCCGCGAGCTGGACGAGCGGCGCGCCGCGATCCTGGAGTCGATCGAGGGGCAGGGCAAGCTCACCGACGAGCTGCGCGCCCAGATCACTGCGGCCGACTCCAAGGCGCGGCTGGAGGACATCTACCTCCCGTACAAGCCCAAGCGCCGCACCAAGGCACAGATCGCCCGCGAGGCCGGCCTCGAGCCGCTCGCCGACCTGCTGCTCGGCGACCCGTCCCACGACCCGGCCGAGGCCGCCGCGGGATACGTGGACGCCGACAGGGGCGTCGCCGACGCGTCCGCCGCGCTGGAGGGCGCCCGCGCCATCCTGGTCGAGCGGTTCGCCGAGGACGCCGACCTCATCGGCTCGCTGCGCGAGCGGATGTGGAACAGCGGGCGCGTGGTCTCCCGCGTCCGCGAGGGCAAGCAGGAGGCGGGGGCGAAGTTCTCGGACTACTTCGAGTTCTCCGAGCCGTTCACCAAGCTGCCCTCGCACCGCATCCTCGCGCTGTTCCGGGGCGAGAAGGAGGAGGTCCTCGACCTCGACCTCCAGCCGGAGGCCGAGGAGTCCGACCCCGCCGTCCGGTCCGGCTACGAGGCCGAGATCGCCGCGCGGTTCGGGATCAGCGACCAGGGCCGCCCGGCCGACCGCTGGCTGCAGGACGCCGTCCGCTGGGCCTGGCGCACCCGCATCCTGGTCCACCTCGGCATCGACCTGCGCACCCGGCTGCGCCAGGACGCCGAGGACGAGGCCGTCCGCGTCTTCGCCGGCAACCTCAAGGACCTGCTGCTCGCCGCGCCCGCCGGCACCCGCACGACCATGGGCCTCGACCCGGGCCTGCGCACCGGCGTGAAGGTCGCCGTCGTGGACGGCACGGGCAAGGTCGTCGCGACCGACACGATCTACCCGCACGAGCCGCGCCGCCAGTGGGACGCCTCGCTCGCCACCCTCGCCAGGCTGGCCAAGGAGCACAGCGTCGACCTGATCGCGATCGGCAACGGCACCGCGTCCCGCGAGACCGACAAGCTCGCCGCCGACCTGATCGCCGCCAACCCCGACCTCAAGCTCACCAAGATCATGGTGTCGGAGGCGGGCGCGTCGGTGTACTCGGCGTCCGCCTACGCCGCCCGCGAGCTGCCCGGCATGGACGTCTCGCTGCGCGGCGCGGTCTCCATCGCCCGCCGCCTGCAGGACCCGCTCGCCGAGCTGGTCAAGATCGACCCGAAGTCCATCGGCGTCGGCCAGTACCAGCACGACGTGTCGGAGCTGAAGCTGTCCCGCTCGCTGGACGCCGTGGTCGAGGACGCCGTGAACGCCGTGGGCGTCGACGTCAACACCGCGTCCGCGCCGCTGCTGACCCGCGTGTCCGGCATCGGCGAGAGCCTGGCCGCCTCGATCGTCGCGCACCGCGACGAGAACGGCCCGTTCCGCACCCGCGAGGCGCTGCGCGGCGTCCCCCGGCTCGGCCCCAAGGCCTTCGAGCAGTGCGCGGGCTTCCTGCGCATCCCCGGCGGGGACGACCCGCTCGACGCCTCGGCCGTCCACCCCGAGTCGTACCCCGTCGTCCGGCGCATCCTGGACGCCGCCGGGACCGACATCAAGACGCTGATCGGCAACACCGCCGCGCTGCGGGCGCTCAAGCCGCAGCAGTTCGTGGACGAGACCTTCGGCCTGCCGACCGTCACCGACATCCTGGCCGAGCTGGAGAAGCCGGGCCGCGACCCCCGCCCCGCCTTCAGGACGGCCACGTTCAAGGAGGGCGTCGACAAGCTCGCCGACCTCGAGCAGGGGATGATCCTGGAGGGCGTCGTCACCAACGTCGCCGCGTTCGGCGCGTTCGTGGACGTCGGCGTGCACCAGGACGGCCTGGTCCACATCTCCGCCATGTCGAGCAAGTTCGTCGAGGACCCGCGCGACGTCGTCAAGCCCGGCGACATCGTCCGCGTCAAGGTCCTGGACGTGGACCTGCAGCGCAAGCGCATCTCGCTCACCCTCCGCCTGGAGGACGAGGCCGAGCGTCCCAAGGGCGGCGACCGTCCGGGCGGCAACCGGCGCGGCGGCGGTGGCCAGCGCGGCGGTGAGCGCGGGGGCGAGCGCGGCGAGCAGCGCGGTGGCG
>NZ_QURH01000273.1 GCF_003428695.1 Actinomadura logoneensis
GGGCCGGCCGCCCGCTCGGGGGGCCGGCCCGCCGGGGGCCGCGCTCTGCTCTGCCGGGGGTCTCACGGATCCCGCCCCATGTCCGCTCGGATGTTCTCGACCTGCTGTGCCACCGTGACGACGTCGCCCACGACCACGATCGCCGGCGGCCGGACACCGGAGGCCGCCATCTCCTCGGCCACCGTGCCCAGTGTGGCGGTGAGCGCCCGCTGACCGGGGAGGGTGCCGTCCTGGATCACGGCGACCGGCGTGCCGGACGAACGACCATAGCGTACGAGGGTCTCGGCGATGCGCTCCATCCGCTCCACCGCCATGAGCAGCACCAGCGTGCCGTTCGCGCGGCCGAGCGCCGCCCAGTCCACGGTGGAGGCGGGGTCGCCGGGCGGGACGTGCGCGGAGACGACGTGGAACTCCTGCGCCACGCCGCGGTGGGTGACCGGGATGCCCGCCGCGGACGGCACGGCGACGGCGCTGGTGATGCCCGGCACGACGAGCACGGGGATGCCGTGCTTCGCGCAGTGGATCAGTTCCTCGCCGCCGCGGCCGAACACGAACGGGTCGCCGCCCTTGAGCCGGACGACGAACTTCCCGAGCCGGACCTGCTCGACGATGTGCTCGTTGATCCGGTCCTGGGTGACGGTGCGGCCGTAGGGGATCTTGGCGGCGTCGATGATCTCGACGTCGGCGGGCAGCTCGTCCAGCAGCTCGCGGGGGGCGAGCCGGTCGGTGATCACCACGTCCGCCTGCGCGAGCAGCTGGCGCCCGCGCACGGTGATCAGGCCGGGGTCGCCCGGTCCGCCGCCGACCAGCGCGACGCCGGTCGGCTTGGTGCGGGAGTGCCGGGCCTCGAGGGTCGCGTCACGCAGGCCGTCCAGGACGGCGTCGCGGATGCCCGCGGCGCGGCGCGGGTCGCCGCCGGCGAGGACGCCGACCGTGGTCTCGCCGACGCTGCCGGACGCGGGCGTCCAGGCGGCGGACGCCTCGGCGTCGTCGGCGCGGACGCACCAGACGCGGCGGGCCTCGGCCTCGGCCGCGACCGCCGCGTTGACCTTGGGATCGTCGGTGACGGCCTGGACGAGCCACACGCCGTCGCAGTCACCGGTCTCGAACGGACGGGCCGTCCAGGTGATCCGGCCGTCCGCCACCAGGTCGTCCAGGGCCGGGGTGATCTCGGGCGCGATCACCGTGACGTCGGCTCCGGCGGCCAGCAGCGCGGGGACGCGGCGCTGCGCGACGCGTCCGCCGCCGACGACGAGGACGCGGCGCCCGCCGAGTCGCAGGCCGAGCAGGTACGGAGGCACGGAAATCTCTCGTTCGGTGGACCAGGTGACGGACATGTGTGTTTGGGGACCAAAGGTACTCGGACCCGGGCCCCGCTGCCGAGTTCTCCCCGGCACTCGACACCCGAGCGTGCCTCAAAGTGTGATCATCGCGTTACGCGCCCGCGTCCTTCTCGCTGACACCGGCCGAGTCGAAGGTCGCGACCTCGTGCAGGACCCGCGCCGCGCCCTGGACCAGCGGGAGCGCCAGCAGCGCGCCGGTGCCCTCGCCGAGCCGCAGTTCCAGGTCGACCAGGGGACGCAGGCCGAGGTGGGCGACGGCGGCGGAGTGGCCCGGCTCGGCGGAGCGGTGTCCGGCGACGCACGCCCCGAGGGCGTCCGGGCAGAGGGCGGCGGCGACGAGCGCGGCGGCGCCCGCGATCACGCCGTCCAGGACGACCGGCACGCGCAGCGCCGCGGCCCCGAGGACGAACCCGGCGATCCCGGCGTGCTCCAGTCCCCCGACCGCCGCCAGCACCTCCAGCGGATCCCGCCCGGCCGCCGGCACGGACGAGGCGTCCGACGTCGGGGGCTGCTCGTCGAGCTTTCGCGCGGTCTCGGCGGGGCGCGGTGCAGGGACCGGTTCGCCGTCCGCCGCCGGGTCGGTGCCCGCGAGGAGGCCGTGGCGGCGGAGGGCGGTGCGGACGACCTCGACCTTGTGGGCGTGCGTCGCGTCGTCGATGCCGGTGCCGCGCCCGGTGACGGCCTCGGGCGGGAGGCCGGTGAAGGCCGCGATCAGCGCGGCGGACGCCGTGGTGTTGGCGATGCCCATGTCGCCGGTGATCAGGCAGCGCGCACCGGCGGCGGCCAGCTCGCGGGCGACCTCGATGCCGGCCGCGACCGCCTCCCGCGCCTGCTCCGGCGTCATCGCGGGGCCCTCGGTCATGTCGGCGGTACCGGGCGCGACCTTGCGCGGGAGCAGGCCGGGCGCGACGGCCAGCGGGGAGGCGACGCCGATGTCGACGACCGTGACCTCGGCCCCGACCTGGCCGGCGAAGGCGTTGACGACCGCGCCGCCCGCGAGGAAGTTGGCGACCATCTGCGCGGTCACCTCCTGCGGCCACGGCGTGACGCCCTGGGCGTGGACGCCGTGGTCGGCGGCGAAGACCGCGACGGCGGCGGGCTCGGGCAGCGGCGCCGGGCACGTCCCGGCGAGTCCGGCGAGGCGGACCGAGACGTCCTCCAGGACGCCGAGCGCCCCCGGCGGCTTGGTCAGCCGGTCCTGCAGCTCGCGGGCGTCGCGCATCGCGGCCTCGTCGAGCGGCCGGACGGCCGCGACGGTGTCGGCGATCAGGTCCGCGGTCCGGTCCATGGTGTCCTCTCCGTGCTGCCGGTCAGATCGGTGCCGCCGGTCAGGTCCGTCCTGCCGGTCAGGTCCGTCCTGCCGGTCGTGTCCGTGCTTGGGTCAGGTTCGTGCAGGCCGTCAGGCCCGTGCCTGCGGTCGAGTGCGGGCGGGTGGTCAGATGCCGAGGTCACGCAGGGCCTCGAGGAGTTCGTCGTCGGCCTCGCGGTCGCGGACGGCGATGCGGAGCCAGTCCGGGCCGAGGCCGGGGAAGGTGTCGCCGCGCCGGACGGCGAAGCCGCGCTGGCGGAGCAGGGCGCGGATGCCGAGGGCGTCGGGGACGCGCAGGCAGAGGAAGGACGCGCGCGGGGCCGGGACGACGTACAGTCCGCGCGAGGTCAGCGCGGCGGCGAGCCGGTCCCGCTCGGCGCCCATCGCGGCGGCCCACGCGTCCGCCTCGGCGACCGCCTCGGGCGCGCTGCACGCCTCCACCGCGACGAGCGCGGGCGTCGAGACGGCCCAGAGCGGTTGCGCGGCGGCGAGCCGGGACACCAGGTCGGGCGCGGTGAGCAGGTAGCCGGCGCGCAGCCCGGCCAGGCCCCAGGTCTTGGTGAGGCTGCGGACGACGACGAACCCGGACGGCAGGCGTCCGGCGAGGCTCTCGGGCTCGCCGGGGACGCAGTCCATGAACGCCTCGTCGACGATGACCGTCCGGCCGGGGCGGGCCAGCGCGGCGATCGCCGCCGCCGGGTGCAGCACCGACGTCGGGTTGGTCGGGTTGCCGATCACGACGAGGTCGGCGTCGGACGGGACGGCGGCGGGGTCGAAGGTGAAGTCCTTGTTGAGCAGCACGCGCTCGACCTCGTGCCCGGCGGCGCGCAGCGCGGCCTCGGGCTCGGTGAACTGCGGGTGGACGACCACCGCCCGGCGGGGCCGCAGGACCCGCGCGAGCAGCACGAACGCCTCGGCGGCCCCGGCGGTCAGCAGGACCTCGTCCGGCGAGCGGCCGTGCCGCCGTCCGACGGCCCGGCGAGCGGGCTCGGGGTCGGGGTAGGCCGCGAGGTCGGCGATCGACGCGCGGATGCGCTCGGCCAGCCAGGCGGGCGGGGTCGCCGTCCGGACGTTGACCGCGAAGTCGCGCAGGCCGTCGCCCACCTCGGCGTCGCCGTGGTGGGAGAGATCGACATCCTCGATGGTCGGTGCTTCAGGGTTCACTTGGGTACCCAACGTCTCAGCCTGCGGAAACGTGCCCGCGCCCCGGCCCCGGGCGGTGCTCGCGGTCCTGGTCGCGCTCCTGGGCGTGGTCGTGGGCGCGACCGTGTCCGTCCTCATGGACGTGTCCCTCCCCCTGCCCGTGCCCGTGGCCCGGCCCGTGGCCATGGCCGTGCCCGTGCCCGTGCCCGTGCCCGTGGCCGTGGCCGTGGCCGTGGCCGGACGGGTCGTCCGGGTGGTGGTGCGGGGTCTGCGGCGCGCCGACCTTCTCCTCGAAACCGGGCATGGCGACGCGGTAGACGCAGGTGTCGCAGTTCATCCGGATGTCGCCGCGCAGGGCCTCCGCGTACCGCTCGACGACGAGGTCGGCGAGGCCGTCGCAGTCGCCGATGACCTCGGCGCACCGGACGTCCACGCCGGGGTGTGACGCGGCCCACGCGCGCGCCTCGTCCGCCACCCGGTCGGGCAGGACGCCCGCGAACAGGAAGTACGGCAGCACGACGATCCGCTCCGCGCCCAGCCTGCGCAGCCGGTCCAGCCCCTCGGGGACGCTCGGGCGGGCCAGCGAGACGAACGCGGGCTCGACCGCGGACAGCCCGGGTCCCTGCGCGGGGCCGCCCGCGCCGCGTCCCTCCCAGAACAGCCGCGCGACCTTGTGGACCTCGGCGTTGGCGTCCGGGTCGGTGGAGCCGCGGCCGACCAGCAGGACGGCCGTGCCGGGTCCGGGCGAGACGGCGGCGAGGCGCTCGTCCAGCAGGGTGAGCAGCGCGGGGTGCGGGCCGAGTGGACGCCCGTAGGTGTACGACAGTCCTGGATGGCGGACGGTCTCCCGTGCCATCGCGCCCGGGATGTCGCCCTTGCCGTGTCCGGCGCCGACCAGCACCAGCGGTACGGCCGCGACGTGCCGGTGCCCGTCGGCGTACAGCCCGGCGACGGCCTCGGTCAGCGGCGGACGGGACAGCTCGATGAACCCGCCGGCCACCGGCGTCCCGTCCATGCGGCGGGCGAGCCGGCGGACGAACCGGTCGAAGCCGGCGACGCCGTCCTCCGACCGCGTCCCGTGCCCGACGAGCAGCAGCGGCGCGTTCACTGGGGGTCCCCCTCGTGGTAGAGCAGTGCGTTGCAGGCCGCCGCCGCGACGGCGGACCCGCCCTTCTCCGAGATGTTGCTGACCTGCGGCAGGCCGCTGTCGCGCAGGGCCTGCTTGGACTCGGTCGCGCCGACGAAGCCGACCGGCAGGCCGATGACCAGGGCGGGCCGGACGCCGCGCTCGATGATCTCGAACAGCGCGGTGGGGGCGCAGCCGACGACCCAGACCGCGCCCGGGCCGACCTCGGCGTAGGCGAGCCGGACGGCGGCGGCCGAGCGGGTGATGCCGGCGGCGCGGGCGAGCCGTCCGGTGGCGGGGTCGGCGATCTGGCAGACGGTGTCGCGGGCGGTGATCCCGGCGGCGACCATCTCCACGTCGGTGACGATGGGCGCGCCCGCGCGCAGCGCCGCGAGCCCGCCGGCCAGGTGCTCCTCGGTGGTGGCGACGTCGACCGCGAACTCCAGGTCGGCGCTGGCGTGGATGATCCGCTCGGTGACGGCCCGCCAGAGCGGCGGCATGGGCGACAGGTCCACCCGGGAGCGCAGGATCCGGAAGGACTCGGCCTCGATCGGGTGCTGCTTGCGGACCCTCGGCGCGCTCGCGCCCGCGCCGGCCCCCGCGCCGACCCCCGCACTGGTCCCTGCGCCGGTTCCCGTGGCGCTCCCCACGGGGCCGCCGCCGGTTCTCGCGGCGGTGCGGCTCTCCACGGTGCCGGTGTCGCCCGCGGTCGGGTCGTCGTTCATCGCTCGGGTTCCTCCTACGGTCACGGCGCCTCCTCGATGGCGTCCACCGGGCAGACTTCGATGCACTCGCCGCAGCCGGTGCACAGGGCGGGCAGGACGAGCAGGGGGCGTCCGTGCGGCCTGATCGCGTGCTCGGGGCAGGTCAGCAGGCACGCGCCGCAGCCCTGGCACCGGTCGGTGACGGCGACCAGGGTGGCACGCCCGGCGCCGGTCACGCCCACCGGTAGCCCCGGGGGGTGACGAACCGCCCGGCGACCGCGCGGGACCGGCTGGAGCCGACCAGGACGACCGTGAACATGTCCACGTCGGACGGGTCGAGGTCGGCGAGGGTGGTGAGGCTCGCGGTCTGGTCGGGGCGGGTGGCGTTGCGGACGAACCCGACCGGTGTCTCCGGCGGGCGGTGCTCGGCGAGGATCTTCACGACGGCGGCGAGCTGCCAGTCGCGGGCGCGGGAGCGCGGGTTGTAGAAGCAGACCGTGAAGTCGCCCTCGGCGGCGGCGCGGACGCGGCGCTCGATGACCTCCCACGGGGTGTGCAGGTCGGACAGCGAGATGTAGGCGTGGTCGTGGCCGAGGGGCGCGCCGAGCAGGTTGGACGCGGCGAGCGCGGCGGTGATGCCGGGGACGCCGTCCACGTCGATGTCGGCGTCCGCGAACTCCAGCGCCGGGCTGGCCATGGCGTAGACGCCCGCGTCGCCGGAGCCGATCAGCGCCACGGCGTTGCCGCGCGCGGCGGCCTCGACGGCGGCGCGGGCGCGTTCCTCCTCCTGGCCGAGCCCGTTCTCCAGGACGCGGGTGCCCGGCCGGACCAGGTCGCGGATCTGGTCCACGTACTGGTCGAGGCCGACGATCACGGCCGCGCGGCGCAGGGCCTCCTCGGCGCGCGGGGTGAGCAGGTCGCGGGCGCCCGGGCCGAGCCCGACGATGCTGAGCCGCCCGCGCGGGGTGAGGCGGGCGACGGCGCAGGTCGCGTTGGCCGTCTTGCGCTTGGCCGCGACCAGCTCGGCGGCGCGTCCGAGGGAGCGGGCGGCGTGCAGGGCGGACGCCTCGGCGACCGACGGCGTCCCGACCTCGGCCCGGACGACGTCGGACGGGTTCGGGACGTCCACGGCGGCGAGGTCTTCGGCCGGATGGGTGACGACCTCCCAGCCGCGGTCGCGGGCGGCGTCCAGGATGCCCTGCTCGTCGGCCTTGAGGTCGATCGTCGCGACGCACCGGACCGATGCGGGCGCCAGCCCGGCCTCGGCGAGGGTGCTGTCGATCAGGGCTCCGACCTCGGCGGCCGTGACGCCGCGCGCCGACCCGACGCCGACGACCAGCGACGGCGGCCGGTACACGAGCCGGGCGCCGCCGAAGTCCTCGCGGCCCCCGCGGGCCGGGTCCGCCGCGTCGCTGACCAGGATGCCGACGGCGGCGTCCCGCGCGTCCGGGGACACGTTCGGGGGGAGGGCGGGCAGCGGCCAGCCGTCCGCGCCCTCCAGCAGCACCGGCTCCCCGGACAGCACGGCCGCGCCGACGCGCGCGAGCAGCTCCGGGTTGTCGATGGTGAAGCCGAGGTCGCGGCCGTAGGAGTCCAGCGCGGGGACGTTCGCGCCGTCACTGGCCGTGGTGATCACCGGCTGTGTGCCGAGGACGCCGGTCAGCCGCCCGGCCAGCAGGTTCGCGCCGTGGTGGCCGCCGAGGACGGCGACGGCGAACCGCGCCGACTCGTCCACGCAGACGACGGCGGGGTCCGCGGTCTTGTGCCCGAGCAGCGGCGCCAGGACGCGGACGGTCGCGCCGACGGCGAGGAAGGACACGACGGCGTCGCAGGTCCGCCACGCCTCGCGCAGCGCGTCGGCGGGACGGTCCCCGGTCAGCACGCGGACCTCTCCGGGCCAGGCGGCGGCGAGGGCGGCGGCGGCCGTCCGGCCGCTCGCGGTGGCCGCGACTACCCCGATCACAGGACGCTCCCAGGCAGGTCGGTGACGGGCCGCCGGGTCGGCGGCTCCGGCGGGCGGACGGTCGTCGGGGCCCGTTCGCCCCACACGACGTGGACGGGATTGGCGGCGGCGAGGCGGTGGACGCCGCCGGGCAGCGGCACGAGCCTGCTGGCCTGGAGCTGGACGGCCTGGACCGTGAAGCCCTCGGCGGCCAGCGCGTCCATGGACGGCCGGACGCGCTCGACCGCGGCGAGCGTGACGACGACCGACCGCAGGGCCCGCCGCGCGCACGCGCGCACCACTTCCGGCCCGCCGCCGCCGACGAAGACGGCGTCCGGGTCGGGGAGGTGGTCGAGGACGTCGGGGGCCGTCCCCCGGGAGACCGCGACCCGGACCTCGTGCGCGCGCACGTTGGCGCGGATGCGGTCGCAGGACGCCTCGTCCTTCTCGACGGCGACGACGGCCGCGCCGAAACGGGCGCACTCGATCGCCACCGAGCCACTGCCCGCGCCGACGTCCCACACCATGTCGCCCACGCGCGGACCGAGCTTGGCCAGCGCGAACGCCCGGACCTCGGCCTTGGTGACGAGGGAGTCGCGGTGCGCGAAGGCGTCCTCGGGCAGCGCCCAGACGGCCGGTCCGGGGCGTCCGCCCGCGAGCCAGCCCTTCGCGCCGACGGCGTGGCGGGTGTCCAGGACGAGCACGACGTTCGGGTCGTTCCAGGGCCGGGTGGACGCCTCCGCCGGACGGACGTGCACGACCCGCTCGTCGGGCGTGCCGAGGTTCTCGCAGACCACGAACGTGCGGGGGGTCTGCGGGAACAGCTCGCGCGCCAGCTCGGCGGGTCCCGCGCCGGGACCGGTCAGGACGGCGACCTTGGGATGCGCGCGGCACGCGTTCACGGCCCGTCGCAGCTCCCGCCCGCCGCCGGAGGCCCCGCGCCCGGGGCTCGCGTGTTCGGAGCTCTCGTGCCCGGAGCTCTCGTGCCCGGACCTCTCGTGTTCGGAGCTCTCGTGCTCGGAGCTCTCGTGCTCGGAGTCCCCGTGCCCGGAGTCCCCGTGTGAGGAGCCCCCGTGCCCGGAGCGCCCGTGCGAGAAGCCCCCGTGCCCGGAGCGCGCGTGCGGGGAGGTGTCGGGCGCGGATGTTCCGTGGGCCGACACGACCAGGGCGTCGTCCCACGGCAGGCCCGCGCGGGCGAACGCCTGCGCGACCGACGACAGGGCGGGCAGGACGCGTGGTTCGTGCCCGCGCGCCCGCAGCGCCCGGACGATGCCGAAGAAGCCAGGATCGCCGCTGGCCAGCACCACGACGTCGCCCGACGCGTCGCCCACGGCGTCCAGCGCGGCGGGCACGTCGCCCATGACGACCGTCCGGACGCCCTCGGGGACGTCCACGGACGCCAGGTGCCGCGCTCCCCCCACGACCAGTTCGGCGGCGGCCAGCAGGCCGGGGAGGGCGGGCGCGGGGGGACCGCCGTCCAGGCCGACCACGGTGATCATCTGGATCTCGCCATCCGGCCGAACATCCCGACCATCCTCTCCCCGGTGAAGTCGACCAGGACGACCTGCGCCGCGACCGGGCTCGTCTCCGTCCCGGCCTGCTCGGCGGCGAACCGCTCCAGGACGTCCGCGACCCGCCGGCACAGCTCGCGCCCGCACGGCCCGAGGACGCCGGCGGCCTCCCACAGCTCGTAGGCGTGCCGTCCGGTATTGGCGACGGCGACCTCGGCGGCCAGCTCCTCGTCGCCGGTCATGTCGCGGGTGATGTCGCCGAGCAGGGCGGTGTCGACCTTGGAGCGGGTGTAGTGGGTCATCAGGATCCCGGCGGCGAGCTTGGTCAGCTTCCCGGCCATCCCGACGAACACGAGCTGCGTGATCCCGTTCTCGACGGCCCGCCGGACCGCCGCGCCGGTGAAGTCGCCGACCTCCACGAAGCACACCTCGGGCAGCTTCGGGAGCATCTTCATCGCGCCCTTCTCGGTGCGCCCGCCGGTGCACAGCACGAGCGTCGTCTCCCCCTGGGCGGCCATCACCGACACGGCCTGCTCGACGCTCGCGCGCCACGACGCCGTGGAGAACGGCCGGACGATGCCGGTCGTCCCGAGGATCGAGATGCCGCCGAGGATGCCGAGCCGCTTGTTGGTCGTCTTGCGCGCCATGCGCTCCCCGTCCGGGACGGAGACGACCACGCGGACGCCGCGTCCCGACACCGGGTCGGTGCACCGCTCCGGGCCCGGGACCTCGTCGAACACCGTGTCGTGCAGGGCCTCGGCGACGGCCTGGGTGATCATCGCGCGCGGCACCGGGTTGATCGCCGGGCCGCCCGGCTCCAGGCCGAGGCCGGGCTTGGTGACGACGCCGACGCCCTCGCCGCCGTCCAGGTCCAGGCCCGGCTCGTCCCGCCAGGACACGTCGGCGGTGATGTGCGCGCCGTGCGTGACGTCGGGATCGTCCCCCGCGTCCTTGACGACGACCGCCCGCGCCCGGCCGCGCTCGCCGTCCGTCGCCGTCTCCTCGATCTTGAAGGTGACGCGGTTGCCGGACGGCAGCGCGATCTCCACGTAGCCGGGCAGCTCCTCGCCGCGCAGCAGCAGGGTCGCGGCCTTGGCGGCGGCGGTCGCGCAGGACCCGGTGGTCCAGCCGGTGCGCAGCGCCTTCTGCCGGACCTTCATGGTGCGCGGAAGGTCCGGTTCGCGCAGCTCACCGGCCGTCCGGTCACGACCGGGCCGATCGTGCCCGGCCCGCCCGGTTCCGACGGCGTCGGAACCGGGCACGGCGGGTCCGGGCGCGGCGGGTCCGGCCGCGGCGGGGTCGTCGTGGCCGTGTCCGCCCTGGTCGGGACGGGCGTGCGGGGGGTGTTCGGGTGTGTCGGTCATGGCGGGTCCTCGTCGGTCGTCGGGGTCAGGACGACCGACGAGCCTCTCGGAGAGAGCGGCGCGCGGCGGGCTCGGCACGCCGGAAACCGTGGAAGTGGCCGGGGTGGTAGAGGTGCGAGCGGGTGCCGCCCGCGGCGAGCGCGGGGCCGACCAGCACGAGCGTGTGCTTCCACAGCTTGTGCGCCTTGACGGTCTCCGACAGCTCGCCCAGCGCGCACCGGACGATCAGCTCGTCCGGCCAGCTGCACTGGTAGGCGACCACGCAGGGCGTGTCCTCGGGGTAGCCGCCCTCCAGCAGCTCGTCCTGGAGCTGGCCGGAGCGGGCCGCCGACAGGAACAGCGCCATGGTCGTCCCGTGCCGGGCGAACTCGCGGACCTCCTCCCCCGGCGGCATCGGCGTCTTGCCGCCGCCGAGCCGGGTCAGCACCACCGACTGCGCGACCTCGGGGATCGTCAGCTCGCGTCCGACCGCCGCCGCGACCGCGCTGAAGCTGGAGACGCCGGGGACGACCTCGGTGTCCAGGCCCATCTCCACGCACCGGTCGAGTTGTTCCTGGAGCGCGCCCCACAGCGCGGGGTCGCCGGAGTGGATGCGCGCGATCGTCAGCCCTTCGGCCGCCGCCCGCTCGTAGTACGGCAGGACGCCTTCCATGGGGAGCTGCGCCGAGTCCACGATCTCGGCGTCGTCGCGCGCGTGCACGAGGACGTCGGGATGGACGAGCGACGCGGCCCAGATCACCACGTCGGCGTCGGCGATGGCCTTGGCCGCGCGGAACGTCAGCAGGTCGGCCGCGCCGGGGCCCGCGCCCACGAACAGGACGCGCCCGGGTGCCACCTCTCCTCGTTCGTCCGACACCGCGGCGGGTGCAGGTGCGGATGCGGATGCGGATGCGGGTCCGGCGGTCAAAGCTTGCCTCCTCGGCCGGTCCGGCGGCCCGGAACGATCAGGGTGGAGAGATAGGGGACGGGGCCGTCGAGCGCTGCGGCGGGACCGACGTCCTCACCGGGCAGGCCGAGCCGGGCGCCGTAGACGGCGTCGTCGAGCCGCCCGGCGTCCTTCAGCGCGGCGACGACCTCGGACGCCCGCGACCCGAACTTGTACGCCACGACGGTCTCGTCCGTCGCGAGCGCGGCGCGGAAGCCGTCGGTCCCGGCGGTGAGCGGGACGAGCGTCACCGACTCGGAGCCCTCGGCGAGGACGGTGCCGGAGCGGGCGGCGAGGTCCTGCATCGCGGTGACGCCGGGGACGGTCTCGACCACGACGTCGGGACGCCCGGCGCGGACGCCCTGCGCCAGGTAGGTGAAGGTGGAGTAGACGTTCGGGTCGCCGATCGTGGCGAACACGACCGTCCGCGCGCCCTTCTCGAACGCCTCCAGGACCCGCGTGGCCGCGGCGTCCCAGGCGGCGGCGCGCTTGGGGGTGACACCGCCCCGGTCGTTCAGCGCGAAGACGACGCGCTCGGCCTTCGCGGTGTGCTCCCGGACGACCGACTCGGCGCGGCCCGGCTCGTCCGGCGCGAGGACGGGGACGAGCACGACGTCGGCCTCCTGCAGCAGCCGGACGGCCTTGACCGTGACCAGTTCGGGGTCGCCCGGCCCGACGCCCACGCCGACGAGCCGGACCGGGCCGTCCGCGACGGCGTCGGTGGCGAGGCGGGAGAACATCACCAGGTCCTGGTGCCGTCCGGCGCCGCGCTGGACGCCCTCGCGCCGGAACCCGGCCTTCTCCGCGACGCGCATCGACGCGATGTTGTCGGTCAGCGTCCGCAGCTCGACGCGGTGCAGCCCGCAGTCGTTCAGCGCCCAGTCGCAGGCCAGGCGCAGCGCCTCGGTGGCGTGGCCCCGGCCGCGCACCCCGGCGCGCAGCGCGTACCCGACCTCGCAGGTGTCGTGCGTCGTGTCCACCTTGAACAGGCCGAGGAAGCCGACCAGCGTGTCGGTCCCGCGGTCGGCGATCGCCAGGTGCAGCGACACCGCGAACCGCTGGCCGTTCGGCACCGACACCGTGAGCCAGTGCGCCAGCGCCTCGGCGTCGTGCACGCCCTGGAGCGTCTGCGGCAGGATCTCCGGCTCCTCCCGGACGATCGCGACGAGCGCCTCGGCGTCGTCCAGGGTGAGCTGCCGGATGACGGTCCGCTCGGCGGTGAGCCGGACGGGACCTTGGAAGACGCTCTCGTTCATCGGACGGCTGCCTCCACGAGACGACGGGCGGAATCAGGTGATCCCGCCCAGTGAAGATGCAGGTAGGACGCGACGCAACCGCCCTGGACGAATCCGGCGGGTCCGGCCTTGCTCCACTGCCAGGCGGGAGTCGCGCCGTGCGCCGGAGCGGTGACCGTCCGGTGGAACTCGTGGCCGTGGAAGCGTTCTCCCGCCCGCGCGACCACCGAGTCGGCCACGGCGACGGCGGCCCGGTACCCGAGCGTGAGCCGCGGGGACATCGTCGCCGTCACGCCCCGCAGCACGCCGCACATCGGCCTGCCGTCGAGTTCGTCGGCGAGGTAGAGCAGCCCGGCGCACTCGGCGTAGACGGGTCCGGCGAAGGCGGCGACCTCCTTGCGCAGCGGCTCGTTCGCCGACAGGTCCGCCGCGTACACCTCGGGGAAGCCGCCGCCGATCACGACGGCGCGGGTGCCGGGCGGCAGGCGCTCGTCGCGCAGCGGGTCGAACCGGACGACCTCCGCCCCGGCCGCCGCGAGCAGTTCCTCGTTCTCGGCGTACCCGAACGTGAACGCCGCTCCCCCGGCCACCGCGACGCGCACACGCCCGGACTCCGCGCGAACGGACTCGGCGCGAACGGACTCCGCGCGAACGGACTCCGCGAAGGACGGGGTCCACGGCTCTTCGCGCAGGTCGGGGGCCGAACGCGCGAGGGCCATGAGGGCGTCCAGGTCGCAGTGCGCGGCGACCAGTTCGCCCAGCCTCCGGACGGTCTCGACCGCCTCCGCGTGCCGTTCCGCCGCGGGGACGAGCCCGAGGTGCCGGGACGGCTTGGCGATGTCGTCCGTCCTCGGCAGCGCGCCCAGGACCGGGACGCCGGTCTCCTCGATCGCCTCGCGGCACAGCGCGGCGTGCGCCTCCGACCCGACCCGGTTGAGGACCACCCCGCCGAAGCGGACGTCCCGGCCCCGGCCGGCCGCCCCGCCCCGGCCCGCGCCGAACGACCTGAACCCGTGGACGACCGCGGCGACCGACCGGCTCGCCGCCGACGCGTCCACGACCAGCACGACCGGCGCGTCGAGCAGCGTCGCGACGTGCGCGGTCGAGGCGAAGTCGCCGCCGGACGCCCCGCCCGGCCCGGCCTTCGCCGCGCCGTCGAACATGCCCATGACGCCCTCGACGACCGCCACGTCCGCGCCGCGCGCGCCGTGCAGGAACAGCGGCGCGACCAGCGCCTCCGACGTCAGCCAGGGGTCGAGGTTGCGGCCCGGCCGCCCGGTCGCGAGACCGTGGTAGCCGGGATCGATGTAGTCGGGGCCGACCTTGTGCGGCGAGACCGCAAGGCCGCGCGCGGCGAGCGCCGCCATCAGCCCCGTCGCGACGGTCGTCTTGCCGCTGCCGGACGCGGGCGCCGCCACGACCAGCCGGGGGATCGCTACCACTCGATGCCCTTCTGCCCCTTCTGGCCCCGGTCCATCGGGTGCTTGACCTTCGTCATCTCGGTCACCAGGTCGGCCGCCTCCAGCAGGCGCGGATCGGCGTCGCGGCCGGTGACGACCACGTGCTGGGCGCCCGGCCGGGCCGCGAGGGTCGCGACGACGTCGTCCACGTCCACCCAGCCCCACTTCATCGGATAGGTGAACTCGTCCAGGACGTACAGGCGGTAGGTCTCGGCGGCGAGGTCGCGCTTGACCTGCTCCCAACCCTCGCGGGCGTCGGCGGCGTGGTCGGCCTCCGAGCCGGGGCGCTGGATCCACGACCAGCCCTCGCCCATCTTGTTCCAGGTGACCGTCCCGCCCTGGCCGCTCTCGCCGAGGACCCGCAGCGCGGCCTCCTCGCCGATGCGCCACTTCGCGGACTTCACGAACTGGAACACGCCGATCGGCCAGCCCTGGTTCCAGGCGCGCAGCGCGAGCCCGAACGCGGCGGTGGACTTGCCCTTCCCGGGCCCGGTGTGGACGACCAGCAGCGGGCGGTTGCGCCGCTCGCGCGTGGTCAGGCCGTCCCGCGGGACGTACTCCGGCTTCCCCTGCGGCATGTCAGGCCACCTTCCGCGCGTTCCGGACGACTCCGGCGAGGGAGTCGGCCGCCAGGTCGTCGAGCCGGACGACCTCGCCGCCCAGCCGCTCCCCGAGCCGGCCCGCGAGACCGAGCCGGACCGGGCCGGACTCGCAGTCCACCACCACCGACGCGACGTCCGCGAGGAGCGCGGCGGCGCGCGCCGGGTCGCCGCCGTGCGTCGCGCGCCCGTCGGTCACGACCACCAGCAGCGGACGCCGCGCCGGGTCGCGCAGCCGCTCCACGCGCAGCACCTCGGCC
>NZ_QURH01000021.1 GCF_003428695.1 Actinomadura logoneensis
GACACCGGCGTGGACGGCCGTGCCCGCCCGGTCCGCGATCCGCGCGACGAGCCCGGTCAGCCGCTCCCACCCGCCGGTCAGCGCCGCGTCGGGGTCGTCCACGGGCAGCAGCGCCGTGCCGCCCGCCGCGTTGAGCGCGTGCAGCGCCTGGTCGCGCCCGTGGTGGTCGATCTCCGCCTGGACGCGGCGGAGCTTGCGGCGCGCGGCGACGCTGCTGCTCACCCCGGAGGCGCTCTCGTCCGGATGCGCGCCGAGCGCCAGCGTCAACACCGCGTACGCGGGAGCCGGGCGCACGCCCGCGCGCCGGGCGGCCTCGCGCGGGTCCTGGCCGTCCAGCAGCGCCGACAGCACCTCGTGCCGCGCCGCCTGGTCCTGCCCGCGCAGCGCCTGGTGCTCCTCGACGTAGGCGTCGGCGACCGCCGCCGACACCAGTCCCAGGACGTCCAGCAGGATCCGCTCGACCTCGACCACCGCGTCCAGGTCCGCCGGTCCCGCGCGGGCCACCAGCGCGTCCAGGCCGATCCGCCAGCCGAGGTGGTACGCCGACAGCACCGCGCCCAGCGGCACGCCCTCCTCGGCGCGGCGCGCCGCCGACCGCGACATCTCCGCCAGCTCGCCGGGCGCGGGCAGCCGCCCGGTGCGCAGAGTGCGGACGAACACCCGCAGGTTGTGCTCGACCACCCGGGTGATGTCCCCGGCCAGCTCCTCGTGCGGCAGCGCCGAATAGACGGGGAACCGGTCGGTGAACGTCGCGACCATCCGCCGGGCGAGCGCGGGCACCTGCGGGCCGAGCAGCGCGTCCGCGGGGACGCCGCCGATGGCCGGCGCGACGCTCCCCCCGCCTCGCCGCCGACCGCACTCCGGCGGGCC
>NZ_QURH01000275.1 GCF_003428695.1 Actinomadura logoneensis
GGACCGGCGCCGCGCGGGACGAGGTGACGCCGGTGGCCGCGGGCGGCGACGGGGCCGCGGGCCGGACGGGGAACGGAGCGGCGGGCCGGACGGGGTCCGGGCCGCCGAGCGCGGACGACTCGCTGACCTTCGTCGGCAACGCCACCACCGTCATCAGGTACGGCGGCTTCACACTGCTGACCGATCCGAACTTCCTGCGGCGCGGTCAGTACGCCCATCTCGGGTACGGCCTGCGCAGCCGGAGGTTGAAGAACCCGGCGATGGAGGTCCACGAGCTGCCGCGCCTGGACGGCGTGGTGCTCTCCCACCTGCACGACGACCACTGGGACCGGGTCGCCGAGCGCGGCCTGGACCGGGACCTGCCCGTCCTGACGACGCCCGCGGCGGCCGACACCCTCCGGGGGCGCGGCTTCGGCCGGGCGGACGGGATCGCGACCTGGGAGAGCCGGGAGCTCGTCCGGGGCGACCGGAAGGTCACCCTCACGGCCGTGCCGGGGCGGCACGGCCCCGGTCCGGTGGCCCGGCTGCTGCCCCCGGTGATGGGGACGCTGCTGGAGTTCGGCCCGCTCGGCGGGCCCCCGGACCTCCGGCTGCTCATCAGCGGCGACACGCTCATGGACGACCGGCTCGCCGAGATCGCGCACCGCTGGCCCGACATCGACCTCGGCGTCGTCCACCTGGGCGGGACGAGGCTGCTCGGGCTGGTCACCGTGACGATGGACGGCCGGCAGGGCGCCGACTGGATGGAGACGGTGGGGTGCCGGGCCGTCGTGCCCGTCCACTGCGACGACTACACGGTCATGAAGTCCCCGCTCTCGGAGTTCCAGGCCGAGGCCGCCAGGCGCGGGATGGCCTCGCGCCTCCGGGTGGTCGACCGGGGGCGCAGCCTCCCGCTGCGTCCCGTCATGGCCGAGCGGTGACCGGCCACCGGACGGGCGCCCCGCCCGCCAAGAGGCGCGGTGTGCTCCCGCCCGCGGACGGCCGGGGCGGGCCGCCGCGCGCGCCTGGAGGACTCGGAACGGCGGTCGCCAAGGCGGCGGCGGTCCCGTTCGGAATCGCCGCCCGGATCCGGCGGGCGCGGGCGCTCCACCCGCACGGGCACACCTACGAGGGACGGCTGCACATCACCGGTGCGCGTGCCGCCGTCGTCCCGCCGCGCACCCCGGTGCTGGGACGGCCCGGGGAGCACGACTGCATCGTGCGCGTCTCCAAGGCCGTCTCCACGCCCGGCCGCTTCCCCGACATCCTCGGGATCGCCGTGCGCCTCCCCCTGGAGGACGGCCCGGCCGACCTGCTCTTCGCGTCCACGGGCTCCGCGCCCGGACTGCGGCACGTCCTGATGCCCCGCGTCTCCTACACGCAGGGCGCCTTCACCACGCTTCTGCCCTACGACCTCGGCGGCCGGACGCGCGTCCTCGGCCTGCTGCCCGCGTCCGGACGGGCCGCACCGGTCGACCGCGACTCCCTGGACCAGGCGATCGCGGCGGCGCCGCTGGCGTTCCGCCTGGTCGCGGCGCCCCTCACGGGCCGTTGGGAGGCCTGCGGCACGCTGTACGTCCACCGCCCGCTGCTCGACCACCTCCCCGAGTCCGAGGCGTTCGACCCGGAGCTTCACAGCGTCCCCGGCCTGCATCCGGCGGGACCGTTCCAGACCTTCCGCCGACTCGCCTACGCCGCGTCCCGCCGCGCCTCCGACAGGCGGCTCCGGCCGCCTCCGACGTCCTCGCGTCCCGTCCCCTGATCAGGGGGCGGGACGCCGCCCGCGCGAGCCGTCCGGTCCGCCTCAGGCCCAGCGGTCGGCGTCCGGGCGGCGGGTGGCCGCGTAGCTGTAACCCGCGCAGAGGAGCATCAGCGCGGCGGCCGTCCAGAGCGGCGCGGCGGGTGACACGTGCTGGAGCAGCAGCCCGCCGAGCAGCGCGCCCAGCAGCAGGACCAGCACGGACGTGGTGCGCCGCCCGCGCCTGCGCGGGTTGAGGACCTCCGCGAACAGCGACGTCAGGGTGCCCGTCACCACCGTCGTCTTCAGGTCGATCGCCTTCACCCGCAGCACCACCGCGTTCTGGATCCCCATGGCGAGCCCGAGGAGCACGATCAGCACCGGCCGCGGCCCCTCGCCCGGCACCGGCTGGACGGTCATGAAGACCGCCACGACGGCCGTCAGGACCGCCTCGCACACGGCGGCCACGGCCAGCACGACACCGCGGTGGGACGAGCGGGCCGGTCCGAACCGTCCCGCGGTCGTCGCGCCCACGCCGAACGAGGCGATGGCGAGCAGGGACCGCGGGACCGAGCCCGCCGCCGAGCCGGCCAGGCCGAGGCCGAGGAAGATGACGTTTCCCGTCATGTTCGCCACGAACACCTTGCCGAGCGCCAGATAGCAGACCGAATCGACGAGCCCGGTCACCACGGTGAGCCCGACGAGGAGAAGCGAAAGCGGACCGCGCTCGCCCTTCCCCGATTTCCCCTTCATCTGGCGTGCGAAAAGGCATCCGGCCGGCCGCGAACGCTCGTCTGCACCCTGATTCCACGGACCTTTCGGGCCGGCGTTCCGTGCCTCATCCGGGAAAGAACTCGCTGTCGCTTCCCGCCGCCTGCTCCTTGTCGGTCATGCGCATCCGGAAGAAGCGGTCGACGACCTTGCCGATGAGAAAGGTGACGACGAACGCGTAGAGCCCGACGACGATCACCGCGACGAACTGCTTGCCCAGCAGCGACAGCCCGCCGCCGTAGAACAGTCCCGCCGCCCCGTACCTCCAGCCGGTGGCGAGGAAGCCCAGCGACAGGACCCCGACGATCCCGCCCGCGCCGTGGATGCCGGTGACGTCGAGCGTGTCGTCGTATCCGGCGACGAGCTTCAGTTCCACCGCGTAGGTGCAGACCACCGCCGCGACGATGCCGACGACCATGGCCCCGGCCGGGCTGACGAACGCGCAGGACGGCGTGATCGCCACCAGCCCCGCCAGCGCGCCGCTCGCCGACCCCATCTTGGTGAGGTGCTTCGTCCGGACCCATTCGGTGAGCCGCCAGGTCAGCATCCCGGCGCATCCGGCGATCAGCGTCGCGGTGAAGGCCCGGACGGCCAGCGCGCCGTCGTTCAGCGCCGACCCCGCGTTGAAGCCGAACCATCCGAACCACAGCAGGCCGAGGCCGAGCATCACGTAGGGGACGTTCCCCGGACGCGGCCCGTCGCCGCGGCGGAACCCGACCCCCCGGCCCAGGACGAGCGCCATGGCGAGCCCGGAGATGCCCGAGTTGAGCTCGACGACCAGGCCGCCCGCGAAGTCCATGACGCCCCACCTCGCGAGCCAGCCGGAGCCGCTGAAGACCCAGTGCGCGATCGGGAGGTAGACCAGGGTCACCCAGACGACCACGAACAGGATCCAGGGCCCGAACCGGGCCCGTCCGGCGATGGAACCGCTGATCAGGGCGACGGTGATGATGGCGAAGGTCGCCTGGAAGCACACGAAGATGAGCGCGGGGATACGGCCGTGGAGGGAGATCGGGGCGATGTCGCGGATCGCCCAGCTCCCCCAGCCGAGGACGCCGCCGTGGTCGTGCCCGAACGCCAGCCCGTACCCGTAGAGGAACCACAGCACCGTCACCAGGCTGATGCAGATGTAGCTCATGTAGAGCATCGTCAGGAGGTTCTTGGAGCGGACCATGCCGCCGTAGAAGAAGGCGAGGCCCGGCGTCATGAGGAGCACCATCGCGGTGCTCACCATCAGCCAGGCCGAATCACCGGTGTTCGACCCCAGTGGCATTTGCGAACCCCATCGCTTCCGAGCCCATCGCGTCCGAGCCTCGACGTTCCTCCGCGCCCCCGAAAGCCTGGGGACTCTGCCAGGTTGAATCACCGAGGGCGCGCCCCGGCAAACTCGGCTTGAGAATGCTTGGCGCACCCTTGAGGATGGCTGGCCGCTTATTGTCCGCCCTTGCGTTTTCCCGATCCCGGGCCCGGGGACGCCCCCTTCCGGCGGCGGCCAGAACCGCCGTCTTCCGTTGTGGCGGTGGACGCGGCGCGGCGCTTGACGCGGCGGGCCTCCCCGCCCGGTCCAGGGCGAGGGGGCGATGGCGTCGGCTGCGCCAGAGGGCGGTCGGGAGACCCGGCCGAGCCCCGCGTCCGCGGGGACGCGGGTCGTCCGGACGGTCCTGCGCGGCGTCGCCCAGGTCGACTTCCAGCCGAACCACTGGACGGGGCTCGTCTTCCTCGTCGCCCTGTTCGCCGGGGGCTGGCGGTTCGGCGTCTTCGGGCTGCTCGGCACCGTCACCGCCACCCTGACCGCGTTCCTCCTCGGCGCCGACCGGCACGGGATCGTGCTCGGCCTGGAGGGGTTCAGCGGCACCCTCGTCGGCGTCGCCCTGGTCCTCTACCTGGGGGCCGGGTGGATGACGGCCCTCGTGGTCGTCGGCGCGGCCGTGGCGACCGGCGTCGTCACCTCCGCGACCACGGTGTGGCTCAAGCCGTACGGCCTGCCGGGCCTCACCGCGCCGTTCTGCATGGTCACCACCGTCATGGTGCTCGGCGCGCCGGCCTACCACCGGGTGTGGGCCGGGCACCCGGCCACGCCCGCGCCGTCGGCGTCCCGTCCCGGCACCGCGATGAGCGGCACCGACGTCTGGCACGGCTTCTGCAGCGGAGTCGGCCAGGTGTTCTTCCAGGACAAGTGGTACGTCGGCCTGCTCTTCCTGCTCGGCCTGGCGGTGTCGAGCCTGGCCGCGGCAGCGGCGGCGGCCGTGTCGAGCCTCATCGGACTGCTGGTCGCGTGGGGCCTCGGGGCAGCCGCGGCCGACATCGGAGCCGGCCTGTACGGCTACAACGCGGTCCTGACCGGCATCGCGCTCGCGGGGACGTTCCTCGCGCCGAACCGGGCCGGCCTCGTCTACGCGGCGGTCGGGGCGGCGACCGCGACCGCGCTGACCGCGGGCATCGCCAACCTGTTCACCGTCGTCGGCGGACACACGCTGACCTGGCCGTTCGTGCTGGTCACCTGGGTGTTCCTGGCCGCGGTCCCACTTTTCCCCAGGCTCCGGCGGCCCGGCTGACCGCCGCCGGAACCGATCGCGGCCCGGCGGCGCCGGGCAGAGAGGACCACCCATGAACCTGGCACCACGCGAGGTCGACAAACTCATGATCTTCGTCGTCGCCGAGATGGCGGAGCGCCGCCGGCGGCGCGGCCTGAAGCTGAACTACGGGGAGGCGGTCGCGCTCATCAGCTCCGCGATCGTGGAGGCCGCGCGGGACGGCAGGACGGTGGCCGACTGCATGGAGCTCGGCAAGCAGGTCGTGGGGCCGGACGAGGTGCTGCCCGGGGTGCGCGGGATGCTCAAGCTGCTGCAGGTCGAGGCGTCCTTCGACGACGGCACCAAGCTGGTGTCCTGCCACGACCCCATCGGCGGCGGCAGGTGACGCCCGCGTTCCGCCCGTCCCGCCGTCCGCCGCGTCCTCCGGCCCTTCGCCGCGACGTCATCGCGGTCGGAGGCCACGAGGCGCCGGCCCCGTCCGGTCCGGACGGCCTGCACGGACTGCGCGGCCTCGTTCGGGGCCGCCTGCCCGGCGTGGACGGGTTCTCCGCGCTCGGCCACGGCCTCGGGGCCGCGCTGCGGGAGCGTCCGCAGGCCGTGGTGGTGCCGATGTCGCTGGGGCGGGACGACGGCCTCGGCCCGGCGGCGGCGCAGGCGCTGGCCTGGGCCGCCCGCGACCGTCCGCCGGGGTCCCTCCTGCTGGCGGACGCGCTCGGCACGGTGACGCACCTGGTCGGCTGGCTCCGCGGGAAGGTCACCGAGGTGCTGCGCGACGACGGCGGCTCCACGGGTGCCGTCCTGCTGGTCGCGCCGCCCGCGGGCCCCGAGGCCGACGCGGAGCTGGCGAAGGTGGCGTGGCTGGTCCGGCGGTACCTGGACGTCCGGTGGGTCGAGGTCGCCGTCGCCGCGGACGAGGCGGGGCTGGCCGAGGGGGTCGAACGCTGCAGGCGGCTCGGCGCGGACGATGTCGTGGTGGTACCCGCGTCGCTGGTCCCTCCCCCGCCCCGCCCGGAGGGGATCCGCTACGCGGGACCGCTGCTGGGAGCCGCCGCGCTGGCCGCGCTCATCGCGCAACGCGCGGCCGAAGCGGAACGGCGCTGGGAGCGGGACGGCGACGACGGCCTGCGTCCGCCCCTCCATCACGACCACGGCCGCGGCCATGCGCACGACCATGCGCACGACCATGCGCACGACCATGCGCACGACCATGGTGATGCGCACGTCCACGGTCTCGGGCAGGAGGACGCCCGGTCGGGCCGGGAGCCCGGCCGGGACGCCGAGCGCAGACTCCGCGATCTGCTCGGCCCGACCACGAGAACACCTGAAGGGAGGCTCACTCATGGCTGACGACGTCTACATGTTCGGCGAGGGGTCCATCGAGCTGAACGAGGGCCGGCGCCGGGAGACGCTGACCGTCCGGAACACCGGCGACCGGGCCGTCCAGATCGGCTCGCACTTCCACTTCTTCGAGGTCAACCGGGCGCTGAGTTTCGACCGCGAGCGGGCCATCGGGATGCGGCTGGACATCCCGGCCGGCACCGCCGTGCGGTTCGAGGCCGGCGACACCAAGCAGGTCCGGCTGGTGGAGTACGGCGGCGGACTGCGCGTCGTCGGCTTCGGCGGGCTGCTCGACGGGAGCGGCCGGTCCGGGGAGGCGCGGCGTGCGGCGCTCATCCGGATGCGCGAACGCGGCTATCTCGACGAACCGGAGACGGAGCCGGGCGGTCCTGGCGAGGCGGCGGACGAGGCGGCGGGTGGCGCGGCGGCGCCTTCGCGTGCGGGGAAGGCCTGGGCCCGGAAGACGGCGGCGAAGAAGACGGCGGCGGTCAAGAAGACGACCGCTGCCGAGAAGCCGACGACCAACAAGACCGCGGCCAGGAAGAACGGGCCCGGCAGGGACGCCGGAGCCGCCCGCGCCGCGAGGACGCCCAAGGCGGCGAAGGCCACCAAGGCGGGCAAGAGCGCCAAGGCCGCGAAGACGGCCAGGCCGACCAAGGCCGCCAAAGCCGCCAAGGCCACCAAGGGCGCGAAGAAGGCTCCGTCCAGAGCGCGGAAGGGTTGACGGCGATGACGAGGATCTCGCGCGAGCAGTACGCGAGCATGTACGGCCCGACCGTGGGCGACCGCCTCCACCTCGGGGACACCAACCTGGTGGTGGAGGTCGAGTACGACCACACCGAGGGCCACTACGGGGACGAGACGCAGTACGGCGGCGGCAAGACCGCCCGGGACGGCATGGCGTCCGACCCCGCCTCGCTGAACGCCACCACGGCGCTCGACACCGTGATCACCAACGTGGTGGTCATCGACCCGGTGCTGGGCGTGGTCAAGGGCGACATCGGCATCAAGGACGGCCGGATCGCCGGGGTCGGCAAGTCGGGCAACCCGCACACCCAGAACGGCGTGGACCGGCGGCTCATCGTCGGCGTGGGCACCGAGGTGATCTCCGGCGAGAACCTCGTCGCGACCGCCGGGGCGATCGACACGCACGTCCACCTCATCGCTCCGCAGCAGGCGCAGCACGCGCTGAGCAACGGGATCACGACCCTGGTCGGCGGCGGCACCGGGCCGGCGGACGGGTCGCGCGGCACCACCTGCACCCCCGGCCCGTGGAACATCTCCCGCATCCTGCAGGCGTACGAGGACATCCCGATCAACATCGCCGTCTACGGCAAGGGCAACAACAGCCTGCCCGGCGCCCTGGACGAGCAGCTCCGCGCCGGGGCGGCGGGCCTGAAGGTGCACGAGGACTGGGGCTCGACCCCGGCCGTCATCGACTGCGCCCTGCGCGTCGCCGACGACCACGACGTGCAGATCACCATCCACACCGACACGCTGAACGAGGCCGGGTTCGTCGAGGACACCATCAGCGCGATCAACGGCCGGACGATCCACACCTACCACTCCGAGGGGGCGGGTGGCGGCCACGCGCCCGACATCCTGAGGATCACCTCGGAGCCGAACGTGCTGCCCGCCTCGACCAACCCGACGCTGCCCTACACGGCGGACTCGGTGGACGAGCTGCTGGACATGACGATGGTCTGCCACCACCTCAGCTACGACGTGCCCGAGGACCTGGCGTTCGCCGAGAGCCGCGTGCGGGCCGAGACGATCGCCGCCGAGACCGTCCTGCACGACCTCGGCGTCATCAGCATCGTCGGCTCGGACTCGCAGGCCATGGGACGGGTGGGTGAGTCGTTCACGCGCACCTTCCAGGTCGCGCACCACTGCAAGGACAAGCGGGGGCCGCTGCCGGAGGACTCGGCGCGCAACGACAACCACCGCGTGCTGCGCTACCTGTCCAAGCTCACCATCAACCCGGCCCGGGCCAGCGGGCTGGCCGACACGATCGGCTCGCTGGAGGACGGCAAGCTCGCCGACATCGTGCTGTGGCCCGTCCACTCGTTCGCGGTCAAGCCGTTCATGGTGGTCAAGGGCGGGCTGATCAGCTGGGCGCAGATGGGCGACCCGAACGCCTCGCTGCCCACGCCGCAGCCGGTGTACCTGCGGCCCATGTTCGGGGCGATGGGCAGGGCGCTGCGCGAGACGTGCGTGACGTTCATGTCGAGCGCCGCGATCGCCGAGGGCGTTCCGGAGCGACTGGGCCTGGAGCGGCTGGTCCGTCCCGTCCGGCAGTGCCGGACGGTGGACAAGCGGCACATGATGTTCAACTCGTCGGTGGCCCAGGTCGACGTGGACCCCGAGACGTACAAGGTCACCGTGGACGGGGAGCCCGCCACCATCGAACCGGCCTCGTGGCTGCCGCTGAACCGGCTCTACTTCATCGCATGAGCCGCCGCGGCCCGGGGCCCGCGCCGAGCCCGGAGCGAGGGCCGGCGCCGAGCCCCGAGCGGGGGGCGGAGGCGCTGCTGGCGCAGCTCCAGCTCACCGACTCGGGGTTCCCCAGCGGGCTCTACACGCTCTCGCACGGCCTGGAGGGCTACGTCCAGCTGCGGCTCGTCGGGGCGGAGGACGTCCGGGACCTGGTGTCCGGCGTCGTCCGGGCGGCGGGCACGGCGGACGCGGCGGCGCTGGCGCTGACGCACCGCGCGGTCGCCGCCGGCGACTGGGACGAGGTCGTGGCGACCGACCGCAGGCTGCACGCGATCAAGCTCACCCGGGAGCAGCGCACCGCCTCGGTGCGGACCGGACGGCAGGTCCTCGCCCTCGCCGGACCGGCCTTCGCGTCGGAGCCCGCCGAACGCCTCGGGCGGCTCGTGGCGGAGGGCGCGGCGCCCGGCAACCACGCGGTCGTCGTGGGGGCGGTGCACGCGGGGCTGGGGGTGCCCGTCCGCGACGCCGTGGCCGGGGACCTGTACGCCCTGGCGGCGAGCTGCGCGTCGGCGGCGGTGCGGCTCGGCCGGAGCGACTTCCGGCGGGCGCAGGCCCTGCTGCGCGCGCTGCGTCCGGAGATCGTCCGCGCGACGGAGGCGGCACTGGCGGTCCGGCACCGGACGGAGCTGCACTCCTCGACGCCGCTCGGCGACGTGGTCGCCGCCGCGCACGAACGGGCCGAGGCCCGGCTGTTCATCACCTGACCCGACGGACACGGAGGACGGGCATGCACCTGGAGCAGGTCTACAAGATCGGAATCGGCGGACCGGTGGGGTCGGGCAAGACGGCGCTGATCGAGGCGCTGGTCCCGCTGCTGGTCGACCGGGGCCGCCGGCCCGGCGTCATCACCAACGACATCTACACGCAGGAGGACGCGCGGCACGTGCGGCGCGCCCTCGCCGGGATCCTGGACGCCGACCGCGTCGTGGGCGTCGAGACGGGCGCGTGCCCGCACACCGCCGTCCGGGACGACCCGACCATGAACCTGGCGGCGGCGGCCGAGCTGCTCGACCGGTTCCCCGACATCGACGTCCTGCTGTTCGAGAGCGGCGGCGACAACCTGACGCTCACCTTCAGCCCGGCGCTCGCCGACGTGTTCGTCTTCGTCCTGGACACGGCGGAGGGCGAGAAGATGCCGCGCAAGCGCGGGCCCGGCACCACCGACTCCGACCTGCTGGTCATCAACAAGATCGACATCGCGCCGTACGTGCGCACGGACCTGGCGGTCATGGAGCGGGACGCGCACGCCGTGCGCGGGGACGGCCGCGTCATCCTCACCGACTGCCTGACCGGCACGGGCGTCGCGGAGGTGGCGGACTTCGTCCTCGACCGCCGGGACACGCTGTGCTCACCGACGGGGTGACCCCGCCGGCGCCGGGAACGGCCGAGGCGAACCCGGACGCGTCGCAGGTGCCCGGCACGCGCGGGCCGGACACGGCGGACGCGGCGGACGCGGCCGCCGGCCGTGCCGTCGCGGACCGCGCGGACGTCGGACGGTGCGCGCCGCCCTGGACGC
>NZ_QURH01000277.1 GCF_003428695.1 Actinomadura logoneensis
GGTCCTGCGGGGGCGGCGCGGGCGGGTACGCGGGCGGGTGCCCGAACGGCCCCGGCGAAGCCCCCGGCCCCGGCGCCCCTGCCCCCGTCGCCCCCGGCCCCGGCATCCCGGGCGTCCCGGAACCGGGCGTCCCGGAGGGGCCCGGCATCCCGTAGCCGGGCATTCCGTGTCCCGGCGTCGCCGGACCCGGGTGCTCGGGGCCGCCCGGCCAGCCGACCATCGAGAAAGCCTCGTTCGCCCTGACGACCGGCGCGTCGTCGCGGCCCCGCCACCGGCCCGGCGCGGCGGACATCGCGACCAGCACACCGCCCGCGAGCAGCACCAGCCCGGTGGAGAGCAGGTCGAAGAAGTGCATCAGCCAGAGCCGCCCGCCCGAACCGCCGATGCTCTTCATGACGGAGTACGGGTCGACCAGCCAGACGGCGTTCACCACGCCCAGCACCACGCCGGGGATCAGGGACGCCAGCGGTGACAGGCGGCGCATGCAGAGCGCGCCGAGCAGCACCGCCGTCACCACCAGCAGCAGGATGAGGACGAGCCCCTGCCCGCCCGTTCCCTTCGTGATGTACCGGACCATGATCCTCGTGCGCCACTCGTACTCCCGGTCCGCCAGCAGGCCGAACCAGGCGAGGAGCACCGGGGTCGCGACGAGGCCGATGAGCGCGCCGAGCCCGTGCCGGGCACCGTTGGTCATGTACCACCTCCAGAGGAGCGGCCCCGGGCGACAGGACCGACCGCTCGGACGCCGGTCGGCGGCGTCCGGTTCCTACGTCGAGAACGGGACGGGCGGGAGACGGTCAGCGCCCCTCGCCGCCGAAAGCCTGCGTCCACTCGCCGCCCCGGGGCTCAGCCGGGCCGGGCCGTCCGCCGCCGGGCCGTCCGCCGGGCTCGTGTGCGTGAGACGGCGCCGCCTGGCCGTCGAAGAGCGGCGGGGCCTCGTGCCCGGACACCATCGGCATGCCGGGAGGCGGACTCCACGCCTCGGCGGCCGGACGATCGCCGGCGGCCTCGGAGAACGGGAGCGAGTCGCCCCTGGCACGGCCGCGCCACCGCGACGGCGGGAAGGACGCGAGGAAGAGCACCGCGCCCACCAGCAGCACTATGCCGCTGCGCGCGAGGAACGCGGCGTCCATGCCGTACTGCCCCTTGCCGCCGGGCAGGTCGTCCAGCTTCGCCAACGCCTGCACCGGACGGACCGCCGAGAAGGCGCCCACGCCGAGCAGCGGCGCGCCCGCGATGAGCGAGGCGAGGGGCGACAGCCGGGAGCCGCACAGCAGCGCCACCAGCAGCCCGGTCGCCACCAGGAGGCCCAGGACGAGCAGCCCGTCCGTGACGGATCCGTCCCGGTACGTCCGGGCGATCACGCTCTGCTGCCGGTTGATCCGGTGCGCGCCGAAGATCAGCAGCGCGCCGAGCGCGGGGATCGCGAGGACCCCCGCCAGCACACCGAGGGCGTGTCGGGCTCCGTTGGACATGGAAAACCTCCGGGGGCTGAGCCTGGTCGGTCAACCTAGCCCCGGAGGTTCCAAGATCACAGTCCCTTTGGGGGAAACTGTCAGCTTTTGTTCGGTTTGGACTGTCCGAGTCCGGGCGGGCTGGTCAGGAAGCCGACGCCCCACGAGACGTGCATGGTCGCGAACACCAGCGGCAGCCGCAGCCACGCGGCGAACGGCAGCCCGCGGCCCTCCACGGCCGCCCCGGCGATCATCGCCAGCGCGTACCCGCCGGGCAGGATCCAGCCCGGCCAGAACCCGAACGCCCCGGCCACCGCGCCCGCGACCATCGCCACGACCGCCAGCGGCGGCGCGAGGTAGCGCAGGTTGAGCGTGCCCTGGTGCTCGCGGCCGACCACCCGGCGCCAGCGGCCGGTGTGGTAGTACTGCTTGGCCAGCGCCCGCAGGTTCGGCCGCGGCCGGTAGGTGACCTTCATCCGCGGGGTGAAGAAGATCCTCCCGCCGGTCTGCCGGATCCGGTGGTTCATCTCCCAGTCCTGCGCGCGGACGAACGTCTCGTCGTAGAACCCGACCCGCTCCAGCGCGCTGCGCCGGAACGTCCCGAGGTAGACGGTCTCGACCTCGCCCGGCTCGCCGCCGGTGTGGAACCGCGCGTTGCCGACCCCCAGCTTGGACGTCATCGCCCGCGCCACGGCCTGCTCGAACGGCGTCACGCCCTCGGCGGCCATGATCCCGCCGACGTTGTCCGCACCGGTCTGCTCCATCGTCTCGACGGCGGCCCGGACGTAGTCCGGCGGCAGCAGCGAGTGGCCGTCCACCCGGACGATGATCGAGTACTGGGACGCGCGGATCGCGATGTTCAGCCCCTGCGGCGTCCGCCCGGTGGGGTTCGGGACCACGCGGATCCGCTGGTCGGACGCGGCGAGCCCGCGCGCGATCTCCTCGGTCCGGTCGCGGGACGGCCCGACCGCGAGCACCAGCTCCAGCTCGCCGGGGTAGTCCTGGGTCAGGGTGTGCCGGACCGCGTCGTCGAGGTGGCGTTCCTCGTTCAGCACCGGCATGACCACCGACACCGCAGGCCAGGTGCGTTCGGCGTGCTGGGCGGAACGGACGTCCTGCAGGTCGCTCTGGGTGTGCGAAGGCGGGTTCATCGGGTCCTGGGGTCCAAGGCGGGTCAAGTCGGCGCCACGTTACTGCAAGGACACGAGGTCCAGGTAGCGAACGATTCGGCGTCGTCCACTTTAGAGTGGTGCGGACTCACGTCGGCAAGCGGTGTAGGAGGCGGCGGCCAGCATGACGGACGGGCACGGCTCGACCCGCGGCGGTGGGCGGGGGGACGACGACCCGCTGGAGCGGTACTTCCGGCCCAGGCCGGGAGGGGTGCCGACGGGCTCCCCGGCCGCCGAGGACGGCGAGATCGACGGGGTCACCGTGGACGGCGTGCCCGCTCCCAGGGTGACCGTCGACACCCCGCGCGGCCCGCGCCGTCCGGACCGGGGGACGCCCCCCGCGCTCGGCCCGCGCGCCGTGATGAGCGCGCGGCGGCAGCGGCGGTTCCTGGCCGTCACCGGCACCATGTCGGCGTTCGTGCTGCTCACGTCCGGCGCCGCGTGGGCGTTCCAGAACTACGTGACCGGCACGATCGACAAGGTGTCGGTCGGTGGCCTCGGCGGCGGCAAGGACGCGCCGAAGGGCGCGATGACCATCCTGGTCGCGGGCGTCGACCGGCGCGAGGGCCTGACCCGCGAGCAGCAGCGTAGGGCCAAGCTCGGCCATGAGCCGGGCGAGCGGTCGGACACCATGCTGCTCGTCCACGTGAACCGCGACCACGACAAGGTCAGCGTGGTGAGCCTGCCGCGCGACTCCTACGTGCAGATCCCGGCGCACAAGTCGAACGGGTCCGAGGGCGCCAAGGGCGCGGAGGTCCCGGCCCGGTACGGCAAGCTGACCTGGGCCTACCAGTTCGGCGGCCCCGACCTCACGGTCGCGACGATCAAGCAGGCCACCGGCGTCCCCATCGACCACTACGTCGAGGTCAACTTCTACGGCTTCGTGAACATGGTCGACTCGCTCGGCGGCGTGGACGTCTGCACCGAGCAGGCGGTCAACGACCCGAAGTCCGGCCTCGCCCTCCCGGCCGGGAAGTCGCACGTGGACGGCCTGAAGGCGCTCGCCTACTCGCGCGCCCGCTACACCCTCGGCGACGGCACCGACCTCGGCCGCATCGACCGGCAGCAGGCGTTCATCGCGTCCCTCATGAAGCAGGCCCTCAGCAGCCGGACGCTGAGCGACCCGGTGAAGTCGACCAAGTTCCTGAACGCGGCCCTGCACTCCCTGCGCGTGGACCGCAAGCTCGCCGACGACCTGCCGAAGCTCGCCGACCAGATGAAGGGCGTCTCGACCGACCACGTCACCTTCGCGAAGGTCCCGCTGTCGAACCCGGGCTACAACGTCGTCCTGTGGAACCAGGCGCAGCCGCAGTCCACCGTCCAGTGGGACAAGTCCGCGGCGGACGACCTGTTCACCCGCATCCGGCGCGACCAGCCGCTGACCGAGCCGCCGGCGAAGCCCTCCCCCACCACCCCGGCGGCGTCCCCGACCGCAGACCCCGACGCCCCGACCGTCGCACCGAAGGACATCGACGTCCGCGTCCTGAACGCCGTCGGCACCCCCCGGCTCGCCGCCCGCGCCGGCGGCGACCTGCGCGAGGTCGGCTTCCAGGTCACGGTCGTCCCCGGCATCGCCGAGCGCGGGCGCTCCACCACCCTGATCCAGTACGGCGCGTCCCGCGCCGACTCGGCCAAGACGCTCGCGGCGGCCATCCCCGGCGCCAAGCTCAAGCAGGTGGACGGCCTGGGCTCGCGCATCCAGGTCCTGGTCGGCGACGACTGGACCGGCGCGAAGAAGGTCCACATCACGCCCACGACGTCCCCGTCCGCGACCGCCTCCCCCAGCGACCCGAACACCCACGTGGAGGCCAAGACCGCCAGCGACAAACTCTGCAAGTAACCGGTCGCCGAAAGCCTGCCGACACAGAACGCGCCCCGACTCCCACAGGAGCCGGGGCGCGTCCTCGAAGCCCTACTTGAGGAGCTGGCGGGCCATGACCATGCGCTGGATCTGGTTGGTTCCCTCGTAGATCTGGGTGATCTTGGCGTCGCGCATCATGCGCTCGGCGGGGAACTCGCGGGTGTAACCGTAGCCGCCGAGGAGCTGGACGGCGTCGACGGTGATGTCCATCGCGACGTCCGAGGCGAGGCACTTGCAGGCGGACGAGACGAAGGTCAGGTCCGGGACCTTCTCGCCGTGCATGGCGCGCTCGGACTTGATCGCGGCGTGGTAGGTGAGCTGGCGGGCGCCCTCCAGGCGCATCGCCATGTCGGCCAGCATGAACTGGACGCCCTGGAAGTCGGCGATGGGCTTGCCGAACTGCTTGCGCTCCTTGACGTAGCCGACGGCGTAGTCGAGGGCGCCCTGGGCGATGCCGAGGGCCTGGGCCGCGATGGTGATGCGGGTGTGGTCCAGGGTGGCGAGGGCGGTCTTGAAGCCGGTGCCCTCGGCGCCGATCATCCGGTCCGCGGGGATGCGGACGTTCTCCAGGATGACCTGGCGGGTCGGGGAGCCCTTGATGCCGAGCTTCTTCTCCTTCGGGCCGAAGGAGACGCCCTCGTCCGACTTCTCCACGACGAACGCCGAGATGCCCTTGGCGCCCTTCGCGGGGTCGGTCACGGCCATGACCGTGTAGTACTCCGACACTCCGGCGTTGGTGATCCACATCTTGGCGCCGTTGAGGACGTAGTGGTCGCCGTCCCGCACCGCGCGGGTCTTCATGCCCGCCGCGTCCGACCCCGCGTCGGCCTCCGAGAGGGCGTACGAGAACATGGCCTCGCCCTTGGCCACCGGAGTCAGATACTTTTTCTTCAGCTCTTCGGAGCCGGACAGCAGGACCGGAACCGTGCCGAGCTTGTTCACCGCCGGGATCAGCGAGGAGGAGGCACACGCGCGGGCGACCTCCTCGATGACGATCACGGTGGCCAGGGCGTCGGCCCCGGCGCCCCCGTAGCTCTCCGGGACGTGCACCGCGTGCAGCTCGTTCTGCACCAGCGCGTCCAGGGCCTCCTGGGGGAAGCGGGACTCCTCGTCGACCGCCGCCGCGAACGGGGCGATCTTGGCATCGGCGAGCTCGCGGACCGTCTGGCGGAGCATCTCGTGCTCCTCCGAGGGTGCGTACGCGGGAAAGTCGGGACTCATAGCGCGAATGCTACCCGCCGGTACACTTCCCGTCCGGTGCAGGGACCCCGCATCTGAGCGGGCAAGTCTTGCTGGGAGGCGGCAACACGTCGGGGGACGGACTAGACAGGAGGAAGGGCTTTGACGCACCGCCTGACCGTGATCGGGACGGGCTACCTGGGCGCGACGCACGCGGCCTGCATGGCCGATCTCGGATTCGAGGTCCTGGGTCTGGACGTGGACCGGGAGAAGATCTCCCGGTTGGCCGCGGGGGACCTGCCCTTCTACGAACCGGGGCTGGAGCCCGTCCTGCGGCGGAACCTGGAGAACGGACGGCTGCGCTTCACCACCTCGTTCGAGGAGGTGGCGGAGTTCGGGGACGTCCACTTCATCTGCGTGGGGACGCCGCAGAAGCAAGGCGAGTACGCCGCCGACATGACCTATGTGGACGCCGCCGTCGACGCGCTGGCGCCCCATCTCGACCGGCCGTGCCTGGTCGTGGGCAAGTCGACCGTACCCGTGGGGACGGCCGGGCGGCTCGCCCGGAAGCTGGCCGCCACCGCGCCCGCCGGGGAGGACGCCGTCCTCGCCTGGAACCCCGAGTTCCTGCGCGAGGGCTTCGCCGTCAAGGACACGCTGCACCCGGACCGGATCGTCGTCGGGCTGCCGTCCGACGCCGAGGCCGCGACGCTGGCGGAGAAGACGCTCCGCGAGGTCTACGCCTCGATGATCGCCGAGGGCACCCCGTTCGTCGTCGCCGACTACCCGACGTCCGAGCTGGTCAAGGTCGCCGCGAACGCGTTCCTCGCGACCAAGATCTCGTTCATCAACGCGATGGCCGAGGTGTGCGAGGCCGCGCACGCGGACGTGACCAAACTCTCGGAGGCGCTGTCGCACGACGACCGCATCGGCGGCAAGTTCCTCGGCCCCGGCCTCGGCTTCGGCGGCGGCTGCCTGCCGAAGGACATCCGCGCCTTCATGGCCCGGGCGGGCGAGCTGGGCGCCGACCAGGCGCTCACCTTCCTGCGCGAGGTGGACGAGATCAACATCCGCCGCCGGATCCGCATGGTGGACCTGGCGCGCGAGCTGCTCGGCGGGTCCTTCATCGGCCGGACGGTCGGCGTCCTCGGCGCGGCCTTCAAGCCCGACTCCGACGACGTCCGCGACTCCCCGGCCCTGGACGTCGCGGCGTCCATCCGCGGCCAGGGCGCCCGCGTGACCGTCTACGACCCGAAGGCCATGCCGAACGCGCGCCGCGCCCAGCCCACGCTGAACTTCGGCCCGTCCGCGCCGGACGCCGCCCGCGGCGCCCACGTGGTCCTGCTGCTCACCGAGTGGTCGGAGTTCCGCGAGATGGACCCGCACGCGCTCGCCGAGGTCGTCGCCGAGAAGAACATCGTGGACGGCCGCAACGCCCTCGACCCGGACCACTGGCGCGCCGCCGGCTGGAACTACCGAGCCCTCGGCCGCCCCTGACCCGATGACCCCGCTCTTGGCTGGTCGCCCCCGGCGACCAGCCAAGAGCTTTTTTGTTGCCCCGCCCAACGCGCGCTCGGCCCGGCCGCCGGGTTCGCCGCTGCCGCATCGGGTTGACATATCGAAAGTCGTTGTTATCGAATGTCGATAACAACGACTTTCGATATGGAGCTCCCGTTGACCGCCACACCCCTCCGGCGCGCCGCGCGCAATCCCCTTCGTCCCCTCGACGTGACACTGGACGTCCTGGTCAAGGTGATGACCTCGTTCCTGGTCCTCAGCTCACTCACCATGGTGTTCGGCTCCGGCACCCTCCTCGGGTTCGGCGAGCGGACCATCTGCGTCAGGGACGACTCACCCTCCTTCGACAGTGGCGCGGACCACCTGCCGTCGCTGTTCAAGCCGGGAGTGGTGGCCAGTCAGAGCGGCCTCAGCCTCTGCGTGAACGACCCTTCGTTCGGTCAGCGGGCCCTGAACGTGGCGACCCAGCTGCCGTCGTTCGTCCTGTACTTCGCGGCGATCCTGATGCTCTGGCGGCTGGTGCGGCACGCGGCCCAGGCAGGGCCGTTCCATCCGGGCAACGTCCGCCGGCTCCAGGTCCTCGGCTGGTGGCTCGCGGTCGGGGGCGTGGTCGCCAAGACGGCCGAGGAGGCCGCGCGCACGTCCCTGATCGACGGCATGTACCGGACCGCGGACCTCGACCCGCTCGGCTGGTTCGGCTTCCAGTTCAGCCTGGTCCTCACGGGGTTGGGACTGCTGGCCGTCGCGCGGATCCTGCGGATGGGCGTGGAGATGCGCGAGGACCTGGAGGGGACGGTGTGAGCGGCGACGACCACGCCGTCGAGGTGGGCCTGGACGCGTTGCTGGCCGCGCGGGGGATGACGTTGACGCAGCTCTCCGAGCTGGTGGGCGTCTCGGTGGTGAACCTCTCGGTGCTCAAGAACGGCCGGGCGCGGGCGATCCGCTTCTCGACGCTGACCAGGCTGTGCGAGGTGCTGGACTGCCAGCCCGGGGATCTGCTCAGGGTCCGGCGCGAGGGGCGTTGACCTCCTTGCGGCGGGAAGTGCGGGGCGGGATGCGGGGTTGTGGGTGGCATGAGTGCGGAGTTCGCTGACCAGCAGGTGATCAAGAAGCTGTTGAACGAGTCCCGGACGTGGGCGTTCGTGGGGCTCTCCGACAATCCCGAGCGGGACGCCTTCCAGCAGGCGCGGTTGCTGCAGCAGCGCGGCAAGCGGATCGTGCCGGTGCATCCGGCGGCGGGCGAGGTGCTCGGCGAGCGCGGGTACGCGTCGCTCGCCGAGGTGCCGGACGAGATCGACGTGGTGGGCATCTACCGGCGGACGGAGTTCGCCGGGGCCGTGGTGGACGAGGCTGTCGCCGCCGGCGCGAAGGCGGTGTGGATGCCGCTCGACGTCGTCGACGAGGACGCGGCGCGGCGCGCGCGGGACGCCGGGCTGGACGTCGTCATGGACCGCTGCCCCGGCGTCGAGTGGGCGCTGCGCCGCTGATCACACCCTCTCGCGGCCGAGGACGTGCTCGCTGCCCCAGGCTCCCAGGGGCGCGAGCGCGTCGTTGAGGGCGGCGCCGCGCGGGGTGAGGGAGTACTCGACGCGCGGCGGCACCTCGTCCAGCTCCTCGCGGTGGACGATGCCGTCCTCGATGAGCTCGCGGAGCTGGGCCGCGAGGACCTTCTCGGTGATGCCCGGGAGCGCCCGGCGCAGTTCGCCGAAGCGGTGCACGCGCACGCCCAGCGCCCACAGGATGGACACCTTCCACTTGCCCCCGACGATCTCCATCGCCGCGTCCAGTCCGCACTCGTGCGCGCTCGGCCGCCGCATCACCCGCATCTCCGCCGCCCTCCCAGCCTGATCACTAACGCCAGGGTAACCACGCACCTTGAAGTGCGTACTGTTCGCATTGCGAACGAACCGCCAGGCTGGACGGCATGAGCACCGACACCAAGAAGATCACCATGCTGGGACTCGGCGCGATGGGCGCGGCCGTCGCGCGCTCCTGGCTGTCCGCCGGATACGAGCTGACCGTCTGGAACCGCACCGCCAGCCGCGCCGAGCCGCTCGCCGCCGAGGGCGCCAAGGCCGCCGCGTCCGCCGCCGAGGCCGTCGCCGCGAGCCCGCTCGTCGTCGTCTGCCTGCTGGACGACGCGTCCGTGGAGGAGGCCCTGGCGGACGCCGACCTCACCGGGAAGGACCTGGTCAACCTCACGACCGGCACGCCGGAGCAGGCCCGCGCACGCGCCGCCTGGGCCGCCGGACGCGGCGCCGCCCGCTACCTGGACGGCGGGATCATGGCCGTCCCGCCGATGATCGGCGTCCCGGAGTCCGGCGGGTACGTGTTCTACAGCGGCTCCGGGGAGCTCTTCGAGGAGGCACAGAAGGCGCTGAGCGTCCCGGCGGGCGCCCGGTACGTAGGCGAGGACCCCGGTTCGGCCGCGCTGCACGACGTGGCGCTCCTGAGCGCGATGACCGGCATGTTCGCCGGGGTGTCCCACGCGTTCGCGCTCATGCGCGGCACGGACGTCCCGCCGTCCGGGTTCGCGGCGCTCCTGGTCGAGTGGCTGACCGCCATGGCCGGGTACACGCACGGCGTCGCCGCCCAGTTGGAGAGCGGCGACTACACGCTCGGCGTGACGTCCAACCTGGCGATGATGGTGCAGGGGAACGCCACGCTGCTGCGGACGGCCGAGGAGCGGGGCGTCAGCGCCGAGCTGATCACCCCGTTCACGGCGCTCATGGAGCGCCGCCTCGCCGACGGCCACCCCGACGAGGGCACCACCGGCGTGATCGACCTGCTCCGTTCCTGACCCGGAGGTCAGAGGGATTCGCGGAGGCGGGCGCCCTTCGCCTGGGCCTGGGCCTTGAGCTCCTGCTGGAACGCCTCCATCTTCGCCCGCAGGTCCTCGTCGTTCGCGGCGAGGATCCGGGCGGCCAGCAGCCCGGCGTTCCGGGCCGCGCCGACCGCGACGGTCGCGACCGGGACGCCGGCGGGCATCTGGACGATCGACAGCAGCGAGTCCATGCCGTCCAGGTACTTCAGCGGCACCGGGACGCCGATCACCGGCAGCGGCGTCACCGACGCCAGCATGCCGGGCAGGTGGGCCGCGCCGCCCGCCCCGGCGATGATCACCTTGAGGCCGCGGGACGCCGCGTCCGTGCCGTAGGCGATCATCTCGTGCGGCATCCGGTGCGCGGACACCACGTCCGCCTCGTACGGGACGCCGAACTCCTCCAGGGCCTCGGCGGCGGCCTTCATGACCGGCCAGTCCGAGTCGCTGCCCATCACGACGCCCACGACGGGGGTGCTCATCCGGCGTTCTCCTTCGCGGTCGCGCGGTCCGCCATGGCGGGGCCCCAGCGCAGGTAGTCGGCGGCGTGCCGGGCGCGTTCGCGCAGGTCGGCCAGGTCGTCGCCGAGGACGGTCACGTGCCCGATCTTGCGCCCCGGCCGGACGTGCTTGCCGTAGAAGTGGATCTTGACGCCGGGGTCGTGCGCCATCACGTGGAAGTACCGGGAGTACAGGTCCAGGTCGTCGCCGCCGAGGACGTTCGCCATGACCGTCCAGCGGGCGGCGGGCTCGGTCGAGCCGAGCGGCAGGTCCAGGACGGCGCGCAGGTGCTGCTCGAACTGCGAGGTGCGGGCGCCCTCGATCGTCCAGTGCCCCGAGTTGTGCGGACGCATCGCCAGCTCGTTGACCAGCAGGCCGTCCTCGGTCTCGAACAGCTCGACCGCCAGCAGCCCCGTCACGCCCAGCTTGTCGGCGATGTCCAGGGCGAGGCGCTGCGCCTGCTCGGCGCGGTCGGACGACAGGCCGGGCGCGGGCGCGATCACCTCGACGCAGATCCCGTCCTCCTGGACGGTCTCGACCACCGGGTACGCGGCGCCCTGCCCGTAGGGCGAGCGGGCGACGAGCGCGGCGATCTCGCGGCGGAAGGAGACCATCTCCTCGGCCATCAGCGGGACGTCCTGGCCGAGCAGTTCGGCGACCTGGGGGTCGTCCAGGTCCTTGACCACCCAGACGCCCTTGCCGTCGTAGCCGCCGCGGGTGGCCTTGAGCACCAGCGGGAGGCCGTGCTCGCCGGCGAACCGCTCCAGCGCCGCCCGGTCCGGGACGGGGGCGAACGCCGGGCAGGGCGCGCCGAAGCCGCTCAGCCGCTCGCGCATGACCAGCTTGTCCTGGGCGTGCCGGAGGGCGTCCGCGCTCGGCCGGCACGGCACCCCGGACGCCTCGACGGCCTCGATGTGCGGGCCGGGGACGTGCTCGTGGTCGAAGGTGAGCACGTCGCAGTCCGCGGCGAACGCCGTCAGGTCGGCTTCGGACCGGTCGTCGCCGACGGACGTGCCGGGCGTCACCCGGGCCGCCGAGTCGTCCGCCGATCCGGCCAGCACCCGCAGCGACACGCCGAGCGCGATCGCCGCCTGCTGGGTCATCCGGGCGAGCTGCCCGCCTCCGGCCATGCCGACCACGGGGGTCCGGCCCGCGGCGTCGCCACCGCTCTGAGCTGCGTCTCTCACGCAGAGAAGGGTATCGGGCGCCGACACGGGGGACACTCCGATCAGGCCCGAAATCGACGGGCATGAACTCTTTGGGTAATCAGTACGTCCAAGGAGGTAAGTCCGGAGAAGTCCGGGGCATGCAGGGGAACTGAGCGGTTACGGCGAAACGTTCTTGTTCTGGCGCCGCGGAGGCGGCTTGCGTCTATTCTCGATGTGCCTCGACGGTTCACCCACCGGCCGGAGCCCAGAGCCCGAGCCCTGCCACCGCCGACCGCAACACCCGCAGTACCGAGGTCCGGAAGGACGGGTCCCTTACGTGAGCTTTGTCGCCAATCTCTACCGACGGTTCGCGCACATCGTGCACGAACTGGCGAAGTTCGGCAGCATCGGCGCCCTCGCGTTCGTGATCACCACGGGCCTCGGCAACCTGCTCCACGTGGGCTTCGGAGTCGGCGAGCTCACGTCCACGGGCGTCGGCACGGTCGTGGCCGCCACGTTCGCCTACCTCGCCAACCGGTACTGGACGTTCCGCCACCGCGAGCAGAGCGGCATGGGCCGCGAGTACGTGACCTTCTTCGTGCTCAACGGCGTCGGACTGCTGATCACCTGGCTCATCCAGGGCTTCGTCAAGTTCGCGCTCGACCAGCGCGGCTGGATCGCCTACAACGCGTCCCTGGTCGTCGGCACCGGCGTCGCGACCCTCTTCCGCTACTGGGCCTACAAGAAGTGGGTCTTCCTGCCCGAGGGCGCCCCGCCCGTCACCGCCGGCGGCCTGCCCGACCCGGCCGCCGCCCGCGCCGTCCAGGACGGGGCCCCCACCGGCGCGAGCACGCCGCTGGAGCCGTCCCGCACGCAGCCCGAGGGCATGGCCGAGTTCTCCCGCACCCCGCTGAACACCTGATCCGCAAGCCTGAACACCTGATCCGCACGCCGCCCTCGGTCGCCGTCCGTCGCGGACGCCCGCCCGCGCGGCTCCGGGCTCAGACCGGGCCGATGACCACGCGCTCCTCGGCGAGCCTGGCCTCGGACGCCTGGCGCAGGAAGATCCCGAAGGTCGCCGGACGGGACTGGATCAGTTCGAGCCGTCCGCCGTCCACCGCCGCGAGCGACCGGGCCAGGTAGAGGCCGAGGCCGGTGCCCTGGCCACCGCTGACGCTGCGCTCGAAGATCCGGGGCTCCAGGTCGGGCGGGATGCCGGTGCCCTGGTCGCCGATCTCCACCACGACCGACGCGGCGCCCTGCTTGGTGTTGATCGTGACGACGCCGTCGCCGTGCACCAGCGAGTTGTCCAGCAGGGTCGCGACGATCTGGGAGAGGCCCTCGGGCGTGGTCATGCCGACCAGGCCCTGCTCGCCGATGATCCGGATGTCCCGGCCGTCCCGGCGGAAGATCGGCCGCCACTCCTCCACCTGCTGCTCGATGATCTGGTCGATCGGCGCGGCCACGGCGCCGCCCGTCCGGTCGTGCCGGGCGCGGGCGAGCAGTTGCTCGACCACCGCGACCAGCCGCTCGGTCTGCGCGATCGCCGCCGCGCCCTCCTCCCGGACGACGTCCGGGTAGTCGGCGGCCTCGATCATCTCCTCCAGCCGCATGGTGAGCGCGGTCAGCGGGGTGCGGAGCTGGTGGCTGGCGTCGGAGGCGAACTCGCGGCTGGCGGCGAGCAGGTCGGCGATCCGGACGGCGCTGTTGTCGAGCACCTCGGCGACCCGGTCCACCTCGGGGATGCCGTACCGGCGGCGGCGCGGCCGGGCGTTCCCGGTGCCGAGCCGGTCGGCGGTCTCGGCGAGGTCGATCAGCGGCAGGGTGAGCTTGCGGGCCTGGAACATCGCGAGTCCCACGGTCACCGCGACGCCGAGCGCGGCCAGGCTGCCGATCAGCAGCATCTGCCGGAGCGCCTCGTCCCGCACCTGCTGGGCGGGCTGCGCCACCTGGACGTGCACGCCGGACACGGTCGCCGTGGCGGTGAGCTGGTCGTCCACGCTGCGGGGCGGGGTGCCCGCGGTGACCGTCCGGTTGTCCGGCAGGGTGATGACGATGTACCGGCCGGGGTACTCCTGCGCGATCTTGTCGCGGGTGACGGGCTGGTGCGACTCCAGGCTGAAGCCGACGCCGCCGACGATGGAGCTGGCCTCGCGCTCGAGCGCCTGCTTCGCCTCCTCGTAGATGAGCTTGTTGGTGGCGTAGGCGAGGGGTATGCCGAGCAGCAGGATCGCGACGATCGCCACGGCGAGCGTCGACAGGAGCAGTCGGCGCCTCATCGGGCCTCCTCAACGAGAGGCGGTGCGCCGGAACCGCTCGGGACGGCCCGGCCCCCGTACGGGTTGGACGTTGACCGCGCGGCCGGAGGGGACGACCCCCGTTCCCCCGGGCGGCGCGGAGGTGGTGTACGAACGGTGCGGCCCCGGCACGCGGGGAGGAGCCGTGCGGGCATGCGGCCCACGCGGCGCTAGGTGCCGGGAGGACCCTCACGGGTCCGGCGGGACACGCGAAGACGGCGGATGCGCTCCGCGCCCTCGGCGCAGGGTATGCGCTCCACCCAAATCACGTGTCCCGTAGCTCTTCCTGTTGTCGGTGCGGCGGACGGACTCCCGCCGCCGCACCCGGCCCGGCCGTCCGCCGGTCCGGAACCCGTGAGGCCGTCGGTCCCGGACCCGTGAGGCCGTCGACCGCCGCTCCCCCGGTGGCCGCCGCTCCTCGGTGGTCGAACCCCCGGTGGTCGAACCCCCGGTGATCGAACCCCCGGTGGTCGGGCCCCGGCGGTCAGGTACCCGGTGGCCGGTCGCCGTGGCCGCTCGGGACGGGCACGGCGACCGGGCCGGTGCGTTCGCGGCGCCCGATCCCCTGGGGCGCCGCGCCCGTCCTGACCGGTGGCCCGGCCGGCCGTCGTGGCCGGTCCGCGCGGACGGCGCGGCGGGAGCGGTCAGTCGCCGCGCTCGAACCGGAAGCCGACGCCCCGCACGGTGGTGATGTAGCGGGGGCTGCCGGCGTCGTCGCCGAGCTTGCGCCGTAGCCACGAGATGTGCATGTCGAGGGTCTTCGTGGAACCCCACCAGTTGGTGTCCCACACCTCGCGCATGATCTGCTCCCGCGTGACGACCTTGCCGGCGTCGCGGACCAGCACGCGGAGCAGGTCGAACTCCTTGGTGGTGAGCTGGAGCTCCTGGTCGCCCATCCAGGCCCGGCGGGACTCGGCGTCGATCCGCACGCCCTGCACGATGGGCGTCTCGGTGCTGCCGCGGCGCAGCAGGGCCCGGACGCGGGCCAGCAGCTCGGCGAGCCGGAAGGGCTTGGTCACGTAGTCGTCGGCGCCGGCGTCCAGGCCGACGACGGTGTCCACCTCGTCGGCTCGCGCGGTCAGGATCAGGATCGGCACACCGTGGCCCTCCGCGCGGACCCGACGCGCGACCTCCAGACCGTCCAGCTCGGGCAGCCCGAGGTCCAGCACGATCAGGTCGACGCCTCCGCCGAGCGCCCGCTCCAGGGCCTGCGGCCCGTCCGGGCTGACTTCGACGGTGTACCCCTCGCGCCGCAGCGCGCGGGCGAGAGGCTCGGAGATGGACGTGTCGTCCTCGGCGAGCAGTACTGAGGTCATGAACCGATCGTATGGCCATTCATGAACGTTTCCTGGCTACCGCCGCGCTCTTGACCTGCGGTTTGCCACTCGTAGTACATCCTCGAATGCAGACATTTCTCCACACCCCCGGAGGTATCCGCACGTGCCGCCCCTCGACCCGGTCGCGGCCCGGCCGGCGGGAGCGGTGCTGTTCGTCCTGCTCGGCTCCGTCCAGTTCCTGCTGGTGCCCGATGGTTTCCAGCACGCGCCTTATGTCGGCGTGTGTCTGATTCTTGCCGTTCTCATGTCCTTCGGCGGGGCCGCCGGGTTCCTCGCGGAGGCGTCCGTCCGGGTGTGGTGGTACGCGCTCGCCGAGGGCGTCGCGAATGTGCTGGGAGTCACCGGCACGGCGGTCTGGGGCCTCCCCCTGGTGGACGCCTGCACGGGCGCCTGCACGGGCGCCTGGACGCGCTGGACGCACCCGGTCCTGCTGCTCATGGGCGCGGCCCTCGCCGCCCTGTCCGCCTGGGCGGTCCACTCGCGGCTCCACCACCATCGTGCCGGATCACCGGTCACCTCGGCACGGGAACGCCGGCATCGGCCACCACGGCGACCGCGTCGGCAACGACGCTGATCACCCCTTCCCCGCCGGCCGCCCGTTCGGCCGGGGCGGGGGCCGGGGTCTCGGTGACCTTGCCGGACGCCAGGACGAGCCGTCCCGGGCCGAGGTCGAGCGGGTCGTCGCCGAGGTTCACGGCGACGCGGAGACCGCCCCGCCGCATGACCAGCCACCTCTCGCCCGTCTCGACGCGGACGCGGGTCAGGTCGGGGTCGGTGAACTCGGGCCGGGCGCGGCGGAGGGCGATCAGCGCGCGGTACCACTCCAGCAGCTCGCGGTGGCGGCCCGCCTCCGGCTCCGTCCAGTCGAGGACGGACCGCCGGAAAGTATCCACAGCCTGTGGATCGGGAACCTCGCCCCGCCAGCCGTGGTCGGCGAACTCGCGGCGGCGTCCCTCGGTGACGGCGCGGCCGAGCTCGGGTTCGCGGTGGTCGGTGAAGTAGCACCAGGGCGTGGACGCGCCCCACTCCTCGCCCATGAACAGCATCGGCGTGAACGGGCCGAGCAGCAGCAGCGCCGCGCCGATCTTGAGGCGGTCGAGCGGAAGCCCGGAGCCGTCCGGGCCGGAGAGCCGGTCGCCCGCGGCGCGGTTGCCGATCTGGTCGTGGTTCTGGAGCGAGACGACGAAGCGGTGCGCCGGGGTCCGGGCCCGGTCGACCGGACGGCCGTGGCGGCGCCCCCGGTAGGTCGAGTAGCCGCCGTCGTGGACGAACGCGCTGGTCAGAGCCTTGGCGAGGGTGCGCGTCGCGCCGAAGTCGACGTAGTACCCCTGGCGTTCGCCGGTGAGCAGGGCGTGCAGGGCGTGGTGCACGTCGTCGTCCCACTGGGCGCTGACGCCGTGCCCGCCCGCCTCGCGCGGCGTGATCACGCGCGGGTCGTTCAGGTCGGACTCGGCGATCAGGAACGGCGCGCGGCCGAGCCGGGCGGCCAGCGCGTCCACGGCGGCCGACAGCTCCTCCAGGACGTGGACGGCCCGCTGGTCGCGGATGGCGTGGACGGCGTCCAGCCGCAGGCCGTCCAGGTGGAAGTCGCGCAGCCACATGAGGGCGTTCTCGATCATGAACGCGCGGACTCCGTCCGAGCCCGCCTGGTCGAAGTTGACGGCGTCGCCCCACGGGGTGGCGTAGGCGTCGGTGAAGTACGGGCCGTAGTCCCGGAGGCGGTTCCCGGACGGGCCGAGGTGGTTGTAGACGACGTCCAGGACGACGGCGATCCCCCGGGCGTGCGCGGTGTCGACGAACCGTTTCAGGGCGTCCGGGCCTCCGTAGGGCTCGTGGACGGCCCACAGGCACACGCCGTCGTACCCCCAGCCGTGGTGGCCGGAGAAGGCCGCGAGGGGCATCAGCTCCACGGCGTCAACGCCCAGCTCGACCAGGTGGTCGAGGCGCGCGGCGGCGGCGTCGAGGGTCCCCTCCGGGGTGAACGTGCCGACGTGCAGCTCGTAGAGCACCGAACCGGCGAGCGGACGTCCCCGCCACGCGCCGTCGGTCCAGCGGAACCGGTCGTGGTCGTAGACGCGGCTGGGGGCGTGGACGCCCCGCGGCTGCCAGGCGGAGCGCGGGTCGGGCAGCACCTCGTCGCGGTCGTCCAGCAGGAAGCCGTAGTCGGTGCCGTGGCCCGCCCCGGGGACGTCGGCGGTCCACCAGCCGTCCCCGGCGGGCGCCAGCGGCACCGTCACCGGGTCGTCCGGGGCCGTGAGGGCGACGGCGACGTTCCGGGCGGACGGGGACCAGACGGAGAAGCGGGTCATGCGCGGTCCTCCGGGACGAGCAGGGCGACGGGCATGCGTTCCAGCACGACGGCCAGCTCCAGCAGGGGCCCCCGGTGGACCTCGCCGGTGAGCAGGTCGCGCCACTCCCCCTCGCCGCCCGGGTCGAGCAGCGTGGACGTCCAGCCGCCGAGCCGGTCCAGCGCGACGGGGAGGCGGGTCGCGACGGTGACGGCCCGGCCCCGGCGGAAGGCCACGGCGTGTTCGGCGGCCGGGCCGACGGCCGTCAGCGGCTCGTGCGGGCTCGGCGGGGCGAACCAGGACGGCTCGTCCCGGCGGAGCCGCAGCGCCCGCGAGGTGACCAGCAGCTTCTCGTCGTCCAGGCCGCCGGGCGGGGCGTCGTCGTCCAGGCGGGCGAGCGCGGCGCGGCGGCGCTCGAAGTCGACCGGCCGGCGGTTGTCGGGGTCCACCAGGGAGCCGCCGACCAGCTCGCAGCCCTGGTAGACGTCCGGGACGCCCGGCACCGTGAGCTGGACGATCTTCTGCCCCAGCGCGTTCACGCGGGTCGCGGGCTCCAGCCGGGCGGCGAACCGGATGACCTCCTCGGCGGTCCCGGACGACAGGGCCGTGTGCAGGTACTCCAGGACGGCCCGCTCGTACCCCTCGTCCGGGGTGATCCAGTTCGTCCTGGTCTTGGCCTCGCGCATGGCCTTGGTCAGGAATCCGGCCATCCGCTCCTCGGTGATCGGCCACGCCCCGACGAGCGTCTGCCACATCAGGTACTCCAGGTCCGGTTCCAGGGGCGACGACGGCGCGCGCCACACCCGGACGGCGCTCTCCCACTCGTGCGGGATCTCGGCGAGCACGGCCAGCCGGGCCCGGACGTCCTCCTGCCGCTTGGTGTCGTGGGTGGACAGGGTGGTCAGGCTCAGCGGCCTGCCGGCGGCGACCCGGCGGCAGTGCGCGTGGAAGTCGGCGGGCGTGACGGCGAACCGGGCGGGGTCGCCGCCGACCTCGTTCAGCGCGGCCATCCGCGACCAGCGGTAGAACGCGGTGTCCTCGACGCCCTTGGCGGCCAGCGGCGCGCTGACCTGCTGGAACCGGACGACGAACTCCGGGTCGCCGTGCAGCGCCTCGTGCGCGACCTCCGGCACGAGCGGCGCGGAGCATTCGCGGGACGCCTCGTCCAGCACGCGGCGGGCCTGCTCGGGCGGCTCCTCGCCGGGCGTGACGTAGGCGCGGTACACCCGCATCGCCACGAGCAGTTCGACCAGGGCGGCGCGGAGCGCGTCGAGATCGTCCGCCGGACGGGCCCGCACCAGGACGCGGTGCAGCCGGTCGATCTCCGGGCGCAGCCCGTGCTCGGCGACGTACCGGCGGGCCTCGCGCTCGACCTCGGCGAACGCGGTCGCGCCCCCGGTGAACTCCGCATAGGCCCTGGTCAGGGGCTTCTCGCCCGCCGGGTCGAGGAAGAGGCCTCCGATCATGCCGAGCGCGTCGTAGCCGGTGGTGCCCGCGCAGTCCCAGTCGGCGGGCAGGTCCTCGCCGGGCGCGGTGATCTTCTCCACCAGCACCCAGGGCCGTCCGCCGCCCCCGGCCGGGTCGCCGGGCCCGGCGGGGCCAGGGTCGCCTTCGGGGGCGGTGCCGGGCCCGGCGGGGCCCAGGGCC
>NZ_QURH01000287.1 GCF_003428695.1 Actinomadura logoneensis
CGTCCCGCTCGCTCTGCGCGACCGACAGCTCGCGCGCGGCCTCGGCGCGGACCTCGGCGACGCGGCGCTCGACCCCGGCGACGCTCAGCTCGGCGGCCAGCGACCCGGCGAGCGCGTCGGCGGCGTTCTCCAGCCGCTCCACCATCTCCCAGGTGGCCGCGACCTGGCCGGTGAGGCCGGAGGCGTCCCGGCCGCGCTCGCGCCGCTCGCGCGCCTCGCGGACGCACGCGCCGTCGTTGTCCTGGCAGTAGCGGATGGCGCGGACGGCGCCGACGGGCTGCGGCACGGGACGTCCGCAGTTGGCGCACGGCCAGACCGTGACGGGGTCTCCCAGCCTCGCGACCTCGCCGCCCCCGGCGGCCGGGGCCGCGGCCGGGGGCCCGGCGTACGCCGTCCCCCGCTCCGGAACACCCGAGTTGTCGCGCTCGTCGCTGTTAGGCATGGGATGAACCTTACGCATTTCGGGAGGGGTCCGCAGGGACTGCCGGGACGTGTGGGAACCACCACGCCCCCGTGCTCACGCACGGCGATCCGGCCGTCACCCTCACCCGGCGACAAGGACGACTTGTCAGTATCCGATGAGGACGAACGCTCACCGGGTGAGCATCCGGCCCTCCATCCGCGAGCGACGTCCCACTCGCCGCCACCCGCCTCTACTCGTCCGCGTGCCCGCGAGACGGCGGTTCCTGCGAGCCGGACGAACCGGACGGTTCCGGCGCCGACGACGACCCGGGCGCGGACGCCGGCGCAGTGGCGTGCAGTTTCTTGCGGTGCTCCGCCCACCGGTCCATGACGCTCTCGATCTCGCGGCGGAGGAAGTCGAAGAACTCCGCGGACTCGGCGAGCCGCCGCCCGGCCGCCGTGTCCGGGCCCACGAGGGCGACCCCTTCCTGCAGGCCGGCCGCCCACTTGGAGAGCGCCGCGTCCCGGCGGGTGAGCGCGCCCTGCCACGCGTCGTTCTCCACCCGGTACAGGTCGCGGCGGGTGCCGGGCTCGCGCTCGCGGGAGACGAGGTCGAGGTGGATCAGGTACCGGACCGCGCCGGACACCGCCGCCGGGCTGACCCGCAGCTCCTCGCTGAGCTCCGACGCGGTGAGCGCGCCCGCGTCGGTGGCGAGCAGCGCGACGAACACCCGCGCGGCCATGCGCGGCCATCCCGCGTCGGCGAGCGAGGCGGCGAACCGCTCCACGAACCGGAGCACGGCCTCGTCGTCACGGCCGGGCGTCGTCCCCGGCGCAGGCGCCCGCTCGTCGGTCACCCGGCATCAACTCCCCTGGTGGATCACTCGGTGTGGGACACGCCAGTTTAGCCCATTCAGTAACTTCACGGATTCGTGAAGGAAGTGTATGTTGGGCGGCATGAACGAGGTCATCTCCGTCTCCGGCCTGGTGAAGACCTTCGGCCGGACGCGCGCCCTGGACGGGCTCGACCTGACCGTCCGGCCCGGCGAGGTCCACGGCTTCCTCGGCCCGAACGGGGCCGGCAAGTCCACCACCATCCGCGTCCTGCTCGGCCTGCTGCGCGCCGACGCGGGAACCGCCCGCCTGCTCGGCGGCGACCCGTGGCGCGACGCGACCGCGCTGCACCGCCGGCTGGCCTACGTCCCCGGCGACGTCACGCTCTGGCCGAACCTGTCCGGCGGGGAGGTGATCGACCTGCTCGGGCGCCTGCGCGGCGGCCTGGACCCGCGCCGCCGCGACGAGCTGCTGCAGCGGTTCGAGCTCGACCCGAAGAAGAAGGGCCGCGCCTACTCCAAGGGCAACCGGCAGAAGGTCGCGCTCGTCGCGGCGCTGGCGTCCGACGCCGAGCTGCTCATCCTGGACGAGCCGACCTCCGGCCTGGACCCGCTGATGGAGGAGGTCTTCCAGGAGTGCGTGCGCGCCGAGCGCGGCAGCGGGCGCACGGTCCTGCTGTCCAGCCACATCCTCAGCGAGGTCGAGGCGCTCTGCGACCGGGTCACCATCATCCGCAAGGGCCGGACGGTCGAGACGGGCACGCTGAGCGAGCTGCGGCACCTCACCCGCACCTCGATCCGGGCCGAGCTCGCCGGTCCGCCGGACGGCCTCGCCGACCTGCCCGGGGTGCACGACCCCGAGTTCCGGGACGGGACGTTCAAGTGCGAGGTCGAGACCGCGCGGCTGGACGCCCTGCTGCGCAGGCTGACCGAGATCGGCGTGCGGGCGCTGACCAGCCAGCCGCCCACGCTCGAGGAGCTGTTCCTGCGCCACTACCAGGACGACCTCAACGGCGGCAGGGCCTCGGCGGAGGACGGCGGCGCCGGCTCCGCCTCCGGCGGCGGTCCCGCGGCCGGCGGAAGCGGATCCTCGGGCGGAAGCGGTTCCTCGGGCGGGAGCGGCGCGAAGGCGGGATCGCGATGACCGCGCTCGCCGGCACCGGCGCGCTGACCCGGCTCGCGCTCCGCCGCGACCGGATCATGCTGCCCGTCTGGCTCTACCTGATCGTCTTCATGGCGGCCTCGACGGTGTCGTCCACGAAGGGGCTCTACCCGGACCTGGCGTCCCGGGCGGAGCTGGCCGCCAACACCAACGACACCCCGGCGCTGGTCGCGCTGTACGGGCGGGTCTACGACCCGACCTCGCTCGGCGCGGTGTCGATGCTCAAGCTCAACATCCTGTGCGCGGTCGCCGCCGCCGCGCTGTCGATCGTGCTGGTCGTCCGGCACACCCGCGCCGACGAGGAGAGCGGGCGGCAGGAGCTGGTCGGCGCGACCGCCGTCGGCCGCCGCGCGCCGCTGACGTCGGCGCTGACGGTGGTGCTGTCGGCGAACCTGGCGCTCGCCGCGCTGTGCGCGCTCGCCCTCACCATCGCCGGGCTGCCGGCGGCGGGATCGGCCGCCGCCGGAGCCGCCTGGGCCGGGGTCGGGCTGGTGTTCGGCGCGATCGCGGCCGTGGTCGCGCAGCTCACCGCGCACGCGCGCACCGCGACCGGCTACTCGTTCGCCGCGCTCGGCGCGTTCTACCTGCTCCGGGCGATGGGCGACGCGTCCGGCAGCGGCGGGCCGCGGTGGCTGTCCTGGCTGTCCCCGATCGGCTGGGGGCAGCAGTTCCGCCCGTACGCGGGGAACCGCTGGTGGGTGCTGCTGATCATGGTCGTGTTCGCGGCGGTCATGACGGTCGGGGCGTACACGCTGGTGTCCCGGCGCGACCTCGGCGCGGGCATCCTGCCCGATCGGGAGGGCCCGTCCGCGGCGGCCCCGCGGCTGCGCGGCGCGCTCTCGCTGTGGTGGCGGCTGCAGCGCGGGTCCCTGCTCGGCTGGGGCGTCGCGTTCGTGGTGCTGGGCGCGGCGCTCGGCGGCATCGCGTCGAACGTGGGGGACATGGTCGGCAGCGCGCAGGCCCGCGACTTCATCACCAAGCTCGGCGGCGAGAAGGGCATCACCGACGCCTTCCTCGCGACGGACCTGGTGTTCGCCTCGGTGTTCGCCGCCGCGTTCGGCATCCAGGCGGTGGGGCGGCTGCGCGCGGAGGAGACCGGGCAGCGCACCGAGCCGGTGCTCGCGACCGGGGTGAGCCGGTGGCGCTGGGCGGCCGGGCCGGTGCTGGTCGCGCTGCTCGGCGGGGCCGTCCTGCTGCTGGTCACCGGCGTGGTCGCCGGGGCGGTCTACGCGGCGCAGAGCGGTGACGGCGCGCAGTTCGGACGGGTCCTCGGCGCGGCGCTGGTGCAGATCCCGGCGGCGTGGGTCGTGGTCGGGCTGGTGGTCCTCGGCTACGGGCTGGTGCCCCGGCTGACCTCGCTCGGCTGGGCGGTGCTGGTGGCGTTCCTGCTGGTCGGGGAGATGGGACCGCTGCTGAAGCTGCCGCGCTGGGTCATGGACGTCTCGCCGTTCGCGCACACCCCCAAGCTTCCGGGGACGAGCTGGTCGGCCACTCCCCTGCTCTGCATGGTCGCGCTCACGGCGGTCCTCGTGGCGGCCGGGCTGTGGTCCTTCCGCCGCCGCGACATCACCTCCTGACCGAGGCACGGCGAAACACGGCGAAGTACACGGAGGCGGCGGTGGTCCGGGACCACCGCCGCCTCCGTGTCACTGCGTCCTGCGACGGCTACGGCTGGATCTGGGCCATGGCCTTGCGGATGCGCTTGTCCGACACCGGGAAGCGGGTGCCGAGCTGCTGCGCGAACAGGCTGACCCGGTACTCCTCCAGCATCCAGCGGATCTGCGCGACGGCCTCGTCCTCGCGGCGGCCGGGCGGGAGGCGGCGGAGCAGGGCCGCGTACTCCTCCTCCAGGACCTGCACCTGGTTGGCGAGCATGCGGTCGCGGCCGGGGTTCTCCGGCAGCTTGTCCACCCGCACCTGCATGGCCGTGACGTAGCGGAGAAGGTCGGGCAGGCGCCGCGCGCCCGTCGCCGTCACGAAGCCCGGACCGACCAGCGCGGCGAGGTGCTCGCGGATGCCGGTCAGCGCGGGCAGCAGGGTGAGGCTGGTGCTGCCGCGCAGGCCCCGGTCGAGCCGGTGCGCGGCGGCGAGGATGCGCTCCACCTGGCCGACGACCGCGGCGGTCGTGTCGTACAGGTCGGCGCGGACGGAGTCGTAGAGGCGCCGGTATCCGGCCTCGTCCCACGCCGGTCCCCCGGCGTCGGCCATGAGCTTGTCCACGGCGGCGGCGACGCAGTCGTCGAACAGCCTGGCCACCGAACCGTGCGGGTTGTGGCTGAGCGCGAGCTTGGCCTGGTTGCCGAGGCCGCCCTGGATCTGCTTCACCGGGGACGGCGCGTTCAGCAGGATCAGCCGCCGCGTCCCCTTCCACATGGCGCGGCGCTGCTCGGCCTCGGTCTCGTACATCCGGACGGCCGCGCTGTCGCCCTCGTCGGTGAGCGCCGGGTACGCCTTGACCTCGTACCCGGCCTGCCTGCGCTCGTAGGTGCGGGGCAGCTCGCCGAGCGTCCAGGAGGTCAGCCCCTGCTTCTCGACGCCCTCGCGGGACGCGGCCTTCGACAGCGTGCCGCGCACCTTGCCCGCGAGCCGCCGCTTGAGCGCGTCGAGGTCGGTGGACTCGGCGAGGGTGCGGCGGCGCTCGTCCACGACGCGGAACGTCATGCGCAGGTGGGCGGGCAGGCGGGACAGGTCCCACGCCTCGCGCGCGACCGGCACGGACGTGAGCTGCGCCAGCTCGCGCTCCAGCGCGTCCAGCAGCGGCTCGGTGCGCGGCGAGACGCGCTCCAGGACGCGGCGGGCGTAGTCGGGCGCGGGGACGAAGTTGACCCGCAGCTGCTTGGGCAGCGAGCGGATCAGCTCGGTGACCAGCTCGGCGCGCAGGCCCGGCACCTGCCAGTCGAACCCGTCCGGCTTGACCTGGTTGAGGATCTGCACCGGCACGTGGACGGTCACGCCGTCGGCGTCGGCTCCGGGCTCGAACTGGTAGGTCAGCTTCAGGCGCAACGGGCCCTGCTGCCAGTGGTCGGGGTAGTCCGCCTCGGTGACCGTGTCGGCGGACTGGTTGATGAGCATCGACTTCTCGAAGTTGAGACGGTCGGGCTCGGTGTGGCGGGCCTTCTTCCACCAGGTGTCGAAGTGGCGTCCGGAGACGACGTCGGCGGGGACGCGCTCGTCGTAGAAGTCGAACAGCGTCTCGTCGTCCACCAGGATGTCGCGGCGCCGGGCGCGGTGCTCCAGCTCCTCGACCTCCTCCAGCAGCGCGCGGTTCTCGTGGAAGAACTTGTGGTGGGTCTCCCAGTCGCCCTCGACCAGGGCGTGCCGGATGAACAGCTCGCGTGACAGCTCGGGGTCGATGCGGCCGTAGTTGACGCTGCGCTCGGCGACGATCGGCACCCCGTACAGGGTGACCTTCTCGTACGCCATGACGGCGGCCTGCTTCTTCGACCAGTGCGGCTCGCTGTACTGGCGTTTGACGAGGTGCTCGGCGAGCGGCTCGATCCACTCGGGCTCGATCCGGGCGTTGACGCGCGCCCACAGCCGGGACGTCTCGACCAGTTCGGCGGACATGACCCAGCGCGGCGGCTTCCTGAACAGCGACGAGCCGGGGAAGATCGCGAACTTGGCGTTCCGGGCGCCCAGGTACTCCTGCTGGGCCCGGCGGCGCGGCCCGCCCTCGTCCTTCTTGGCGGTGTCCTGGAGGCCGATGTGCGAGAGGAGCCCGGACAGGAGCGAGACGTGGATGCGCTCGGGGGCGGCGTCCGTGCTGTTCAGGGTGACGCCGAGGGACTTGGCGACCTGCTTGAGCTGGGTGTGCAGGTCCTGCCACTCGCGGATGCGCAGGAAGTGCAGGAACTCGTTCTTGCACATGCGGCGGAACGCGCTGCCGGACAGCTCCTTCTGCTGCTCGCGCAGGTAGTTCCACAGGTTCAGGTAGGCGAGGAAGTCCGAGGTGGGGTCGGCGAAGCGGCGGTGCTTCTCGTCGGCGGCCTGCTGGTGCTCGGCGGGGCGCTCGCGCGGGTCCTGGATCGACAGGGCCGCCGCGATGATCAGCACCTCGCGGACGCAGCCGTTCCGGTCGGCCTCCAGCACCATCCGGGCGAGGCGCGGGTCCACGGGCAGCTGGGCGAGGCGGCGGCCGAGCGGGGTGAGGCGCTTCTTGGGGTCCTTCTCGTCCGGGTCGATCGCGCCGAGCTCGTGCAGCAGGTCGACGCCGGCCTTGACGTTGCGGCGGTCCGGCGGCTCCACGAACGGGAACGCGCCGATGTCGCCGAGGCCGAGGGCGGTCATCTGCAGGATGACCGAGGCCAGGTTGGTGCGCAGGATCTCCGGGTCGGTGAACTCGGGGCGGGACTCGAAGTCCTCCTCCGAGTACAGCCGGATGCAGATGCCCTCGGACACGCGTCCGCAGCGGCCCTTGCGCTGGTTGGCCGACGCCTGCGACACCGGCTCGATCGGCAGCCGCTGCACCTTCAGCCGGTGGCTGTAGCGGGAGATGCGGGCGGTGCCGGGGTCCACGACGTACTTGATGCCGGGGACGGTCAGGGACGTCTCGGCCACGTTGGTGGCGAGGACGATCCGACGTCCGCGGTGGGGCTGGAACACCCGGTGCTGCTCGGCCGACGACAGCCGCGCGTACAGCGGCAGGACCTCGTGGTGGCCGCGTTTGGTCGCGAAGTGCTTGGTCAGCGCGTCGGCGGTGTCGCGGATCTCCCGCTCACCGGACAGGAACACCAGGACGTCGCCGGGGGCCTCGCGCTCCAGCTCGTCCACGGCGTCCACGATCGCCTGGATCTGGTCGCGGTCCGGGTCGGCGGACGGGTCCTCGGGGTCGGTGACGGGCCGGTACCGCACCTCGACCGGGTAGGTCCGGCCGGAGACCTCCACGATGGGGGCGTCGTCGAAGTGCCGGGAGAACCGCTCGGGGTCGATGGTCGCCGAGGTGATGATCACCTTGAGATCGGGCCGCCGGGGCAGGATCTCCTTGACGTAGCCGAGCAGGAAGTCGATGTTGAGGCTGCGCTCGTGCGCCTCGTCGATGATCAGCGTGTCGTACTGGCGGAGCAGCCGGTCGGTCTGGATCTCGGCGAGCAGGATGCCGTCGGTCATCAGCTTGACCAGCGTGTCGTCGCTCGACCGGTCGGTGAACCGGATCTTGTACCCGACGGCCTCGCCGAGCTCGGTGCCGAGCTCCTCGGCGATGCGGTCGGCGACGGTGCGGGCGGCCAGCCGGCGCGGCTGGGTGTGGCCGATCGAGCCGAGCACGCCCCGGCCCAGCTCCAGGCAGATCTTGGGCAGCTGGGTGGTCTTGCCCGACCCGGTCTCGCCCGCGACGATCACGACCTGGTGGTCGCGTATCGCGGCGGCGATGTCGTCCTTCTTCTGCGAGACCGGCAGCTCGGCGGGGTAGGTGATCGCCGGGACGGCGGCGCGGCGGCGCTCCACCCGCCCGGCGGCGGTCTCGACCTCGGCGGCGATCTCGGCGGCCACGCGGTCGCGCCGGGCGGCGTCCCGCATCTTGGCCGTGCCCTCGATCCGGCGGCGGAGCCGCTGCCGGTCCCGCGGCATCAGCTCGGGCAGGCGCGCGCGCAACTCGGCGAGCGGCGAACTCACAGGCGTCGTCCTCATAACCAACAGCAAGAATACGGACCGAGGCACCGTAGCCGTCCGTCCACCCGACGGCGAATCATTTTCCGGGCCCGGGAGGTCCAACGTCCCCGCAGGTGGCGGCATTCCGGGCGCGGACGAAGCGCCGGGCGCCCCCTCAGGCGTCCTGGATGCCGCGCTCCGGTCGCGCGCCGAGTCGGCCCGCCGTGGCGATCAAGGGCCTGACCATGCCGTGGGCCGCCGGGACGAGGGCCCGGAGCCGTTCGCCGGAGGCCGGGTGATCAGGGATCGATCGCGAGCGGGCCGTTCCCGTGTCGGTGGCGGCGCCGGTGCCGGTCGAGGCCGTCAGAGATAGGGGAGCGTGTATTCGGGGCTCGCGTAGGCGCCGCCCTGGACGTCGTGCCCGGCCGTGTTCGCCTCTTCGGGGAGCCGGGAGGCGAAGGTTTCGGCGTCGTCGACGGGGAGGTACCCCAGGGCGAAGGCGCCTTCGTCGTCCCAGAAGCGGCGCTTGTTGGCCGAGACGGCGTAGACAGTGGTGAACTCGATGCCGGGCGCGGTGAGGGCGGCGCGGACGAAACCGAGGCAGTCGCGGTGGCTCAGCCAGGTGGCGAGATGCCGCCGCTCGGTGGGGGCGGCCTCGAAGCTGCCGATGCGCAGGCACACGACCGACAGCCCGAATTTGTCGGCGTACAGCCTGCCGAGCGCCTCGACCGCCACCTTGCTCACCCCGTAGAGCCCGTCGGGGCGCGGTGGCATCTCGGGGGTGACGGTGGTGGAGACCGGATAGAAGCCGGTGAGCCGGTTGCTGCTGGCCAGCACGACCCGCTTCACACCGTTCCGGCGTGCGGCCTCCAGGAGGTTGAGCGTCCCCATGACGTTGCCGTCCAGCAGCTCCGCCAACGGCGCCTCGTCCGCGACGCCGCCCAGATGCACCACCGCGTCCGCGCCCCGCAACGCGGCCGTGAGCGACTCGCCGTCCCGCAGGTCGAGTCGGCGCACGTCCTCGGCCGGCTGTGCGGTGAGGTCCACCCGGTCGACCAGCACCAGGCGTTCCGCCTCACCTCGCAAGCCGGCGCGCAGCACCGACCCGATGCGTCCGGCCGCGCCGGTGATCACCACAGTCCCGAGGCTCGTCGTCATGGGCTCATGGTGCCGCACACCACCGACAGATCGGCGCGTCCGGCCTCCCGTGCCGGAGCGGGCGCCGCCGTTCTCAGGACGCGCCGTAGACGGGTTCGGGGGCGAGTGCCCGGGCCAGGAGGGCGGTGACGGCCTCGCCGATCTCGGACGGGTCCCAGCGGGCTCCCTTGTCGGTGGACGGGCCGTGGCGGAAGGCGTCCATGACGCAGATCCGTCCGCCCTCGGCCTCGAAGACGCGGCCGGTGACGCCGCGGGACCCGGTCGAGCCGAGCCAGACGACGAGGGGCGAGACGTTCTCGGGGGCCATGGCGTCGAACTCGCCCTCGGCGGGCCTGGCCATGGTCTGGGCGAAGACCTCCTCGGTCATGCGGGTGCGGGCGGCGGGCGCGATGGCGTTGACGGTCACGCCGTAGCGGGCGAGTTCGGCGGACGCGACCAGCGTGAGGCCGACGATGCCCGCCTTGGCGGCGGAGTAGTTGCCCTGGCCGACGCTGCCGAGCAGGCCCGCGCCGGACGAGGTGTTGATCACGCGGGCGTCGACCGGGTCTCCGGCCTTGCTCCGCGCGCGCCAGTGCAGGCCCGCGTGCTTGAGCGGCAGGAAGTGGCCCTTGAGGTGGACGCGGACGACGGCGTCCCACTCGTCCTCGGACAGGTTGACCAGCATCCGGTCGCGCAGGAAGCCCGCGTTGTTGACCAGGACGTCCAGGCCGCCGAAGGTCTCGACGGCGAGGGCGACCAGGGCTTGCGCGCCGTCCTCGGTGGCGACGTCGTGGGGGCTGGCGACGGCCTGCCCGCCGAGCTTCCCGATCTCGGCCACGACGTCCTGGGCGGGGCCGGAGGCGGCCTCGCCGGTGCCGTCGCGGGCGACGCCGAGGTCGTTGACGACGACCTTGGCGCCCTGCCGGGCGAACTCCAGCGCGTGCGCGCGCCCGAGCCCGCGCCCGGCGCCGGTGACGATCACGACGCGGTCCTTGCAGATCATCGGCGGCTCCTCAGTCGCGGTTGACGGTGGTGGCCCAGTCGCGGTTGACGATGGCGACTCGGTCGCGGTTGACGGTCGCGGCTCAGTCGCGGTTGACGGTGGCGGCGTCCAGGAAGGCGGGGCGCTCTCCCCCGCCGTGCAGCAGCAGCGAGGCGCCGCTGACGTAGCCCGCCAGCGGCGAGGCGAGGAAGACGCAGGCCGCGCCGACGTCGGCGGGGTCGGCGAGGCGGCCGAGCGGGACGGTCCCGGCGACGGCGGCGACGCCGTCCTCGCCGCCGTAGTGCAGGTGGGAGCTCTCGGTGCGGACCATCCCGAGGGTGACGGTGTTGACCCGGATCTCCGGCGCCCACTCGACGGCCAGGCTGGTCGCGAGGCTGGCCAGGCCCGCCTTGGCCGCGCCGTAGGCGGCGGTGCCGGGCGACGGGCGGACGCCGCTGACGCTGCCGATCATGATGATCGAGCCGCCTCCGGCCATCCGGGGGCGGACGGCCCGGGACATGACCAGGGCCGCGACCAGGTTCAACTCGATGATCTTGATGTGCCGGCGCACGTCGCCGTCCGCGACGGGCTGGAACGGTGTGCCGCCGGCGTTGTTGACCAGCACGTCCACGCGGTCGAGGCCGTCGGCGAACGCCTGGGCGGCGTCGGGGTCGCGGACGTCCAGGGCGGCGAACCGGGCGCGGCGGCCGTCCACCTCGGGGAGTGCGTCCGGCTCGCGGCGGGCGACGGCGACGACGTCCGCGCCCGCGGCGAGGAAGGCTCGGGTGATGCCGAGCCCGACGCCCCGCACGCCGCCGGTGACGACGGCCGTCCGGCCGGTGAGGTCGAGCTGCGGTGGCTGCGGCATTGCGTCCTCCCCGGGGCGGCCTCTACGGTCAGTTCTAACAAATGTTTGGTGGAAAGGTAGCGCATGGGAGTCTCCACCACGACCCACGAGTCCGGGGTAGCGGAGGTCGTCGTCGCCGCGCCGCCGGTGAACGCGCTGACGGTGGCCGGCTGGTTCGAGCTGGCGGACGCGCTGCTGGCGGCGGGCCGCGACCCGGACGTCGGCGCGGTGGTCCTGCGCGCCGAGGGACGCGGCTTCAACGCCGGCGTCGACATCAAGGAGATGCAGCGCACCGGCGGCCACACCGCGCTGGTCGGCGCGAACCGGGGCTGCTACGCGGCGTTCGCCGCGGTCTACGACTGCGAGGTGCCGGTCGTGGCGGCCGTCCACGGGTACTGCCTGGGCGGCGGCATCGGGCTGGCGGGCAACGCCGACGTCGTCGTGGCCTCGGAGGACGCCTACTTCGGCCTGCCCGAGATCGACCGGGGCGCGCTCGGGGCGGCCACCCACCTGGCCCGGCTCGTCCCGCAGCACCTCATGCGCGCGATGGTCTACACCTGCCGCAACGTGACCGCCGGGGAGCTGCACCGGCACGGCTCGGTGCTGGAGGTCGTGCCGCCCGGCGAGCTGCGCGCCAAGGCGATGGAGGTCGCCGGGGACATCGCCGCCAAGGACCGGTACGTCATCCGGCGGGCCAAGGAGTCGCTGAACGGCATCGACCCGGTGGACGTGAAGCGGTCCTACCGCTTCGAGCAGGGCTTCACGTTCGAGCTGAACCTCGTCGGCGCGGGCGACCGGGCGCGCGACGCGTTCGTGGCGAAGGGGGCACGCTGATGACCACCACCGCCGGACCGGGGAAGGTGATGTCGATCGACGAGGTCGTCGGCTCCCTGGCGGACGGCATGACGGTCGGGATCGGCGGCTGGGGGTCGCGGCGCAAGCCGATGGCGCTCGTCCGCGCGATCTGCCGGTCGCCGCTGCGCGACCTGACGGTGGTCTCCTACGGCGGTCCGGACGTCGGGCTGCTGTGCGCGGCCGGGAAGGTCCGGCGGCTGGTCACCGCGTTCGCCACGCTCGACTCGATCCCGCTGGAGCCGCACTTCCGCGCGGCCCGGCAGGACGGCGCGATCGAGCTGACCGAGTACGACGAGGGCATGTTCATGTTCGGCCTGTACGCGGCGGCGCACGGGCTGCCGTTCCTGCCGACGCCCGCCGGGCTCGGCTCGGACGTGCTGCGCGTGAACCCGTCCCTGCGCACCGTCCGGTCGCCCTACGGGGACGAGGAGCTGGTCGCGGTCCCGGCGCTGAGGCTGGACGTCGCGCTGGTGCACATGAACCGGGCCGACGCGCGCGGCAACGCCCAGTACCTCGGCCCCGACCCGTACATGGACGACCTGTTCGTGAAGGCCGCCGGAGCGTCGTACGTGTCGTGCGAACGGCTCGTGGACACCTCCGACCTGCTGAAGGAGGGCCCGCTGCAGTCGCTGCTGATCAGCCGGGCGCACGTCGCGGGCGTCGTGGAGACGCCGAACGGCGCGCACTTCACCGACTGCGAGCCCGACCACCGGCGCGACGAGGCGTTCCAGCGCCTCTACGCCAAGGCCGCCGCCGACCCCGGCGCGTGGGCGGCGTTCGCCGAGCGGTTCCTGTCCGGCGACGAGACCGCCTACCAGGACGCGGTGCGCGCGTTCCGAGAGGAGAGCCCCCGATGAGCCCGACCGTGGCCGCGGCCTCGCGCGCCGAGGTGTGCGCCGTCGCCTGCGCCGAGCTGTTCCGCGGGGACGGCGAGATCGTGGCGGCGGCGGTCGCCGGGTTCGTCCCGATGCTCGGGTCGCGGCTGGCCCGCGCGACGTTCGCGCCGGACCTGCTCACGACCGACGGCGGACCGGTGCTGTCGGCCGAGCCGGCGCCCCTCGGCGCGTCCGCGGCCGTGGCCGAGGGCTGGCTGCCGTTCCGCGACCACCTGTGGCTGGTGCTGAACGGACGGCGGCACGTCGTGATGGGCCCGAGCCAGATCGACCCCTACGGCACCATGAACATCTCGGCGATCGGCGACTGGGAGCGGCCGACGCGGCAGTTGCTCGGGTCGCGCGGCGCGCCCGGCAACACGCGCCTCAACCCCACGAGCTACTGGGTGCCCAGGCACTCGACGCGCGTGTTCACCGAGAAGGTCGACTTCGCGAGCGGCGTCGGCTGGGACCGCGGCGCCCGCGAGATCCGCGCCGTGGTCACCAACCTGTGCGTGTTCGACTTCGCCACGCCCGACCACCGGATGCGGCTGCGGACCGTCCACCCGGGGGTGCGCGTGGACGACGTGCTCGCCGCGACGGGGTTCGAGCCGGTGGTCCCCGACGAGGTGCCCGAGACGCGCGTCCCGACCGCCGAGGAGCTGCGGATCATGCGCGAGGTGCTGGACCCGAAGGGCCTGCGCGACCGCGAGGTCCCGGCGTGAGCGCCGGGCAGGTGCTCGACACCCCCCTGACCCGGCTGGTCGGCGTCCGGCACCCGGTCGTGCAGACCGGGATGGGCTGGGTCGCCGGACCGCGCCTGGTCTCGGCCGTCGCGAACGCGGGCGGCCTCGGGATCCTGGCGTCGGCGACGATGACGCTGGAGCAGCTGCGGCTGGCCGTCCACGAGGTGAGGGACCGCACGGACGCGCCGTTCGGGGTGAACCTGCGCGCGGGACCGCACGGACGCGCCGTTCGGGGTGAACCTGCGCGCGGACGCGGGCGACGCGGGCGAGCGCATCGACCTGCTCGTCAAGGAGGGCGTGCGGGTCGCGTCGTTCGCGCTGGCGCCGCGCCGCGAGCTGATCGCCCGGCTCAAGGACGCGGGCGTCGTGGTGATCCCCTCGGTGGGCGCGCGGCGGCACGCGGAGAAGGTCGCGGCGTGGGGCGCGGACGCGGTGCTGGTCCAGGGCGGCGAGGGCGGCGGCCACACCGGGCCGGTCGCGACGACGCTGCTGCTCCCCCAGGTCGTGGACGCGGTGGACGTCCCGGTCATCGCGGCGGGCGGGTTCTTCGACGGGCGCGGGCTCGCCGCGGCGCTCGCCTACGGCGCGTCCGGGGTGGCGATGGGCACGCGCTTCCTGCTCACCTCCGACAGCTCGGTCCCGGAGGAGGTGAAGAAGGTCTACCTCGGGACGTCCGAGACGGTGGTGACACGGCAGGTGGACGGTATGCCGCACCGCGTCCTGCGCAGCGACCTGGTGAACGCCCTGGAGGAGGCGGGCCGGGTGTCCGGGCTGGTCAGGGCGCTGCGCAACGCGGCCCGGTTCCGGCGGGTCTCCGGGATGTCGTGGCGGGCGATGCTCGCCGACGGCCGGGCGATGAAGCACGGCAAGGACCTGTCGTGGTCGCAGGTGCTCATGGCCGCCAACACCCCGATGCTGCTGAAGGCCGCGATGGTGGACGGCCGTCCGGACCTGGGGGTGATGGCGTCCGGGCAGGTCGTCGCGGTGATCGACGACCTGCCGAGCTGCGCGGAGCTGATCGCGTCGGTCGTGGCGCAGGCCGCCGACGTGCTGGCGCGGCAGCCGTCCTATCTGGTCCGCTGACCTGCGGAGTCGAGGCCCGTAGGGCGGTCAGCGCGCGTCCGGGCGAGGCGTGGTCCGGTGGTCGAGGCCGTCCAGGAGGAGGTCGAGGCCGCGCCGGAACTCCTCGTGCGAGGAGATCCCGCGCGCCCGGGCCCCCGCCGCCGCCATGTGCGGGAACTCCTCGGGCGGGAGCGCGGCGATCACGTCGGTGCCGGGCCCGGACAGCGGACCGAGGTGCTCCAGCTGGATCGCGCCGATGATGTAGGCGGTCACGCCGCGCAGCGCGACGATCCGCGCGTCGCCGCCGAACCCGGCGTCGGCCAGGACCCTGAGCATGGTCTCCGACCAGCGCAGCAGCGTGATCGAGCGGTGCCGGTACACCGGCGCCAGCGGGACGGTCCCGGGGTGGGCGGTGACCGCGAGCCGGAGCCGCTCGACCAGCGCGGCGACCCGCTCGCGCCACGGGCCGTCCGGCGGCGGGTCGGTCGGCATGCCGGAGAGGACCCGCTCGACGACCAGCGCCTCCAGGTCCTCGCGGCTGTCGACGTACCGGTAGAGCGCCATGGTGCTCACGCCGACCTCCTTGGCGACCGCGCGCATGGAGAGGGCGGCGAGGCCGTCGCGGTCGATGACGGCCAGTGCGGCGGCGGCGAGCCGGGGCCGGGTGAGGGAACGGGGTCGCGGCATGGTCTTGACAGCGTACGGCATACGCCTACCCTCATAAGTATATGCCGTACACCTACAGGGAGGGCTTCCCGTGCCCAGGTTCGACCAGACTCACGTCCCCGCCCACGAGCTGACATCGGTGACCGGCGCGGCCGTTCGCGTACCCGACCCCGAGCGCGTCGTCCACCTGCAGTTCCGCCGCTTCGCGGGCTGCCCGATCTGCAATGTGCACCTGCGCTCGTTCGCCGTCCGGAACGCCGAGATCGAGGCAGCGGACGTCCACGAGGTGGTGGTCTTCCACGCGCCCGCCGACGAGCTGCGCCAGCACGTCGAGCACCTGCCGTTCGACGTCGTCCCCGACCCGGAACGCAGGCTCTACCTGGAGTTCGGCGTCGAGTCGACACCGCGCGCCCTCCTCGACCCGCGTGCGTGGCCGATGATGGTGCGCGCCGTGGCCGCTGGTCTGCTGCGCCGCGACCCGTTCCCGAGGTCCCGTCCGACCGGCGGACGGCTCGGCCTGCCCGGCGACTTCCTCATCGCCCCGGACGGAACCGTCCTGGCGTCCAAGCTCGGCGAGCACGCCAACGACCAGTGGTCCCTGGACGAGATGCTCGAGAAGCTGGCCCTGGCTAGGGCCGCGCGGGCCGCGCGGACCGCGCACGTGGAGCGAGCATGACGATCGCCAGGCTCGGGAGCACGAGAACGCCCAGCGCGGGCCCGAACCCCGCCGTGGACGCCGTGCCGGACGCGGCGGATCCGAGCAGCGCCGAACCGAGCGCCAGGATCGTGATCTGGCCGAGGTTCTGGCTGGTCTGCATCGCGCTCCCGGCGTAGCCGGTCCGCCGGGACGGCGCGTGCGCCAGCGACAGGACGGTCAGCGTCGGCGCGGTCATGCCCATGCCCACGGCCGCGACGACCAGGGCCGACGCCGGGACCCACGCGGGCAGCCCGGCCGCCGCCGCGATCCCCGCGCCTCCGGTCGCGAGGGCGAGCAGCAGGGCGCCCGCCGCCACGATCAGGTGCCGGGGACGTCCGGCCAGCCACCGGCTCTGCGCCCAGGAGGAGATCGCCCACGCGACGGCCGACCCGGTGAAGGCCAGACCGGCGAGCGCGGGCGGGACGCCGCCGTCCAGGTTCAGCATCAGCGGGACCATGGCCTCGAGGGTGAAGAACGTCCCGGACGCCAGACCCGCCATGAGCACCGTGGCCGGGAGCCCGGCCCCGGCCCGCCACGTGCCCGGCGGCACCATGCGCCGCACGAACGCGGCGAGCACGAGCACGGCGGTCGCGCCGCAGGCCAGGTGGACGGCGTCGCGGCCGGACAGCGCGTACTGGCCGAGCCCGGCTCCCACGCTCACCGCCAGGGCCACGACCAGGCCGGGGCCCTCGGCTCCGGCCCGCACGCCGCGCGCCGGCAACCTGCCCAGCAGGACGACCACCGCGATGCCGGGCAGCAGCGTCAGCGCCGCGAGGCCGAGGAAGACCCAGCGCCACGACCACCAGGAGACGACCAGCCCGGCGAGCGGCGGGCCGATCAGCGAGGGCCCCACCCAGGCGGCGCTCAGCAGCGCCAGGACGCGGGGCCGCAGCCGGTCGGGGAAGGTCTGCCCGATCGCGGCGTTGGTCGCCACGAGGATCATCCCGGCGGACACGCCGTCCAGGAACCGTCCGGCGGCGAGCTGCCAGATCGTCCCGGCCGTCCCGGACACCACCAGGGTCGCCACGGCCAGGGCGAGCCCGGCGGTGAGCGGACGTCCCGGGCCGGACCGGTCCGACCAGGCGCCGCCGACCACCCCGCCGACCAGGCCCGCCGCGACGAACGCGCTCGCGACCAGCGGGTACAGCCACAGCCCGTCGAGGGCGCGGGCGGCGATCGGCAGCGTCGGGAAGACCGCCAGGCCGGCGAGCGCGGTGAGCACGGTCAGCGCGGTGAAGGCGATGGTCGGGGCGGCGTACTCCCCGGTGAGCAGCCGCTCGCGCCCGCCGGCCGCCGGGGCCCCGGTGTCACTGTCCCCGCCGTCCCGGAGCCGCACGCCCACCCCCGAATTATTAGGAAACTTTCCTGAGAATAGGACGGTAGGGATCACGCCCTGCCGCTGTCAACGGCGTTTCCCCGCCCTGCACCGCCGCCGGGACCGGCCCGGCGTGCCCGGCCCCGCGTGGCTCACGACCGCACCGCGAGGACGAGCTTGCCGGTGGTCGTTCCCGACTCGATCCGGCGGTGCGCCTCGGCGGCCTTCCCCAGCGGCATCTCCTCCACCCGGACGCGCAGGTCGCCGGAGGCGACGGCGGCGACCGCCCGGCGCAGCGCGCTCCCCGCCTCACGCGGGTGCAGGGCGCTGAAGGCCGCCAGGTTGAAGCCGGACACGGTCCTGTTGGTCAGCCACAGCTCGTTCGGCGACAGCGGCACGTCGTCGGCCCCAGACGCGTTGCCCATCGCGATCAGCCGTCCGAACGGGGCCAGGGCCTCGACCCCGACGCGGCGGGCCGGGCCGCCGACCATGTCGGCGACGACGTCGAAACCCGCGCCCCCGGTCAGCTCGGCGACGCGTCCCTCCAGCTCGTCGCGCAGCACGACGTGCTCGACGCCCAGGTCCCGGACGGCCCGGACCTTGGCCGGGCCCCCGACCGTCCCGACGACGGTGCCCGCGCCGAGCAGCCGCGCGACCTGCGCGAGCTGGCTGCCGACGCCCCCGGCGGCGGCGTGCACCAGGACGCGCTCGCCGGGCGCGAGCCGGGCCAGCCGGTCCAGGACGAGGTAGGCGGTGGTGCTGTTGGACGGCACGGCCGCCGCGACCGCCGGGTCCAGCCCGCCCAGCGGCGCGACCAGGTCGGCGGAGGTGACGGCGACCTCGGCGTAGCCGCCGCCGTCCACGATCGTCAGCGCGGCGACGGGTTCGCCGACGCGCAGGCCCTCGACGCCCGCGCCGAGCGCGCGGATCCGTCCGGAGACCTCGATGCCGGGGACGAACGGCAGCGGCACGTCCGCGATGCCGCGCCGGTACAGGATCTCGGCGAAGTTGGCTCCCGCGTAGTCCACGTCGATCGACACCTGTCCGGGGCCCGGCTCGGGGACCGCGACGTCGTCGAGGCGCAGGACGTCGGCGTCGCCGAACTCGGGGATGGTGATGGCCTTCATGGCGTGCGTTTTCCTTTCGAGGCACGGGGGCCTATGGAGAGGTCTTTCGAGGGTGGGGCGTCAGGCGGGGAGGGAGGAGACGAGGCCGCCGTCGACGACCAGGTCCTGCCCGGTGACGTAGGACGCGTCGTCGGAGGCGAGGAAGGCGACCGCGCGGGCGACGTCCTCGGAGGTGCCGAGCCGTCCGGCGACGACCTGCGCCGCGTATCCGGCGGCCTCCTCGTCGGTCGGGGCGGCGGCGCGGAACATGGGCGTGTCGATGAAGCCGGGGCTGACCGAGTTGACCCGGATGTCGCGGTCGGCGAGGTCGCTGGAGAGCGTCCGCGCGAGGTTGAGCACCGCCGCCTTGGACGCCGAGTACACCGACGCGACCGCCATCCCCCGGTACAGCGTCCAGGAGGCGTTCACCACCACCGCACCGCCGCCGGTCATCAGCGGGACGGCCTTCTGGACCGTGAAGTAGACGCCCTTGAAGTTGACGCCGACGATCCGGTCGAAGTCGTGCTCGGTGACCTCGGCGCTGCGCCGGAACTCCCCGACGCCCGCGTTGGCGAACAGCACGTCGAGCCGTCCGAACCGGTCGCGGATCCGCGCCATGAGCGCGTCGAGGTCGGCCAGGTCGGCGGCGTCGGCGCGGACGGCCAGCACGCGGTCGCCCGCGCCGAGCTCCTCGACGGCGGCGTCCAGGCGCTTGTCGTCGCGGCCGGTGATGACCACATTCGCGCCCTCGTCCAGCAGGAGCCGGGCGGTGGCGAGGCCCATGCCGCTGGTGCCGCCGGTGATGAGGGCCGTCTTGTCCATGAAGCGCTTCGTCATGCCCGCAAGGCTGCCGCCGGTCGGCGGAACGCGGCAGTGTCGGCTCATCCTGGGTGTGGCACCACCACCCTCAGCCGACCCAAGCGCGGCACCCGGACGTTCGGCCACGCAAGGTCAGCCGCGCCGGGTCAGCCGGCCTCCACCAGGCGCGGGCCGCTGCTCATCAGCCGCTCCAGACGCTCCATCGTCCCGGTCTCGGGGCGGGGGTTGTGCAGGACGAGGTTCAGGCCCGGGCGGTCCGGCAGCGGCAGCAGCGTGGCGTCGAAGACCAGCTCGCCCACCTCGGGATGCAGGATCGCCTTGGTCGCCTCCGCGCCGTGGGCCACGTCGTGCCGCTCCCACAGCTCGGCGAACTCGGGGCAGGCGGCGGCGAGGTCGGCGGCGATCCGGGGGAACTCGGGGTCGTCGGGGTAGCGGGCCATGTCGGAGCGGAACCGTCCGACGACGCCCGGCGCGTTGTGCGCCCAGAGGGTGTTGGCCGTCCGGAAGCGGGCGTTGGTGAAGTAGCTGACCAGGCAGTTGTGGTCGGTGTCGCCGTAGCCGAACACCACGCGCGCGGCGTCGTTGACGGCCTGGAACCCCCAGTGCCGGTCCTGGATGTAGGCGGGACGCGGCGACCAGGAGTCCAGCACGCGGACCAGCTCGGGCGACACCGGGACGGCCGGGACGGCCTCGGCGCGCGGCGGGTTCAGCCCGGCGAGCAGGTACAGGTGCTCGCGCTCGCCCCCGTCCAGCCGCAGCGCCCGCGCGATCGCGTCCAGGACGTCCTCGGAGACGCGGATGTCGCGGCCCTGCTCCAGCCACGTGTACCAGGACACCCCGACTCCGGCGAGGACGGCGACCTCCTCGCGGCGCAGGCCGGGGGTGCGGCGGCGTCCGGCGTCGGGCATGCCGACGTCGGCGGGGGTGAGCCGGGCGCGCCGGGTGCGCAGGAACTCGCGCAGCCCGTCGCGGCGGCGCGCGTCCGGGTCGAAGGGCGTCTCGGGCATACGGTGAACCCTAGCCGTCCTCGGTGAACCCTAGCCGTCCTCGGCGAGCAGCCGCCGACCGATGATCATCTTCTGGATGTCGGCGGTGCCCTCGCCGATCAGCAGCATCGGGGCCTCCCGGTACAGCCGCTCGATCTCGTACTCCTTGGAGTAGCCGTAGCCGCCGTGGATGCGGAAGGCGTCCTCGACGACCTCCTTGCAGTACTCGCCCGCCAGGTACTTGGCCATGCCCGCCTCCAGGTCGTTGCGGTCGCCGCCGTCCTTGCGGCGCGCGGCCATGACGGTCATCTGGTGCGCCGCCTCGACCTTGGTGGCCATCTCGGCGAGCCGGAACAGCACGGCCTGGTGCTCGGCGATCGGCCTGCCGAACGCCTCCCGGCGGCGCGCGTGGCCGACCGCGAGCTCGTAGGCGCGGCGGGCGACGCCGCAGGCGCGGGCGGCGACGTTGACGCGGCCCACCTCCACGCCGTCCATCATCTGGTGGAAGCCGCGGCCGGGCTCGCCGCCGAGCATCTGCGCGGCCGGGATCCGGTACCCGTCGAACAGCAGCTCGGTGGTGTCGACCCCCTTGTACCCCATCTTCTCGATCTTCCCCGGGACGGTCAGGCCGGGCGCGACCTCGCCGAACCCCGGCTCCTTGTCCACCAGGAAGGCCGTCATGCCGCGGTGCCCGCCGTCCGGGTCGGTCCTGACCAGCGTCGCGACCAGGTGGGACGTGGCGCCGTTGGTGACCCACATCTTCTGGCCGGTGACCAGGTAGCCGTCCCCGTCGCGGACGGCCCGGGCACGCAGCGCCGCGACGTCCGACCCGCAGTCCGGCTCCGACATCGAGAAGGCGGCGCGCACGTCGCCGGCGGCCATCCGCGGCAGGTAGTGCGCGCGCTGCGCGTCGGTGCCGTGGCGGGCGATCATCCACGCGACGATGAAATGGGTGTTGACGATGCCGGACACGCTCATCCAGCCGCGCGACAGCTCCTCCACGACCAGCGCGTAGGTGAGCAGCGACTCCCCCAGCCCGCCGTACTCCGGCGGGATGGTCAGCCCGAACAGGCCGAGCTCGCGCATCCCCGCGACGATGTGCCCGGGGTAGGCGTCGGCGTGCTCCAGCTCGGTCGCGACCGGCAGGATCTCCCGGTCGACGAACGCGCGCACGGTCGCGACGATCTCCCGCTGCTCGTCGGTGAGCCCGAACGTCTGCTGCAGCCGTCCCATCCGCACACCCTCCGCCGCAAGTGTCCGCTTACGTCGCTGACACCCTACGAGAAGGTCGCGGTCAGCGCGGACACCGGCCCGGAGGCGTACGCCGCCGCGATCACCGCCAGCTCGCCGTCCGGGTGCCCGACCACCGCGACCGGCTGCCCGGCGTACACCGGACGCCGCGCCCGGAAGGAGAACTCGGTCACCTTGTGGCCCGCCAGGCGGGGCAGCTCCAGCAGCATGATCGCCAGCAGCGGCGCGTGCACGACCAGCCCGGCATGGCCCTCGACGTTGGTCGCGTAGTCCTCGTCGTAGTGGATGCGGTGCGCGTTGTAGGTCAGCGCGCTGAACCGGAACAGCAGCACCGGGTCGGCGGTGAAGGTCGTCCGCCAGGGCGTGCGGCGCAGCACCGGCTCCTTGTAGGACGGCTCGGGCGGCGCGGAGTCCGGCGCGCCGCACCGGTACATCAGGTCCTGCTCCTCGACGGCGATCTTCTGCCCGTCGCGCAGGAACGTCTGCCGGACGGTCACGAACAGCAGCTCGCCGGTGCGCCCCTGCTTGATCTCGGCGGCGACCATCTCGTCCCGCCGCGTCACGGTGTCGCCGACGCGCAGCGGCTCGCGCTGCAGGAACCGGCCCCCGGCGAACATCCGGCGGCGGTTGGGGATCGGCGGCAGGAAGCGTCCCTCGGCGGGGTGCCCGTCCGGGCCGAGCACCGCCTGCGGGGGCCGCTCCAGGAAGTACAGCCACTGCCACAGCGGGGGCAGCTCGTCGCCGTCGAACGGCGCGCCGAGCAGGCCCGCCAGCCCGTGGGCGGGACCGGGCTGGAGGATCTCGGTGGTCTCCTGCGGTTCGGGGCTCCAGCCCTGGATGTCGATCACGCAACGACTCCCTTCGCGCGTAGGTCGGCGGGGTCCAGGCCGAGACCGGAGACGATCTCGTCGGTGTGCTCGCCGAGCCGCGGCGCGGGCACGGCCCGCCGCTCGGCGCCGGTGTCCAGCGGTGACGCGGGCGCGCGGATGCGGCCCACGCCCGGCTGGTCGATCTCGTCCATGAGCGCGCTCGCGGCCAGGTCCAGGTCGGTGAAGCGCCGGTAGGGGGCCCACAGCACCGAGCGGCCCTCCAGCGCCCGCCCGACCTCGGCCAGCGTGCGCGCGGCGAACCAGGGGGCCAGCAGCGCGGCGAGCGCCTCGCGGTGCCGGTAGCGGTCGCCGTCCACGGAGAAGTCGGCGTGCAGCAGGCGCGCGAGCTCGGTGACCGTGCCGGCCATGCCGGTGGCCTCGCACAGGTCGTTGAAGTGCCGCCGAGTCAGCGCGACCACCATCACCCGGTCGCCGTCGCCGAGCGCGAAGTCGCGGCCGAACCCGCCGTACAGGTGGTTGCCGACGCGCTCGCGCTCGACGCCCAGTTGCGCCTCGGCGAGCAGCCCCAGGTTGCCCGCGGTCGCCAGCGCGACGTCGTACAGCGGAAGCCGGAGGTGCGCGCCCTCACCCGTCCGCGAGCGGCGGCGCTCGGCCGCCAGCAGCCCGACCGCCGCGTACAGCCCGCACGCCACGTCCCAGGCCGGCAGCACGTGCGCGACGGGCGCGGCATGGTCGACAGGGCCGGTGACCAGCGGAAACCCGATCTCGGCGTTCACCGTGTAGTCCACGGCCGGGGCACCGCCCGGTTTGCCCTCGACCTGGAGGAGGATCAGGTCCGGACGCGCCTCGCGCAGCTCCTCGTACGACGGCCATCCGCCGACGGCGTTGGTCAGGACGATCCCCGCCTCGGCCGCCAGCCGCGCCACCACCTCGCGCCCCTCGGCGGACCGCGGGTCCACGGTGACCGAGCGCTTGCCCTTGTTCATCCCCGTCCAGAGCAGGCTCGTCCCGGACGGCGCGAGCGGCCAGCGCGCGGTGTCGGCCGCGCCGCCGAGCGGATCGATCCGGACCACGTCCGCGCCGAGCTGGGCCAGGGTCATGCCGCCGAGCGGCGCGGCGACGAAGCTCGACATCTCGACGATCCGCAGACCTTCGAGCATGGGCGTCCTCCATGGGGGGCTCCGCCCGAGTATGCCTGAGACGCCGGAGTCCACGAGCCACCCACCCGCGTGCGCTCACACCCGCCCCAGGTCACACCCGTCCACGGCCGGCACGCGGGCGTCACAGGCCGGCGCGCGGGCGTCACAGGCGTTCGAGGATCGTCACGTTCGCCTGGCCGCCGCCCTCGCACATCGTCTGCAGGCCGTACCGTCCGCCCGTCCGCTCCAGCTCGTGCAGCAGCGTCGTCATCAGCCGCGCCCCGGTCGCGCCGAGCGGGTGGCCGAGCGCGATCGCGCCGCCGTTCGGGTTCACCCGCGCCGGGTCGGCGCCGGTCTCGCGCAGCCAGGCCAGCACCACCGACGCGAACGCCTCGTTGATCTCCACGACGTCCATCTGGTCGATCCGCATGCCGCTCCTCTTCAGCGCGTACGCGGTCGCGGGGATCGGCGCGGACAGCATCCGGATCGGGTCCTCGCCGCGCGCCGACAGGTGGTGGATCCGGGCGCGCGGCGTCAGCCCGTGGTCGCGGACGGCCCGCTCGGACGCGACGAGCAGCGCGGCGGCGCCGTCGGAGATCTGCGAGGCCAGCGCGGCGGTGAGGCGTCCCCCGTCCACCAGCGTCCGCAGCCCGGCCATCTTCTCCCGGGACGTGTCGCGGCGCGGCCCCTCGTCGGCCGCCACGCCCTCGACCGGCGCGATCTCGCGCGCGAACCGTCCCTCGTCGACCGCGCGGATCGCCTTCTGGTGGGACGCGTACGCGTACTCCTCCATCTCCTCGCGCGACAGGTCCCAGTCGCGCGCGATCCGCTCGGCGCCGGCGAACTGCGACACCTCGCCGTCCCCGTACCGGCGCACCCAGCCCCGCGACCCCACGAACGGGCCGCGGTCGAAGCCCAGCGGCTCGGCGGCCGTCATCGCGTACGCCATCGGGACCTGCGACATGCTCTGCACACCGCCCGCCACCACCAGGTCGGACGTCCCCGCGAGCACCGCCTGCGCCGCGAAGTGGACCGCCTGCTGGGACGAGCCGCACTGCCGGTCCACGGTGACGCCGGGCACCTCCTCGGGCAGCCCGGCGGCCAGCCACGCCGTCCGCGCGATGTCCCCGGCCTGCGGGCCGACGGTGTCCACGCAGCCGAACACCACGTCCTCCACCGCGGCCGGATCGATCCCCGACCGCTCGACCAGCGCGGTCAGCACGTGCGCGCCGAGGTCGGCGGGGTGCACGGCGGCCAGTCCGCCGCCGCGCCGCCCGACCGGGGCGCGGACGGCTTCGACCAGGTATGCCTCGGCCATCGGGGGGTCTCCTCTTCGGTCAGGTCGCCTGGATGCCCTCCAGCACCATGGCGAGGTACTGCTTGGCGATGTCCTCGGCGGACAGGCGTCCGCCGCGCTGGTACCAGTTCGCCGCCACCCACACGGTGTCGCGGATGAACCGGTACACCAGCCCGCGGTCCAGGTCGGCGCGGAACGCGCCCTCGGCGACGCCGCGCTCCAGCAGCTCGGTCCACATCCGCTCGAAGCGGCGGTGCGAGTCGAGCAGGTAGCCGAAGCGCTCGCTGGTCGCCAGGTGCTTGGACTCGTTCTGGTAGACCACCACGGCCGGACGGTGCCGGTCGATCGACCGGAACGACTCCACGACCAGCGCCTCCAGCGTCTCGCGGGCGCCGAGCCCGGCGGCGAGCACGCGGTCGTAGGCGGCCCACATCTCGTCCAGGAAGGTCGAGAGGATCTCGTCGGCCATCGACTCCTTGGAGTCGAAGTGGTAGTACAGGCTGCCGCCGAGGATCCCGGCGGCGTCGGCGACCTGCCGGATCGTCGTCGCGGCGTACCCCTGCGAGGCGAACACCTCGGCGGCCGTGGCGAGCAGCTCGGCCCGGCGCTCCGCGCGCGCCGCGGCGGTTCCCTCGGCGTCGCGCCGTCGTGGACTCATCGTGTGTCGTGTTCCTAAGGATGCTGGGAGGAGACGGAGACGACCTCGCCCGTCATGTAGGACGAATAGTCGCCAGCCAGGAAGACGATAACGTTCGCCACCTCCCACGGCTCCGCGTAGCGGCCGAACGCCTCCCGCGCGGTCAGCTCGTCCAGAAGCTCCTGTGACGTCACCTTGACCAGGTGCGGATGCATCGCCAGCGACGGCGACACCGCGTTGACCCGGACACCGAACTCGGCCGCCTCCAGCGCCGCGCACCGCGTCAGCGCCATCACCCCCGCCTTGGCCGCCGCGTAGTGCGACTGCCCCTTCTGCGCCCGCCAGCCGATCACCGACGCGTTGTTGACGATGACGCCCGAACCCTGGCCGCGCATGTGGCGCAGGGCGGCGCGGGTGCAGCGCATGGTGCCGGTGAGGGTGATGTCCAGGACGCGCGTCCACTGCTCGTCGTCCATGTCGACCAGGTTCGCGGTGCCGCCGAGCCCCGCGTTGTTGACGGCGACGTCGACGCGTCCGAACCGCTCGACGGCGGACGCGTACAGCGCCTGCACCTGCGTCTCGTCGGTGACGTCGCACGGCCGCGCGGCGACACGGTCGTCCCCGAACTCCTTGGCCAGCTCCTCGTGGCTGCGCGCGAGCCGGCGCTCGTGCGCGTCGGAGACGAAGACCCGCGCGCCCTCCTCCAGGCAGCGGCGCGCGGTCGCCCCGCCGATGCCCGCACCGGCCGCGGCGGTGATGACGACGGCGCGGTCCGTCAGCAGGCCGTGCCCGGGGACGTACGACGGAGCGGTGGACGGAGTGCGCGGCGGCGTGGGTGGCGGCGTGGGTGGCGGGATGGGGGTCATGGACGGGCCTCCCGGGGCAGTCCGAGCACCCGCTCGGAGATGATGTTGCGCTGGATCTCGTTCGACCCGGCGTAGATCGTGTCCGAGCGCGAGAACAGGAACAGCCGCTGCCAGTCGTTCAGGTCGTAGGGCTCGCCGTCCGCGACCAGGCCGGCGGCGCCGAGCACGTCCATCGCCAGCTCGCCCAGCTCGCGGTGCCAGGTCCCCCACACCAGCTTGGAGATGGACGACTCGGGGCCGGGCGCGCCGGACGCCACGCCCGCCATCGTCCGCACCGCGTTCAGCCGCATGACCTCCAGGCCCATCCACGACCTCGTGAGCCGGTCGCGCAGCAGCGGGTCGTCCACCGCGCCGGTGCGGCGCGCCAGGTCGATCACGCCCTCCAGCTCGCGCCGGAACCCGACCTGCTGCCCGAGCGTCGCGACGCCGCGCTCGAACCCCAGCGTCGCCATCGCGATCCTCCAGCCCTCGCCGGGCGCGCCGACGATGTTCGCCGCGTCGGTGCGCGCGCCGTCGAAGAACACCTCGTTGAACTCCGACGTCCCGGTCGGCTGGACGATCGGCCGCACGTCCACGCCGTCCTGCCGCATCGGGACGAGCAGGTACGACAGGCCGTGGTGCCGCGACGACCCCGGCTCGGTGCGGCACACCGCGAAGCACCAGTCGGCCTCCACGGCCAGCGACGTCCACACCTTCTGCCCGTCGATCCGCCACTCGCCGCCGTCCAGGACCGCGCGCGTCTGGACGTTCGCCAGGTCCGAACCGGCGTCCGGTTCGGAGTACCCCTGGCACCACAGCTCCTCCACCGCGACGATCGGCGGGAGGAACCGGGCGCGCTGCTCGTCGGTGCCGAACGCGATGACCGTCGGGCCGAGCAGGTTCTCGCCGATGTGGTTGACCCGCGCGGGGGCGTCCGCGAGCGCGTACTCCTCGTGGAAGATGACCTGCTGCTCCAGGCTCGCGCCGCGCCCGCCGAACCCCTTCGGCCAGCCCACGCACGTCCAGCCCGCGCGGGCCATGTGCCGCTCCCAGGCGAGCCGCTCCTCGTGCGCCTCGTGCTCGCGGCCGGGACCGCCCAGGCCGCGCGCGTGCGCGAAGTCCCCGGACAGGTGCGTCTCGAGCCAGTCGCGGACCTCGGCTCGGAAGGCCCGGTCCTCGGGGGTCTCGTTCCGGTTCACGCCCCGGACTCTACCAAACGGTTGTTAGAAAGAATCGCCGCGCCGGCCCCCGGTCGCCGGAGAACGGGACACCAGGCGCGAGGCTGCGACGGCTCAGGCGCCAGCCCGGGAGCGGGAGCGGGTCACGCGCCGGCCGGGGACGGGTCAGGTGACGCGGAAGGCGAACAGCGTGGTGTCGTCGGCCGACCGGTCGTGCTCGATCCGCGCCAGCACCCGGTCCAGAACGGCGTCCGGATCGGTGTCCGAGCACTCGCAGAGGATGTCGCAGAGCCGCCCGATGCCGTCCTCCAGGTCGGCGTCGCGGCGCTCGACCAGCCCGTCGGTGTAGAAGAGCACCAGGTCACCGGGCTCCAGCAGCGTCGTGTTCGTCGCGTAGTCGTAGTCCTCGGCGGCGCCGAGCAGCGGGTCGGCCTCCCACGCCAGCGGCGCGGCCTTGCCGTCCCGCAGCAGCACGGGCGGCGGATGCCCCGCGCTCGCCCACTCCAGGAACCGCGACTGCGGCTCGAAGTGCGCCACCACGGCCGTCCCGGTCGCGGCGGGCTCCAGGTCGCTCACCAGGTCGTTCAGCCAGCCCAGGAGCCGTCCCGGGGAACGCCCCGTGTAGGCCATGCCGAGCAGCCCGTTGCGCATGCGCGCCATCGCCGCGGCGGCCGGCAGCCCGTGCCCCGCCGCGTCCCCGACGGCCATCAGCGCCCGGCCGTCGGCCAGCGACCGCGTCGCGAACCAGTCGCCGCCGATCCGCGCCTCGCTCTCGGCGGCCAGCGACCGCACCGCCACCGTGACGCCCGGCAGCCTGCGGACCCCGCCGGCCTCCGGCTCGGGCAGGATCGCGCGCCGCAGCGTCGCCGCGACCCGCCGCTCCTGCGCCGTCAGCGCCTGCTGCCGCAGTATCTCCCGGCGGGTCCGGGCCAGCGCCCGCTCCACGCCCCGGCGGCGCGTGATGTCCTGCGAGACGAGGTTGATCGTCACCGGACGGCCCGACGCGTCCAGCACCGGCTCGGCGAACACCCACAGGTGCCGCTGCCGGCCGCTCGGCAGCACCACCCGGTGCTCCACCTCGACCGGCTCCCGGCGTGCGAACAGCGTCCGCAGGCCCTCGGAGATCAGTTCCCGGTCCTCGGCGTGGATCACCTCGGCGAGCTCGTCCGGCACCAGCGTCCCGTCGGCCGCGTCCAGTCCGTAGTTCGCCGCCATCTGCGGCGATCCGGTGATCCGCCCGGTCGCCAGGTCCCACTCGCCGAACCCGATCGCGACCAGGCGCTCGGCGCGCTCCAGCCGCCACCGCATCCGGTCCTCGCCGCGCAGGTAGCGCCAGGACACCACCACGCCGGTCTCGACCCGCACGCACCGCACGGTCATCCGGGACGCGCGCGCCACACCGTCCCGTGCGGACGAGTACAGGAACGGTCCGCGCGCGAACGGCTCCCCGGTCTCCAGAACCCTTACATACGCCGCGAAAAGCCCTGAGAGGGCCGCTCCGGGCTCCGTACGCAGCAGCCGCCGCCCGATCAGCTCGTCCGGCGCGCGCTCGAAGAGATCGTCGACCGAGGGGTTCACGCCCGCGTACAGGAAGTCCACGACGCGTCCGTCGGCGTCCCGCACCGGCACCAGGTGCGCCGCGGACGTCAGCGACGCCCCCAGCACGGCCCGCGCGCCCGGGTCGTCCGGCAGCCCGGCCAGCGCGACGGCGTCCTGCGCCGTGTCCGCCGCAGCGACGCGCCGCAGCAGCTCCTCGGCGACC
>NZ_QURH01000281.1 GCF_003428695.1 Actinomadura logoneensis
GGCTCGCCGCCCTGGCGGACGTCCCCGGCGCGCGCCTGCGCGACCTCGCCCGGACCCTCGCCGAGCCGAACCCCGCGCGCGTCCAGGCGGCGATCGTGGCGTCCGGCGTGGACGACCTGCGGGACAAGCTGGAGGCGGCCCGCGCGTTCCGGGCCGCGCCGGGCGTGTTCGTCGCGCCGCCGGAGGCGGGCGAGACCGGCAAGGTCGCCTTCCTGTACCCGGGGCAGGGCAGCCAGCGGCCGAACATGCTCACCGACCTGTTCGTCGCGTTCCCCCGGCTCCAGCGCCTGCTCCGCCTCGCGGACGGACGGTACGCGCCCGCGATGTTCCCGCCCGCCGCGTTCACCGAGGACGACGAGCGCGCCCAGCGGGAGGCGATCACCGACACCCGCGTCGCGCAGCCCGCGCTCGGCATCGCGGGGCTCGCCGCGCACCGGCTGCTGACCGAGCTGGGCGTCCGGCCCGATCTCGCCGCCGGGCACAGCTACGGCGAACTCGTCGCGCTGGCCGCCGCGGGCGTCTTCGGCGAGGACGACCTGGTCGGGCTGTCCGCCGCGCGCGCCGAGGCGATCCTGGACGCCGCCGTCGGGCACGGCGACGACCCCGGCGCGATGGCCGCCTGCGCGGGCACCCTCGACGACGTCCGCGCGGCCGTCGCCGGGATCTCCGAGCTGGTCGTCGCCAACCACAACGCGCCCCGGCAGGTCGTGGTCTCCGGCTCGACGCCCGCGCTCGACCAGGCGCTGCGGGCGCTGTCCGCGCGCCGGATCGCCGCCCGCCGGATCCCGGTCGCGGCGGCCTTCCACAGCCCGCTCGTCGCGGGGGCCGCCGCAGCGCTGCGCGCCGAGCTCTCCCGCCGGGACCTGCGCTCGCCCGCCTTCCCCGTCTGGTCCAACACCACCGCCGCGCCCTACGACACCGAACCCGCCGAGCTGCGCGCCACGCTCGCCGGGCAGGTCGCCGCCCCGGTCCGGTTCGTCGAGCAGATCGAGGCGATGTACGCGGCGGGCGCGCGCGTCTTCGTCGAGGCCGGGCCGGGCCGGGTGCTGACCGGGCTGGTCGGCGAGATCCTCGGCGACCGCCCGCACACCGCCGTCGCCTGCGACGCGCCCGGCGGGGACGGCATCACGCGCCTGCTGCTCGCGCTCGCCGAACTGGCCGCCACGGGCGTCCCGGTGGACGCCGCCGCGCTGTTCGCCGGACGCGACGCCCGCGTCCTGTCCGCCGCGCACCCGCCCGCGGCCCCCGGCTGGATCGTCAACGGCCACCTCGTCCGCACCGCCGACGGCGCCTGTCTCACGAACTCGCTGCGTCCCGCCGAGCGGGTCGCGCTCCCTCCGGGAGGACCCATGCCCACCGCCGACCACCCCAGCGACCCGTCCACCGCCCCGTCCACCGCCCCTGGGAGTCCCACCCCGGCCCCGACCGCCCCACCCAGCGGGCTCCGGCCCACCGCCGCGAGCACGCCGGACGAGGAAAGCACCACACACGCCGCGTCCTCCGCACAGGCCGGCACCGCCGCGCACCTCGCGTCCGCCGACCAGGCCGCCTCGTCCCTGAACGCTGAATTTGCCGCGAACGCAGCATCCGCCGTGAATGCTGCATCCGCCGTGAATGCTGCGTCGGCCGCGAACGCTGCATCGGCTGAGCACGCCGCGAATGCCGCAGCGGCTTTGCACGCCGGACTCGCCTTGGACGCGGCGTCGGCAGGGAATCCGGCGTCGGCTGCGAATCCCGCCTCCGTCGCCGCGGCGAACGCCGGAGCTGAGGCGTATGCCGCTTACGCCGCGAACGTTGCATCGGCCGGGCACGCCGCGTCGGCGGCGAATCCTGCCTCTGCTGCGTATGCCGCTTCCGCCGCGAGCGCGGCGCAGGGCGCATCTGGGGCGCATTCGGCGTCTGCCGGAGCCTTTGACGGGACGTCCGCGGGCCTGGCGGGCGCGCATCAGGCGTTCGCCGCGACCAGTGCCGGGGAGACCGGTCACGGTGCGGGCATGAGTCCGGCGGACAGCGCGGCAGGGCAGGATCCGCTGCACGCGGCGGTGCTGGAGTACCTGCGGTCCAGCCGCGAGCTCGTCGCCGCCCAGCGGGACGTCGTGTTGAGTCTGCTGCATCGGCATTCCGCGCCCGTGCGGCGTGTCGAGGCGCCGTCGGTGCCCGCTCCGCGCGCCGTGGTCTCCGGAGACGCCGCACCGCAGCCGCTCTCCGGGCCGGAGACGGCCCCGCTGGTGGCCGCAGGAGCCGTCCCGGCCGTCCGCACGCCCCCGGACGAGGAGCAGCCGACCGAGCTCGGACGACCCGAGGTGCCCGGCCTGGAGGAGATCCGCGCCGCGGTGCTGTCGGTGATCGGCGGCCGGACGGGCTACCCCGAGGCGATGCTCGGCGCGGACCTCGACCTCGAGGCCGACCTGTCGATCGACTCCATCAAGCGCACCGAGATCATCGCGGAACTGGCCGACCGGGTCGGTCTCGCGCGGGCGGGCGCGCGGCTGGACGAGGCGGTCGCGGAGCGGCTGGGCCGGCTCAAGACCATCGGCGAGATCGTCGAGTGGATCGACGGCAGGCTGCACGCGTCCGGCACCGGCAACGCCGTTCCCCCGGCGAACGAGGAAGAGGGCCACGCCGTGCCGCCGGTCGCCGAGACGGTGACCGCGGCGGAACCGACCGAAGCCGAGACGGAGACGGTCGAGACGGAGGCACCTCAGGCCGAGGCGGCCCGAGCGGACGCGCCCCAGGCCGAAGCGGTCCCTGCGGAGGCGCCCCAGGCAGAGGTGGCCCAAGCGGAGGTGCGCGAGGCCGGAGAAGTACTGGAGAGGCCCGCGGCGCCGCCGGTTCGGCGGGTCGTGCGGCTGGCGGAGCTGCCCGCGCCGCCCCCGGTCGAGATCGTGCCCGGCCGGTTCGACGGCCGCACGTTCGTCGTCGTGGACGACGGCTGCGGCGTCGCGCTCGAACTGGCCGACCTGCTGGAGCAGCAGGGCGCGACGGTGCGCACTCCGCTCGACGCGGGCGACGCGTGCGACGGGCTGATCCACCTCGCCGCGCTGCGTCCGGGCGGCGGTCCGGTGCTGCCCGGCGCGTACGCCGGGATCCGCCGGACGATGCTGGCCGGGCCGCGCTGGCTGATCCTCGGGACGGGGGCGGGCGGCGCCTTCGGACGCGGTTTCGACGGCGGTGTCGGCGACCCGACGCCCGGCGCGGGACTGCGCGGCCTCGCCCGCACGCTCGCCAAGGAGTTCCCCGAGACGCTCGTCCGGTCCGTGGACGTGGACACCAAGGACAGCCCGCGCGCGATCGCGCTGCGCCTGCTGGCCGAGATGGCGGAGCCCGGGGGGCCGGTCGAGGTCGGGTACGACGGCGACGTCCGCCTGACGCTCACCCTCGTCCCGGACGAGCCGCCCGCGGCGCCCGAGCAGGGCGTCGGCCTCACGCGGGCGCTCGGGCCGGACTCCGTCGTGCTGCTGACCGGCGGCGCGCGGGGCATCACGGCGCGGGTGGCGCTGGAGCTGGCGCGGACGACCGGCTGCCGGATCGAGCTGGTGGGCCGGACGCCGGAGCCCGGCGCGGAGGCCCCCGAACTCGCTGCGGCACCCGACCAGGCCGCGCTGCGGCGGGCGCTGGTCGCGCAGGGCGGCCGGACCCCGGCGGAGATCGAGACGCGGATCCGGAGCGTCCTGGCGGCGCGGGAGATCCGCGCGACGCTCGCGGCGCTGCGCGAGCACGCGGCCGAGGTGCGGTACCACCCGGTGGACGTCCGGGACGCGCAGGCCGTCCGGGCCGTCGTGGAGGACGTCTACCGCGCCCACGGCCGCCTCGACGGGGTCGTGCACGGCGCGGGCCTGGTGGAGGACCGGCTCGTCCGCGACAAGGCGCCCGAGTCGTTCGACCGGGTGTACCGGACGAAGGTGGACGGCGCGTCCGCGCTCGCCGCCGCCGTCCGCTCCGACCTGCGGTTCTTCGTGGTGTTCGGCAGCGTCGTGGGGGTGTACGGGAACCGGGGGCAGGCCGACTACGCCGCCGCGAACGACGCCTGCGACACCCTCGCCCGCGTCTGGCGGACGCGGCTGCGCGGCCGGGTCCTCTCGCCCGCGTCTGGCGGACGCGGCTGCGCGGCCGGGTCCTGGTCGCCGACTGGGGGCCGTGGGCCGGCGGCGGCATGGTGACGCCGGAGCTGGCCCGCGAGTACGCCCGGCGCGGCGTCGGTCTCCTGGACCCGGACGCCGCCGTCGCCGCGCTGCTGCACGAGATCGCCGCCGGTGACGAACCGCAGGTGGTGTTCGCCGGATCCGTCGCCGATCCGACCGGCGGGACCGGCGCGGACGGCGCGGACGGCACGGGCGGCCCCGAGGCCGCCGGGACCACCCCGTGACCACCGACCCGGCGCCCGCTCCCGGCACCGGCACCGGCGGCGAGCCGATCGCGATCGTCGGGCTCGGGGCGGTCTTCCCCGGCGCGGGCTCGGCGGCGGAGCTGTGGGCGAACGTCCGGGCGGGGGTGGACGCGATCACCGACGTCCCGCCGCACCGCTGGGACCCCGCGCTCTACCACGACCCGGACGCCTTCCACGACCCGCCGCGCGCCGACCGGTTCTACTGCCGGCGCGGCGGCTTCGTGGACGGCCTCGCCACCGCCGACCCGGCCCGCTTCGGGATCCTGCCAGCGGCGGCGTCCGGCATCGAGCCCGACCAGCTGCTCGCGCTGCGCACCGCCGCCGAGGCGATCGCGGACGCGGGCGGCGACGAGCGGCTGCCGGACCGGTCCCGGGTCGGCGTCGTGCTCGGCCGGGGCGGCTACATCGGTCCCGGGATGGCCCGGTTCGACCAGCGGATCACCGCGTTCCGCCAGGTCGAGGCCGTCCTGGCCGACCTGGCCCCGGACCTGCCCGCGGACCTGCGGGAGCGGATCCGGGAGGCGTTCCGCGCCGGGCCGGACGACCCGGCCGTCCCGGACGCGTCCGCGGGCGTCCTGCCGAGCCTCGCGGCGTCCCGCGTCGCGAACCGCTTCGACCTGCGCGGCCCGGCCTACACGATCGACGGGGCGTGCGCGTCCTCGCTGCTCGCGGTCGAGCACGCGGTGCGGGCGCTGCGCTCGCGGCAGTGCGACGCGGTGCTCGCCGGGGCCGTCCACCACTCCCACCACGTGACGGTGTGGAGCGTGTTCAGCCGCCTCAGGGCGCTGTCCCCGTCCGGGACGATCCGCCCGCTGGACCGCGCCGCCGACGGCACCCTCCTGTCCGAGGGCACGGGCATGGCGCTGCTGAAGCGGCTGCCGGACGCCCTGCGCTCGGGCGACCGGATCTACGCGGTGATCCGCGGCGCCGGGTCGTCCAGCGACGGCCGCGCGGCGGGCCTGCTGAGCCCGCACGTGGACGGCCAGGTCCTCGCCCTCGAACGCGCCTGGGCGGACGCGGGGCTCGACCCGTCCGCGCCGGAGGCCGCCGGGCTGGTCGAGGCGCACGGCACCGGCGCCCCGGCCGGGGACGCGGCGGAACTGGCCGCCCTGCGCCGCGTGTTCGGCCACCGCGGAGCCCCGCTGCACATCGGCACGGTCAAGTCGATGATCGGCCACGCGATGCCCGCCGCGGGGATGGCCGGGCTGATCAAGGCCGCGTACGCGGTGTACGACGCCGTGCTGCCGCCGACGCTGCACGTCACCGAGCCGCATCAGGCGATGGCCGGGACGCGGCTGACGCCCGTCCGCGAGACCGCCGGATGGGAGCGTCCGGCCCACGGCCCGCGCCGCGCGGTCGTCAACGCCTTCGGCCTCGGCGGCGTGAACGCGCATCTCGTCCTGGAGGAGGCCCCGACGACGACCCCGGCACATCTCGGCCCTCTCCGACCGGAGCGCGCCGTCGCCGCGAGCCGTGGGCCCGCCCACGCCAAGCTCCAGGCGCGTCCGGGGGACGAGGCGGGCGAGCGGGTCCTCCGGCTGGCAGCCCGGGACGCCGCCGAGCTCGCCGAGACGCTGCGGACGCCCGACGAGGAACTGCTCGCGCGCTGCGACCGCGAACCCGCCGACCTGCCCTGCCGCCTCGCGATCGTCGCCCCGGACGCCCGCAGGCTCGCCCTCGCGCGCGCCGTCGCCGACCGCGGCACCCCCTGGCGCGGACGCGGCGACATCTGGTTCACGCCGAAGCCGCTGCTCGCCGCGGGCGGACGGCTGGCGTTCCTGTACCCGGGGTTCGAGCCGTCCTTCGAGCCGCGCGTGGACGACGTCGCCGACCACTTCGGCCTGCCCCGGCCCGCCCTCACCGGACGCGCCGACCTGCTCGGCCACGCCGCCGACGTCATGGCCGTCGGACGGCTGCTGGCGACGGCGCTCGCCGAGGCCGGCATCCACCCGGACGTCGCGGCCGGGCACAGCCTCGGCGAGTGGACGGCGATGATGGTCGCCGGGATGAACGGCCCGGACTCCATGGAGACCTTCGTCGCCGCGCTCGATCCGGGAGCCCTGCGCATCCCCGACGTGTCCTACGGGGCGCTCGGCTGCGGCGCGGACCGGGTCCTGGAGGCCCTCGGCGCCCGCACGGACGTGGTGGTCAGCCACGACAACTGCCCGCACCAGTCGGTGGTCTGCGGCGAGCCGGAGGCCGTCCGGGAGATCCTGCGGCGGTTCGGCGCCGAGGGCGTGCTGGGCCAGGAACTGCCGTTCCGCACCGGCTTCCACACGCCGATGGCCGCGCCCCTGCTGGAGCAGCTGCGGCCCGCGTTCGCGGCGCTGCCGCTGCATCCGCCGCGCATCCCCCTCTGGTCGGCGACGACCGTCGCGCCGTTCCCGGAGACCGCCGAGGAGGTCCGCGAGCTGGTCGAGCGGCACCTGCTGGAACCGGTCCGGTTCAGCGAGCTCGTGGCGGAGCTGCACGGGGCGGGCGTGCGCGTGTTCGTGCAGGTCGGGCCGGGGAGCATCGCCGGGTTCGTGGGGGACCGGCTCGGTGACCGCGAGCACCTGGCGATGGCCGTGAACGTGCCGCAGCGGGACGGCATGGCCCAGATCCGCCGGGTCGCCGCCGCGCTGTGGGCCGAGGGCCACGGCGCGGGTCCGGGCGCCGCGCCGCCGCTCGTGCCGTCCGGGCCGGGGACGGTCGAGCTCGACCTCGGCGTCCCGCTCGTCCGGCTGGACGGCACGGTGCCGCCGCTGACGTCCCCTCCGAGGCCGGCGGGGAAGCGGACGCCGCCCCTGCCGGACGTGGCGGGGGCGGGCCGGACGTCCCCGGCGTCCGCCACCGACCCGGTCACCGAGCCGGTTACCGAGCCGGTCACCGACCCGGTCGCCCAGGAGCTGGACGCGTTCCTGCGCGAGGCCATCGACAGCGCCAACCGGATCATGGACGCGTTCCAGGGGACCGCTCCGCCGCCGTCCGACGCGCCGGTGCCGCCCTTCGAGGGTCCGGTGCCGCCCGTCCAGCCACCGCCCATGCCGATTCCCCCGCCGCCTCCGGTTCTGCCGGTGTCGCCGCTGGTCCCGGCGCAGCCGAGGCCGATCCGGTCCACCGCCCACCGCGTGTTCTCGCTGCGGACGATGCCGTTCGTCGCCGACCACTGCCTGATCTCGCAGCCGGTGGACTGGCCCGAGATGTCCGACCGGTTCCCGGTGGTGCCGCTGACGACCCTGCTGGAGGTCATGGCGGACGCGGCGCGCGAGCTGTTCCCCGACCTGGTCTGCGTCGGGCTGGAGGAGGTCCGGGCGATGCGCTGGGTCACCGCCGACCCGCCGACCGGGACGGAGGTCTCGGCCCGGCTGCTGGAGGCGGACGGCGACGGCGTGCACCGGGTCGAGGTCGTCATCAAGGGCCACACCGACGGGGTCGTCCTGCTCGCGCCCCACTACCCGCGACCGCCCGCGCCGGACCGCACGCCGCTCACCGCCGAGACCCCGCCGCTCATCTCCGCCGACCGGCTCTACTCCGAGCGCTGGATGTTCCACGGACCCCGCTACCAGGGCATCGTCGAGATCTCCGCGCTCGCCTCCGACGGCGCGCGGGGCGTGCTGGCCGCGCTGCCGACGCCCGGCGCGCTGATGGACAACCTCGGCCAGCTCTGCGGCCACTGGATCCAGGTGAACGGCGACCGGGACCAGACCGTCTACCCGACCGGCATCGACCGGGTCACCTGGTACGGGCCGGCTCCGGCACGCGCCTCGCGGGTTCCGGCCACCGTCCGCATCCGCGCCCTGACCCCGACGACCATGCGCTGCGACGCCGAGCTGACGGCCCCGGACGGCCGGGTCTGGTGCCGCGTCGAGGGATGGGAGACCCGGCGCTTCCACACCGACGAGTCCACCTGGCGGATGAAGTTCACCCCGGAGGTGTCCGGCGTGTCGGAGCCGCAGCCGGAGGGCTGGACGCTGGTGCGCCGGCACTGGAGCAACGGCTCGTCCCGGGACATGCTCATGCGCCGCTACCTGAACGCCGCCGAGCGCGCCGCCTACGAGGGCCTCACGCCGCGCGAGCAGGACCCCTGGCTGCTCGGCCGCGTCGCCGCCAAGGACGCGGTGCGGCACTGGCTCTGGGAACACGGCCACGGACCCCTGTTCCCCGCCGAGATCACCATCACCGACGACGCCCCCGGACGCCCCCGCGCCGCCTACACGACCGTCCCCGGAACCGGAACACCGCCCGACACCGCGCCTGCGGGCACGTCCGGTGGCACGTTCGACACCGCGTCCGGCGGCACGTCCGGCATCGCGCCTGCGGGCACGTCCGGCGAGGCGTCGGACCGCGGGGCCGGGGACGGCAACACGTTCGGCGCGCCGCTGGAACTGGCCGTCGCGCAGACCGGGGACCTGGGCGTGGCGCTCGTCCGCGCGGCGGGACACCCGTGCCGGATCGAGCTGGTCCGCGCGGAGGCGAGTCCGGGCGGCCGTCCGCAGCGGCGTCCGCCGGGGACGGCCTCGCGCGAGTGCGACGGGCACGTCGTCACCTGGACGCTCCCGCCGGACGACGCGGACGGCGAGCCGGACGACGACCCGGACGGCTTCGATCGCTACAAGGGGGAGAACAGCACATGAGACCCGACAACGACGTCCTGGCCGAGGTCGTGGAGATGCTGACCGAGGTGGTGGGGGAGGACTTCCTGCTGGAGCAGGAGGTCGGCCCGGACACCGCGTTCAACGCCGACCTCGGGCTGGAGAGCATCGAGTTCGTCGCGCTCGCCGAGAGGCTCCAGCGGCGGTACGGCCGGCGCATCGAGTTCGCGGCGTTCATCGCCGGAATGGACCTCGACCAGATCATGAACATGACGGTCGGCGACCTCACCGCGCACATCTCCGCGCGGCTCGCCGCCCCGGCCGAGGACGCGCCCGCTCCGGACGCGGCGCCGGACGCCGTGCCCGCTCCGGGAGCGGCGTCCGCTCCGGCCGCGCCCGCCGCGTACGCGTAGGGGGACGGCATGGCCTACGTCCGCGCCCGCGGCATCCGCTTCCACGTGGTGGACCTCGGGCGGGACACGGGCCGGTCGCCGGTGGTGATGCTGCACGGGCTGTTCACCGGCTCGGCGGCGTCCTGGTTCTTCACCGTCGCGCCCGCGCTCGCCCGCACCCGCCGGGTCCGGCTGCCGGACTGGCGCGGCCACGGCCTCACCGAGCGCACGCCGACCGGCTACGACACCGCGACGATGGCCGACGACCTGGCCGCGCTCACCGCCGACCTGCCGCCGTTCGCGATCACCGGGCACAGCTACGGCGCGACGGTCGCGGTCCGGTTCGCGCGCGCCCATCCCGGCCGGACGACCGCGCTCGCCCTGGTGGACCCGCCGTTCGTCGAGGCCGACCTGCGCGGGCACACCGTGCCGGACGTGGTCCGGGGCGCGGTCGCCGACCTGCTGACGCTCACCTCGCTGCCGTCCGACCTGGCCGCCGAGCCGCCGGTCACCGCGGCCGAGCTGGCCGAGCTCGCCGGGCTGCCGGTGCTCGCGGTCGTCGGGTCGGGCTCGCCGTTCCGCGCCGCCGCGGACCTGGTCGGCCAGGCGCTGCCCACCGCCCGGCGGCACGTGCTGACCGGCGGCCACGACCTGCACATCACCGCGCGGGCCCGGCTCACGCCGCTGCTCGGCGCGTTCCTGGAGGAAGCACATGCCTGAGATCACCGCCCGCGGCGTGCGGTTCCACGTGCAGACCCTGGACCCCGTCCAGCCCCGCGACCCCGTCCAGCCCCGCGACCCCGTACAGCCCCGCGACCCCGCCCGGACCGGTGACGCCGGCCCGAACCTCGTCCCCGCCCCTTCCTCGCCCGCGGCGGAGCCACCCGTCGTGGTCTTCGTCCACGGGCTGGTCATGGACGACCTGTCGAGCTTCTACTACCGGCTGGCAGGGCCGGTCGCCGCCGCCGGGGCGCTGGCAGTCCTGTACGACCAGCGCGGACACGGCATGTCCGAGCGCACCCCGACCGGCTACGGCGCGGCCGACGCGGTCGCCGACCTCTTCGCGGTCCTGGACGGCCTGGACGTCACGCGGCCGGTGCACCTGGTGGCCAACAGCTTCGGCGGGACGGTCGCGCTGAACGCCGCGCTCGCCCGTCCGGAACGCGTCGCCGGGCTGGTCCTGATCGAGTCCTACGGTCCCGCCGACCACGCCGGATGGCACGAGAACCTGCTCAACTCGCTCGCCCGGTGGGCGCTGGCGCTGGAGTACGAACGGCTCGCCGAGCAGTACGGCGCGATCGGGTGGCGCAAGCGCGCCCGGCACGCCGCCGCCGCCGACCGCCTGCTCAACGGCACCAGCCTGCTCGCGGACGTCGCGGCGGCGGAGCCCGTCCGCCCCGCCGACCTCGCCGGACTCCGCTGCCCGGTCCTCGCCGTCTACGGCGAGCACTCCGACGTGCTGGCCGCCGGACGGCTGTTCGAGGCGCACGCCCCGGACTGCGAGCTGCACGTCCTGCCCGGTCACGCGCACACCGTCCTGAGCGACGGCACCGCCGACCTGCTCGGTCTGCTGCTGCCCTGGCTGGCCCGCCGAACCCGCTCCGCGGAGCCGTCCGTGCCGGGCGCGCGTCGCGAACCGCCCGGCGGTGGCTCCGAACCGCCCGGCGGGCGCTGCGAACCGCCCGGCGGGCGCTGCGAACCGCTCGGCGGGAGTCCCGAGCCCCCCGGCGTGCGTTCCGAGCCCCCCGGCGTGCGTTCCGAGCCCCCCGGCGTGCGTTCCGAGCCCCCCGGCGTGCGTTCCGAGCCGCCCGGCGGGAGTTCCCAGACCCCCGGCGCGGGTTCCGAGGTGCGCGGGGGACCGTCCGCAACCGGATCGTGCGCGGGGACGCGCGATCCGATCATCACCGGAGGTGCGCGATGAGCCCGAAACCGACGCGGGGCCGCAGGGTCACCGTCCCGCCGCTGCTCGGCGGCGCCGTGCCGCCCGCCCGGCCCGCCGTGCCCGACCGCCGCCGGTTCCTGTTCGCGGTGCCGCCGCTGACCGGCCACGTCAACCCGACCGTCGCCGTGGCCGCCGAGCTGACCGCGCGCGGGCACCGGGTCGCCTGGACGGGCCAGCGGGACGTCCTGGAGCCGCTGCTGCCGGCCGGCGCGCGCGTGTACCCCGCCGAGGACGCCGCGTTCACCGCGAAGCTGGAGGCCGCCCGCCGCATCTGGATGTCACTGCGCGGCCCGGCGGCGCTGAAGTTCCTCTGGGAGGAGTTCATCGTCCCGCTCGGGCACGCCATGCTCCCCGGCGTCGAGCGCGCGGTGGACCGGTTCCACCCGGACGTCGTGGTCGCCGACCAGCAGGTCCTCGCCGCGCCCGTGGTGGCGCGGCGGCGCGGCGTGCCGTGGGCGACGTCCGCGACGACCTCCTCGGAGTTCACCCGGCCGCTCGCCGGGATGCCGCTGGTGGAGGAGTGGGTCCGGGACCAGATCGGCGACTTCCAGGCGGACCACGGCATCGAGGACGTCATCGACCTGCGCTTCTCCGACCACCTCACGCTGGTGTTCTCCACCGGCGCGCTGGTCGGGGACGTGTCGTTCTTCCCCGACCACATCGCGTTCGTCGGCCCGGCGCTCGGCGGGCGCCCCGGCCGGGAGGAGTTCCCGTTCGACTGGCTCGACCCGGCGGGCGAGGACACCCGTCCGGGGATCATGGTGTCGCTCGGCACCGTCTCCGGCCCGGCCGGGGAGCGGTTCTTCCGCGTCGCGGCCGAGACGGTCGCGGAGATGGACGTCCAGGCGGTGTTCGTCATGCCGTCCGGCGCGAGCGAGTGCGGCGGCTTCGCCGTCCCGGACAACGTGCTCATCCGGGAGAGCGTCCCGCAGCTCGCGCTGCTGCCCCGGCTGTCGGCGGTGGTCACGCACGGCGGCCACAACACCGTCTGCGAGGCGCTCGCTCACGCCCTGCCCCTGGTCGTGGCCCCGATCCGCGACGACCAGCCCGCCATCGCCCGGCAGGTCGAGGCGGCCGGGGCGGGGCGCATCGTCCGGTTCGCCCGGATCAGCACGGACGAGCTGCGCGCGGCCCTGACCGGCGTCCTCACCGAACCGGCGTACCGGGAGGCCGCCGCGCGGATCCGCGACTCGTTCGCCGCCGCGGGAGGCGCGGCCCGCGCCGCCGACCTGCTGGAGAAACTCGCGTGAGCCCGCCTCCCGCCAGGCCCCCGGCCGCCCCGGCGACGGCCAGGCCCCCGGCCATTCCCGCGACGGCGCGTCCGCCGACCTCGTTTCCCGGCGTGCGCGCAAGGGCGCCGCACGCGGGGTTCGCGGTGATGCTCCCGGCGGTCTTCTCCTTGGGCGTTCCGGTGATCCCTGAGCGGCCTCCGATGGCGTTGCCCGTCGCGGGGGCCGGGATGCTCTCCGGCGCGACGTCCGTGTTCTTCCCGGTGCTGGTCGCGGCCGTCGTCACCGCTCAGGCGCTGCGGCTGCGGCGGCGGCTGCGGTCCCTCCCGCCGCTGCCCGGCGTGGGCCCGGGGCCCGTTCCGGGGCCCAAGCCCCGACCGAGGCCCGCGGAAGGGACCGGGCCGGTCGTCGTGCCGTCCGGGGCGGACGGGGACGACGGGCGGTCCGGGTACGCGGGGTACGAGTTCGTGACGGGGGAGCGGGTCATGCTGTCCGGCCCGGTCCGGCGCGCGGCGGTCGGGCACGCGCGGGAGCAGGGCCTGGACGTCCTGGACCTGGTGCCCGCCGACCTGCCCGCCGAGCGCGCCCTCGACCTGCTCCGCACCCTGAACCCCCGGACGTACCGGACCGACCCGCTCGCGGTCGGCCGCGGCGCCGGGTTCGCGACCGCCGTCACCTCGGACGTCCTGGACCGCGCCGGGCAGACCCGCGCCGCGCTCGACCCGGGCGCGTTCGGCGCGGCGACCGCCCGGCTGCGGAAGTTCACCACGTCCGCCGACCTGGTCGTCGTCCCGGCGGCGTGCCCGCGCGCG
>NZ_QURH01000278.1 GCF_003428695.1 Actinomadura logoneensis
CGGAGCGGGCGGCCGTGGTGGAACGGGCGCCGATGTCCGGGCGGGCGGCGGTGTCCGGGCGGGCCGCGGTGCCTGAGCGGGCCGCGGCGTCGGGGTGGACGCCGGTGTCGGGGCGGGCGGTGGTGGTGGAACGGTCCGGGTCGTGGCGGCGCGGCGGCGGCGCGTCCAGGTGGGGCGAGGAGCGTGGCTGCCCGTGCATCATCGAGGACCCCCGTCCGTTGGCCGGCACCTCTCCAGGACTACAGCGGGGCCGTCTCCCCACACGGCCCGTACGCCGACGGTCACCCCGCACGGCCTCACCTGTCCAGACAATTGACCGCCACTGACCTCTGCCTGACCGGTTGTGGACAGCCGGATTATCGCGGCCAACCGGACCCATTGTCAGAACGTCGAAGGGGGAGCATTTCGATCATCTATCCCGGCGTCCTCCGGGACCTTCCGGACGGTCCCGTCCCCGGCTCGGCGGTATTCCCTTCATCCCTTCGGCGTAGCGCCCTTGCGCATTCCGCCGGGTGTGCGGAAGTGGCGCGGCAGGCACAGTCGCGGGTATGCCCAAGGTCACTTTTCTCGGACATGCCGGACTTGCGGTGCGCGCGACGGCGTTTCGCCTGCTCGCCGACCCGTGGCTCGCTCCCACCGGAGCCTTCCTGGGGGCCTGGCACCAGTATCCGAGAAACGATCATCTGGATCTCGCCGAGGTGCTCGACGCCGACTGGGTCGCGGTGTCGCACGAACACCTGGACCACTTCGACCCCTGGGTCCTCGAACGACTTCCGGCACGGACCAGAATCCTCATTCCCGCATATCCCGGACCCGCGTTCCGGGAACGGATCCGAAGGGCGGCGGGCGCCCGGCAGGTCATTGAAGTGTCACCGTGGAAGAAATTCCCCTTGGACAATCGCGGGTCCTGGATCACGGCGATTCCCGAGTTGTCGCCGATGTGCCATGACGCAGCATTTCTGATCGTGGCGGACGGGCGCTCGGTGCTGCACTGCAACGACGCCCGGCTCACCGCCGCCCAGGCGCGCCGCGCCAAGCACCTCGCGGGCGGACGGCTCGACCTCATGGCGCTCCAGACGTCCGGCGCGTCCTGGCACCCGATCTGCTACGAGTACCCGCCGGAGGAGATGGCGCGGGTCTCGCTCGCCAAGCGGATCGCCAAGCTGCGCGCGGCGCAGCGGCTCGTCCGGCAGACCGCGCCGGAGCTGGCCGTCCCGTTCGCCGGGCCGCCGTGCTTCCTGGACGAGGAGGTCGCCGGCCTCAACTGGGTCCTGGACCAGGAGGACGGCGCGTTCTGCGACCCCGAGGCGTCGGTGCGCTGGCTGCGCGAGCACCTGCCGAACCAGGCGTTCGACCACTTCCAGCCCGGCGACGCCGTCGAACTCGACACCGGCGCGGTCACCCGCGACCCCGTGTCCGCCGCGTTCTCCTACGCCTGGTCCCCCGCCGACCGCACCGCCTACCTGGAGCGGTACGCGGCCGACCGCAAGGAGCTGGTCGCGGGCGTCCTCGCGTCCTACCCGGAGCCCGGCCCGGACCTGTTCGAGCGGTTCACCGAGCACTTCCGCAGGCTGGGGTCGCTCAGCGACTACTTCCTGGAGCAGATCGCCATGACCGTCCGGTTCGAGGTGACCGGGCCGAACGGCGGGTCCTGGGACGTGGACCTGCGGCCCGGCGCGGTCTCGGTCGCCGAGGCCCGGCCGGACGTCCGCCCGCAGTACCGGATCACGGTCGCCGGGCGCTGGCTGGACACCGTCCTCACCGGCCGGCTGGCCTGGGAGGACCTGCTCATCTCGTTCCGGCTCAGCCTCTACCGCGACCCGGACGTCTACAACGACCACCTCGTCGGCCTGCTCAAGCACGCCAACGCGGCGGCGCTGCGCGCGGTCGAGGAGTACGAGACCGGGCGGGACGAGTCGGAGCGCATCATCGTCCACTCCGCGGGCCGCAACTTCGACATCCCGCGCTACTGCCCGCACGCGGGCGAGGACCTGTCCATCGGCGCGGTCGTCCGGGACGGGCAGATCCACTGCCTCGCCCACAACTTCGCGTTCGACCTGGCGACCGGGCAGTGCGTCAACGCGCGCGCCGCCGCTCTGGGCAGCCGTCCCGTGGACGCCTGCGCCGCCCCGGTGGCCCCGTCCGCGTCCACGCCCGCGTCCACGCCCGCGTCCGCCGACGTGTCGGCCGTCGAGCTCCCGGCCACGGCCATGGACGTCCCCGCGTCATTCGGAGGCCCCACCTCCGTGGACGCGCCCGCCCCGGTGGGGTTGGCCGCGACGGTGGAGTCGCCCGCGCCTGTCGAGTGACGCACATAACTTCACACGGCCCGTGGACCACCCGTCCACGGGCCGCCGAGTGTCCGGCGAACGGTGGGGGCGGCAGGGCTAATGAGTGGGTGCGTGATCGTTTGATCCGGTAACGTTTTCCCCGGTTTTACGGGGTTGATGGGACTTTGGGGGATGGTCGTGGGGAAGATCCGGCGTGCGGTGTCGAAGGCGCGCCCGGCCGTGCGGAAGGTGCGCGGCGACCGCCGCCGGCTGGCCGTGGTGGCCATCGTGTTCGCGCTGCTCGTCGGCGGTATGGAACTGCTCGCGCTGAAGCTCGGATCGTTCGACGTGCCGTTCGACGGCGTGGACGACACGACCGCCGGCGCCGACCACAGCGTCACCGCCACCACCCACTGACCGCGCCCCACAGGCCGCCCAGCACAGGCCCGCGGGCCGCTAGGTGGCGGAGTGGTTCCGCTCCTTCATGATCGCCTGGAGATCGGCGGCGTCCGCGAGCGTGGGGCAGGCGTACTTCTCCTGGTGGCCCCAGGAGTAGGAGATCTCCAGCGGCGGGTTCGGGACGAGCAGGTCCCAGCGCGCGAGGAGCGCACGGAACTGCGCGGCGGTCGGCATCCAGTACTGCTTGTCGCCGCCCGAGCAGCCCTGCCCGAAGGTCTGCAGGACGGGCGCGACCGATCCGCGCGGGATCCCGGCCTGGTCGGCGAGCCGCACCATCCGGTCGATCGCGCCGAGGTCGCACGCGGCGCGCGGGCTCGTGCCGCCCTGGCACGGGTAGGGGTCGAGCCCGATGACGTCCACGTTGAGCTTGGCGGGCGTCGCGTCCCGCATGGGCCAGTCGGTGAGCGAGACGAACGCGACCTGGCCGGGCGCGCTCGTCCTGATGAGGTCGGCGCGGCGGCGGATCTCGGTGAGCACCCTCGGGCACCGGCCGGGGTTCGGCTCGTCCGACAGGTACCAGCCGTACACCCGCGGGTCGCGCCCGTACCTGCGGACGGCGGCGGCGAACGCGTCGAAGGACAGGGAGAAGTCGTCGCAGGTGAAGTTGCCGACCCAGAGCATCGCGCGCATCCCGGCCGGGATCCGCGCGAGGGCGGCGTCGTCCGGCTGCGCGTCCACCAGGTCGAAGCCCAGCTCCTTCAGGCGCGGGTAGTCGGCGGGCTTGGTGTTCAGCGCGATGCGGCGGGTCTGCACATGCCGGGCCGGCCGGACGCCGGGTGTCGCGCTCGGGCCGGTGTACGGGCGGTGGCCGCCGGACGACCGCTCCCACACGGCGAGCAGGACCCCGGCGCCGAGCGCGGCCACGACCACCGCCAGGACGATGGCGAGCCGTCCGGTCCGCGACACCCGTATCCCCCTGGCGCTCACACCGCGCCTCACACCGCGTCCGGGGCTCGGTCGCCGGTGCTCTCGGCGGGGTCGTCCAGGCGGCCGGTGTCCCGTCCGGCGGGCCGCACCGAGCCGTCCGGCGCGACCGCGAGCGGTGGGACGGTGAAGCCGAGGATGTGCCGGACGGTGTCCCACAGCGCCCGCAGCGTCGCCCGCATGGACGGCTCGCGCAGGTACACCGCGTCCACCGCGACCCGCGCCGGGACGATCCGCTGGACGTAGTTCACCAGGTCCACGGTCTCGCCCGGTCCGAGCACGTCGAAGTCGCGGAACCGGACCTCCGACACCCCGGTCAGGCCCGGCCGGTGGTCGAAGATCCAGCGGGTGTCCGGGCCGTAGTGGACGGCGAGGTCGTAGGTCTCCGGACGCGGCCCGACCAGCGTCATGTCGCCGCGCAGGACGTTCCAGAGCTGCGGCAGCTCGTCCAGGGACCAGGCGCGCAGCAGCCTGCCGACGCGGGTGAGCCGCGGGTCGGCGTTCGCGGTGACGGTGAGGCCGCCGACGCCGGTCCGCATCGTCCGGAACTTCAGCATCGTGAACGGGTGGCCGCCCTGCCCCACGCGGGTCTGCCGGAACAGCCCGGGCCCGGGGCTGGACATCCGCACCAGGCCCCAGATCAGCACGAGCGGGACCGCCAGCAGGACCAGGCCGAGCAGCGCGCCGCACACGTCCAGCGCCCGGCGCGCGCCGGAGGGCGGGACGCCGTCGGACGGGTCGACGGGGGACACCTGGAGTTCGGTCATGACGGGGCCGCCTCCGCTCCGAGGGGGGTCCGCGCGCGCAGCCGGGCGAACCAGAACAGCAGGACGAGGGTGGTCGCGGTGTAGGAGAAGGCGGACGCGACGGCCGCGCCCGTCGCCCCGAAGCGCGGGATCAGCAGCAGGTCGAGGACGACCGTGACGGCCAGCCCGGCGGCCTGCGCGACCGAGGTGAGGCCCGGCCGTCCGATCCCGTACAGGTACGCCTGGAGCAGCCCGGACACCCCGAAGGTGACGAGCCCGCACAGCAGCAGGTAGGTCGGGGTGCGGGCGCCGTCGAACGACGACCCGAACACCCACGGCAGGACGGTCCCGGTGAGCAGCGCGAGCGGGAGGGCGGCGAGCGCCGACACGGCGAGCGCGGGGAGGATCAGCCGCCGCGTCCGCTCGGCCGCGACGTCCCGCGCCTCCTTGGCGAAGTCGGGGTAGAGGACGTAGTTCATCGCCAGGCCCGGAAGCTGCACCAGCTCGGCGAACTTCGACGCGACCGTGTACACGCCCAGCACGGACGGCCCGGCCATCGCGCCGAGGAACGCCACGTCCAGCCGGAGGTTCAGCAGGTCGACGAGCTGCCCGAGCTGTCCGCGCATCCCGAATCCGGCGATCTCGCGGCCGAGCGCGAACGAGGGCCGTCCCCAGCCGGTGAAGAAGCCGCGCCGGGCCAGCCGTCGGGCGATCCAGGCGGCGGCGGCGACGTCGGCGAGGACGAGCGCGGTGACCAGCGCGCCCGGCCCGTACCAGAAGGCGAGCATCCCGACGTAGAACGGCAGGAACACGAACTCCTCGACGGTGATCGCCAGGCTCGCGCCGCGCAGGTCGCCGGTGCCCTGCAGCAGTCCCTTGCCGACCGACACGAACCCCTGGGTGAAGGACGGCACGGCCGCGGCGAGCGCGACCCAGAAGCCGAACGACCGGAAGAAGAGGTAGAAGATCGCGGGCGACAGGACGAGCCAGGCGAGCCCGCCGGCGACCGCGCCGCCGACCGTCAGCCACGCGACCGTCGGCCGCACCCGCCGCTGGTCGTACCGCTCCCCGGCCAGGTAGTAGGGCGCGGCGCCCATCAGGCCCGCGTTCGAGAGCTGGCACACCATGCCCGGCAGGATCCGGACGAGCGTGAGCGCGCCGACGAGCTCCGGCCCGCCGATCCGCGCGACCAGGACCGTCGCGATCCCGAGCGAGGCGAGCGCGCCGAGCCGCCCGGCCATGTTGCCCGCGACCAGCGCGACCATCCGGTTCCGCAGCCCGCCGCCGCGTTCCCCGGTGAGCGTCATGGGTTGGCCTCCCGCCGTCGTCCGTAGAGGTCCACGGCCGCGATCAGGCCGAAGAACGCCCAGCCGTGCCGGTAGTGCAGGGTCTGGTAGAACAGCGCGGACACCAGGAACACCACGACCAGCGCGCCGAACAGCTCGGGACGCGGCACGAGGTCGGCGTACTCCCGGTTCAGCGCCCCGCGCCGCGCGATCCGCACGCAGCGCAGCAGCAGGACGAACACCAGCGTGATCACGGCGACGCCGCCGAGGAACCCGCGTTCGAGCACGGCCGCGATGTAGTCGTTGTGCGCCTCGCGGACGTAGGAGTACTGCTCGTCGTAGCTGTGCCGCCGCACCTCGTTCGGTCCGATCCCGAACGGGTGCCGTTGCTGGCTCAGCATCGTGAGGGTCGTGTTGAGGACGGTTCCGCGCGACTCGGTGCTCTCGCCGGTCGTCCGGCCGATCGAGTCGCGCAGGATCGGCGCGGTGCTCCCGACCTGCTCGACCACGGTGGCGACGTTGATCTGGCTGAGCAGGACGACCGTCCCGCCGCCGAGGACGGCCGCGAGCGCGCCGACGGCGACGGCGTGGTGCGCCTTGCCGGCGCGGACGAGGCCCCAGAGGCAGCCGACGACCAGGGCGATGCCGAGCGCGAGCGCGCCGCCGTTGGAGCCGGTCAGGAACTCGGCGGTGAGCAGGATCGCGCAGACCGTCCAGCGGGCGCCCTTGCGGCGCGGGAGCTGGGCGGCGCGGGCGATGAAGAACACGCAGATGAACCAGTTGGACGCGTAGTTGGCGTCGCCGAAGGTGAACATGGCGCGCGCGCCGTCCACCTGCTTGCCCGACAGCGCCTCGATGCCCGCCGCCATCCCGACGATCTCCATGACGGCGTAGAGCGTCCCGAGGTGGACGTAGGCGCGCAGCGCGATCCGGGTCATCCCGGTGTCCTGGCAGAGCGTCGCGACGCAGACCGCCCACAGGAGCACGAACACGTCCTTGACCAGCGGAAGCGCGCCCGCGCCGCTGTTCGCCAGCGCGGCGGTCGCGCCCGCGAGGACGGCCAGCAGCGTCGGCACCAGGAACGGCCACGGCACCGGCCTGCGCCGCGACGCCGCCCACAGCAGCGTCGTCCCGGTGAGCAGCACGAGCAGCGCGTCCGGGATCGCGGTGTTCCCTGGCCCCGGACCCATGCCGAACGGCATCAGCATCGGCAGCGACGCGATCGACAGGACGAGCACGACCGCGGTCAGCCGGACGCGCCGCCTCCCGGCGGGCGCGCCGCCCGCCTCCGGTGTGTCGGCGGTGTCCGGCCCGGTTCCGCGCGGCGCGGTGGCGCCCGGTCCGGCGCCGTCCGGCGTGGTGAGGAGCATCGGCGTCACCGCCGGTGGGGACGGGCCGAGGTGCCCCGGTACGTCTCGTCCAGGACGGTGCCGAGGTAGCCGGGGGTGAACCAGTCGCCGACGCGTCCGCGCGCCCGCTCGGCCATCCGCGCGGCGGCGACCGGGTCGTCCAGCAGCGCGGCGGCGGCGACCGCGAGGCCGTGCGGGTCCTGCGGCGGGACGAGCATCCCGGTCTCGCCCGCCAGCACCAGGTCCTGGTTGGACGGGACGGCCGTCGCGACCAGCGGTATCCCGGCCGCGATCGCCTCGACCAGCACGCACGGCAGGCCCTCCCAGCGGGACGCCATCGCCAGCACGTCGAAGGCGGGCAGCAGCTCCGGCACGTCGTCGCGGTGGCCGAGCCAGCGCATCCGCCCGGTCAGGCCGAGCCGCCGGGTGAGCCGCTCCACCTCGCCCGCCATCGGCCCGCCGCCGATCCACAGGCCGAACACGTCGTCCGGCAGCTCGGCGAGCGCCCGGACGAAGATCTCCGGCCCCTTCTGGAACTGGAGCCGCCCGACCGACCCGACGACCTTGACCCCGAGCGGCAGGTCCAGCCGCCGCCGGGCGCGCGCCCGCGCCCCGGACGACGCCGCCGCCTCGAACGCCGCCACGTCCACGGCGGGCCACGACAGCCGCACCCGGTCCGGGGTCGCGAGGCCGAGCCGCAGCGCGGTCGTCACGGTCTCCGACCCGATCGCCAGGAACGCGTCGGTGTGCCTGGCCGCCATCCGCTCCAGCCGCACGTACACCGACCGGCGCAGCGGCGACTGGAACTCGTTGAACGGGAAGCCGTGCCAGGTGTGCACGATCCGCGGCACCCCGGCGCGCGCCGCCGCGATCCGGCCGATCACGCCGCCCTTCGCGCTGTGCGTGTGGACGACGTCGTACCGGCCCTCGACGAGGACGGCGGTGAGCGTCCGGAGCGCCGCCAGGTCGTCGCGCGGCGAGATCTGCGGGACGAGCGTCCGGACCTGCGTGATCTCCATCCCGGCCCCGAACGCGCGCGGGGTCAGGTCGCCCGCGGCGGCGTTCGCCACGGCCGCCTCCCCGTGCAGCACGTCCGGCGCCGACCCGGCCCCGTCCCTTCCGGAGCTGCCGGACCCGCCGGACCCGCCGGAGGAGCCGCCGCCGGACGACCCGTCCGCCGCCGCGCTGTCCATGCCGACGCCGCCGGTGATCACCGCCCGCTCGTACCGGTCGGGGTCCAGCGCGAGCGCGCCGTTCAGCGCCACGTTCCCCGCGCCGCCGTTGAACCGGGTGATCACGGTCGCGACGCGCAGCTTGCGGTCCGGGTCGAAGGCTTCCAAGGCGCACCCCTCTACAGGCCGGGCGGATCGGCCGGCGACCCCGCGTCGCGCGGCGCGGCGGCGGACGGCTCGGGCCGCCGCGCCGGGTGGTACTCGGGCAGCAGCCGCCGCAGGATCCGGCGCACCCCGTCGGCGTC
>NZ_QURH01000279.1 GCF_003428695.1 Actinomadura logoneensis
GGGCGCGGCCGGGGCGGCCGGGGACGGATGGCGGCGGGCCAGCGTCACGGCGATCACCACGGCCGCGACCGCCCCGCCGAGCCCGCCCAAAACCACCACCGCCATGACGGCCTTCGCCCAGGCCGGGCGCGGGACGACGGTCACCGGGCCGGGGTCGCCCCCGGCGCCGAAGCGGGCGCCGCCGGGCTTGCTCTGGACGCCCTTGGGGATCGCGGCGAGCCGGTCGGCGGCGCTCAGCGCCTTCGCCGCGTTCACCTCGCCGTGCCCGAGGGACGCGTCGTAGGACGCCCCGCCCGACGGGGTGCTCGCGACGATCGCCTGCGCGACCAGCGCCGGGGCCAGCTTGGGGTGCTTCGCGCGGACCAGCGCCGCGATCCCGGAGACCAGCGCGGACGAGTCGCTGGTGCCGTCGGTGACGTAGTACGCGCCGCGCTCGGGCCCGATGCCGGGCAGGCTCACGCCGGGGGCGGCGACCAGCACCGAGAAGTTCCGGTTGGAGAAACCCGCGCGGACGTGCCGCTGGTTCGTCGCGGCCACCGCGATCACACCCGGATAGGACGCCGGGTAGGAGTAGGGCGCGTAGCCCTTGGCGTCGAAGCCGTCGCGCTTGTCGCCGTCGTTGCCGACCGCCGCGACCACGACGACGCCCTTGGAGACCGCGTAGCCGATGGCGGCGCGCTCGTCGGGCTGCTCGTCGTAGCGTCCGAGGGACAGGTTGACCACGTCCGCGCCGTGGTCCACGACGTACCGGATGCCCTTGGCCGTCGCGCCCTGGCCCTTGGGGGTCGTCTTGTAGCGGCGGTAGGACGGGTCCTCCGGCTCGGCGATGGCCCGCACCGCGATGATCTTCGACTCCGGCGCGACGCCCATCACGCCGCCCCGCCCGCCCCGGCCGCGCCCCTTCCCGGCGATCAGCATGGCCATGCTGGTGCCGTGCAGCCGCGCGGGCGTGCTGCCCCCGTCGATGTTCGCGATCATGTCGGGGCCGGTGGTGACCTGGCCCGCCAGCTCCGGCTGGTCGGTCCGCACGCCGGAGTCCACGACCCCGACGGTGACGCCCGCGCCGCGCGTGACCTTCCACGCCGCCGGGACGGCCATCGCGGAGAACGCCGGCTCCTGGGCGTCCCGGACCGGATCGGCGACCGCGACGCCCGGCCCGAACCCGACGCCGCCGATCCCGGCACCGCCGGTACCGATCCCGACGCCGAGGAACGGCCAGGCGAGCGCCGTGGCCGCCGCGACCGCGCCGATCCGTCTCAGGGGGTGCGGCAAGATCAGCACTTCCATTCGCGGCTGGAGCAGTCGGGCATGGCCTGGGCGCCCAGGGTGTGCGCGATCTGCCGGGCGAGCTGCGGGGCGACGGCGAAGGGCAGGTTGGGGCGCCGCTCGGCGACGGACGCGGCGGGCCGTCCGTCGGTCTCGCCGGACGAGGTGAGCACGACGTAGGGGCCGCCGCGGTCGGCGGTGGAGTCCTGCCGGGCCGGGTCGGTGAACCGGGCGGCGGCCGTCCCGGGGAAGGCCGCGGCCCGGACGCTGTTGCGCACCGGCGTCCCGTCCGGGTCGGGCGGGGTCTCGCGCAGCGCGCGGTCGGCGGTCGGGGCGTCCGCGAAGACCGCGACGCCGACGGTCACCGCGACGCCCTGGATCTCGTCCACGTAGGTCGCCCGGAGCACGGCCCGGCAGCCGTTGCGGGCCAGGACGGCCGCCACCGGCGGGTCGACCGAGGCGGCGCAGTCGCTCTCGGGCGCGATCCCGGCGCGGCCCGCGTACTCGGTCCGGCCGCGCTGCACCTCGTAGGCGATCCGGTCGGGGAAGATCCGCGCGGCGGGCCACGCCCGCCAGCGCCGCGCGACCTCGGCGCGCGCGGCGGTCTGCAGTTCGGCTCCGGTCGGCTCCCGGGTCAGCGACTGCGTCGCCGACACCAGCGCGACCCCGCCGACCAGCGCGTACAGGCAGCCGAGCGTGGCGGCGACGAGCACCCACTGCCGGGCGCGCAACCCGAGGACGACGGCCGGCCGCGGTGGTCCCGGCGGCTCCGCCGGGGGGCCGTGGAAGGGCGGAGGCTGCTGCATGGGGGGCTGGAACGCCACAACCGGAAAGGCTAACCCGGCAAAGCACCGATCCGTCCCATCGGTCAGGGAACCAACAGATGTCCGGCCAAGACGGTGGTATGCCGCCGCGGTCGTGCCGCGCGGCGAGACCACCGAGGCCGCCGGACGAGATGTGCGGCCGGAGAAGGTGTGTGAGGCGTCCCACCTGGCGACCGACCTCCGGGAATGCCCCGGGGCATGGCAGGGTTGTGCCGTGAGAGGACGACGGCGTCCGCCCCCGTAACCCGCAACGCGTCAGCACAGGAGCACCCACCGTGTCGTTGCCACCGCTGGTCGAGCCCGCGCCGGAGCTCACCCGTGACGAGGTCAACCGCTACTCGCGGCACTTGATCATCCCCGATGTCGGGATGGCCGGGCAGAAGCGCCTCAAGAACTCCAGGGTCCTGTGCGTCGGGGCGGGCGGCCTCGGCTCGCCCGCCCTGATGTACCTGGCCGCGGCCGGGGTCGGGACCCTCGGCATCATCGACTTCGACGTCGTGGACGAGTCGAACCTGCAGCGGCAGGTCATCCACCGGCAGTCCACGCTCGGCCTGCCCAAGGCCGAGTCCGCCGCCGCGACCGTCCGGGAGATCAACCCGCTGATCGACGTCGTGGTGCACAACACCGCGCTCGACCGCGACAACATCCTGGACATCTTCGGTCAGTACGACCTGATCGTGGACGGCACCGACAACTTCGCCACCCGCTACATGGTGAACGACGCGGCCGTCCTGCTCGGCAAGCCGTACGTCTGGGGCTCGATCTACCGCTTCGACGGCCAGGCGTCGGTGTTCTGGGCCGAGCACGGCCCCTGCTACCGCTGCCTCTACCCCGAGCCCCCGCCGCCCGGCATGGTGCCGTCCTGCGCCGAGGGCGGCGTGCTCGGCGTGCTGTGCGCGTCGATCGGCTCCATCCAGGTCAACGAGGCGATCAAGCTGCTGACCGGCATCGGCGAGCCGCTGGTCGGCCGCCTCATGATCTACGACGCCCTGGAGATGAGCTACCGGACGGTCAAGGTCCGCAAGGACCCCGACTGCCCGCTCTGCGGCGAGAAGCCCACCATCACCGAGCTGATGGAGGACTACGAGGCGTTCTGCGGCGCGGTCTCCGAGGAGGCCACCCTGGCCGCCAAGGACTCCACGATCTCCGTGCACGACCTCAAGGCCATGCAGGACCGGGGCGAGGATGTCTTCCTGGTGGACGTCCGCGAGCCGAACGAGTACGAGATCGTGTCCATCCCGGGCGCGACGCTGATCCCGAAGGGCGAGTTCCTGAACGGGTCGGCGTTGGAGAAGCTGCCGCAGGACAAGAAGATCGTCCTGCACTGCAAGTCGGGCGTGCGGTCGGCCGAGGCGCTGGCCGTGGTGAAGAACGCCGGCTTCGGCGACGCCGTCCACGTCGGCGGCGGCATCGTGGCGTGGGTCAACCAGATCGACCCCAGCCTGCCGTCCTACTGACGCGCTGACCGGTTCCGGTCATCCCGCGAAGGCCCCCGGGTGCTCCCGGGGGCCTTCCGCGTGCCGGGCGGATTCGGACGGGACCGCATCGTCCCGACGACCCATGCCTTCCTTGTGAGCGGCGGGGTTTCGGTAGACCGGCGGGAGGGCAGAGGCGACCCATACAGCTCCGCGACCCGAAGTGCTTGTGATCTGGGTCACCGCTGGTCAGACTGAACGCGTTCCCCGGTCCCACCGCCCGCACGAGCGGGGGCCGCCGAACGCCGTGACCCGACGCGTCTCCGCCGGGCCGCGCACATCGCGCCGTGACCGGCGACCACACTCCTCGCGCCCCGCGCGCCCGGACCCCTGCCCGAACGCGGGGGCCCGGCGTCTCGGCCGTGGCCGTCGCCGCGTCCCGCACCGCACTTGGAGGAACGATGTCCATACAGGTGACGACCGATGCCGAGCGGGCACTCGGCCACCTGGAGCACCTCGTCGACCGGCTGCGCTCGCACGGCTGGCTGGTCGAGGTCGCGGCCCCGGGCGACCGGTGGCCGACCGCCCTGGTCAGCAACGGGGAGCTGCCGGGCCTGAACGAGAGCGTGATCGCCGCGCCGGACCACGTCGGCGGTGACTGGTTCTACTACTTCGGCTGGGGCGAGCGCATCGCGCCGTGCACCGACCCGCACGGGGCGGTCACCACGCTGGCCCGCGTCCTCGCCGTCCACGGCGACCTCTGACCGCCACCGCCCGGGCGGACGGACCGCCCTCGTCCGGGCGGACGGTCCGCCCTCGTCCGGCGGCGAGGCATGGACGAGACGCGTGAGCAGGCCAAATACCATGAGGCCATGGCTTGGACGCGTTATGTGGCGATCGGCGACTCCTTCAGCGAGGGCATCGGGGACGAGTACCCCGACGGAAGCCCCCGCGGCTGGGCCGACCGGCTCGCCGAAGCCCTCGCCGCCCGGGAGGACGGCTTCACCTACGCCAATCTCGCCGTGCGGGGAAAGCTGCTCCGGCAGATCATCGACACGCAGCTTCCCGCCGCGCTGGAGCTGGAGCCCGACCTGGTGACGGTGTCCGGCGGCGGCAACGACCTGCTCCGGCCCGGCACCGACGTCGCCGACCTGGCCGCCGCCATGGACGACGCCGTCGCGCGCCTGCGGGCGTCCGGCGCGGACGTCGTGCTGTTCACCGGCGTCGACCCGGCCGACTCGGCGGTCATCCGGATGACGCGGGAGCGCGTCTCCCGCTACAACGACCACCTGCGCGAGATCGCCGCCCGGCACGGCGCTCACGTCGTCGACCAGTGGAACATGGACATCCTGCGCGACTGGCGCATGTGGGGCATCGACCGCCTGCACATGTCGCCGGAGGGGCACCGCCGCGTGGCGCTGGCCGCGCTGGAGGCCCTGGGCGTCCCGGACGCGGGCGACTGGCGCCAGCCGGAGCTCGCCCCGCTGCCCACGCTCAGCCGGGGCGCGCAGTTCCTCTTCGACGTCCGGTGGGCGCGGGCCCACCTCGTGCCGTGGATCGGCCGCCGCCTGCGGGGCCACTCGTCCGGCGACACCGTCGCGGCCAAGCGCCCCACCCTCGGCCCGGTCGACCTGCCCGGCTGACCCACGGCCGACCACCGGGCTCCTCGTTGGGAACCACACGCCGGGGAGCCCGGCCGGGACACCGGCGGGCCGTCTGGTCGGACAGCGCCGCCCCCCACACTCGCCGCCAGGACGCTCTAGGCGGACTTGCGGGAGCGAGACTTGGGGGCGGCGCTCTTCTTCGCGCTCTTGGACGTGCTCTTGGACGTGCTCCTGCGGCCGGTCCCGCCGCGCGAGGACGTGCCGCCCTGCCCCGACGTCCCGCCTGATCCGGACGCGGCGCTCTTCCTCGCCGGAGCGCTCTTCTTCGCGGCGGCGCCCTTCTTGGCCGTACCGGTCTTCTCGGACGTGCCGGACTTCTCTGACGCGCTCTTCTTCGCCGTGGCCGCCTTCTTCGCCGTCGCGGCCTTCTTCGCGGTGCCCGAGCTCTCCGGACCGCTCGCCGCCGCCGCGGGCTCCGCCGCGCGTCCCTTCTTCGCCGCCTCGACGCTGGCGCGCAGCGCGCTGAGCAGGTCGGCGGCGGGCGCCTCGGCGGCCTCCTCCTCCGGCTGGACGACCTCGCGCCCCTCGACCTTGGCCTCGATGACGGCCTCCAGAGCCTCGCGGTAGGCGTCCTTGTACTGGCTCGGGTCGAAGTCGCCGGACATGGTGTCGATGAGCGAGGTCGCCATCGTCAGCTCCTGGCGGCGGACGTCGATCTCCTCGTCCAGGAAGGGGAAGTCGGGGGTGCGGACCTCGTCCGGCCAGAGCATGGTCTCCAGCACGAACACGCCCTCCCGGACGCGCAGCGTGGCCAGCGACTCGCGCTGCCGCAGCGCGACCTTCACCACCGCGACCTTGCCGGACTCCTCCAGCGCGTCCCGCAGCAGGACGTACGGCTTGACGCCCTGCGCGTCGGGTTCGAGGTAGTAGGTCTTGTTGAAGTAGATCGGGTCGACCTCCTCGGCGTCCACGAACTCCAGGACGTCCACCCGGCGGCTGCTGGTGAGGGGCAGGTCGGCGAAGTCCTCGTCGGTGAGCACGACCATCTCGCCGGACGGCAGCTCGTAGCCCTTGGCGATGTCGGCGTAGGCGACCTCCTCGCCGTCGATCGTGCAGACCCGCTTGTACCGGACCCGGCCGCCGTCCTCCCGGTGCACCTGGTGGAAGGACACGTCGCGCTGCTCGGTCGCCGAGTACAGCTTGACCGGGATCGTCACCAGGCCGAACGAGATCGCGCCCTTCCAGATGCTGCGCATAAACGGTGCTTACCCTCCCCGGGCAGTCCACAAGCAGCCGGACGCCCCGACGGCCGCGGGCGGACGGCCGGAACCGACGCCCCGGCGGACGGAGGCGGCCGGAAGGGCGGCCGGAAGCGGGGCCGGTTCGCGGACGCGGGCGCGAGGGATCTTTTCTGGGACGCGGGCCGGGGGTAGGAACGGCGTTATGACCATGCCGTGGCCCGTGGAGCCGATGACGGCCGTCACCGGCGAGCTACCCGAGGACACCGCGCGCTGGGGCCTGGAGCTCAAGTGGGACGGTGTCCGCGTGCTGACCGGCGTGTCCGCGGACGGGGTCCGGGCGGCGTCCCGGCGCGGCACCGACGCCCTCCCCCACTACCCCGAGCTGTCCGGACTCGCCGACCTGCTCCCGCACCACGACGTGGTCCTGGACGGCGAGGTCGTGGCGTTCGAGGAGGGGCGCCCCAGCTTCGCCCGGCTGCAGCGCCGGATGCACGTGGCCCACCCCGGGCCGCGGCTGATCCGCGAGGTGCCCGTCCGGTACGTCGTGTTCGACCTGCTCTTCCTGGACGGCCGGACGCTGTTCGACGTCCCCTACGCCGAGCGCCGCGCGCTGCTGGCCGAGCTGGAGCTGGCCGCGACCGGCCCGGTGGAGGCCCCGCCCTACCTGGACGGCTCGGACAGCGCCCAGGTCACCGAGCTGCTGGACTTCACCCGCGAGCAGCGGCTGGAGGGCCTGATGGCCAAGCGGCTCGACTCCCCCTACCGGCCCGGCCGCCGGGTGGACCTCTGGCGGAAGATCAAGAACTTCCACACCCAGGAGGTCGTGCTCTGCGGCTGGAAGCAGGGCCGCGGACGGCGCGAGGGCGGGGTCGGCTCGCTGCTGCTCGGCGAGTACGACGCCAAGGGGCGGCTGTGCTTCGTCGGGCACGTCGGCACCGGCTTCACCGACCGGATGCTGGACGAGCTGCACGAGCTGCTGTGGCCGCTGCGCCGCCCGTCCAGCCCGTTCGACGACGAGGTGCCGCGCGAGGTGGCCCGGGACGTGCAGTGGGTCGAACCGCGCCTGGTCGGCGAGGTCGCCTACGCCGTCCGGACCAGGGACGACCGGCTGCGGTTCCCGTCCTGGCGGGGGCTGCGCGACGACAAGCGACCCGACGAGGTGACCCGTGAGCCCTGAGCGGCACAGGCAGACCGTGCAGGTCGACGGTCACGACGTGACCCTGTCCAACCTGCACAAGGAGCTGTACCCCGACTTCACCAAGGGCGAGGTGATCGACTACTACGCCAAGATCGCGCCGGCGCTGCTGCCGCACCTGCGGGACCGTCCGGCGACCCGCAAGCGCTACCCCGACGGCGTGGCGGGCGACTCGTTCTTCGAGAAGAACGCCCCCTCGCACACCCCCGACTGGGTGCGGCGGGTGACGGTCGCGACGCCGGGCAGCTCGCGCGGCCGCGAGTCGCTCGACTACGTCGTCGTGGACGACCTGGCGACGCTGGTGTGGTGCGCGAACCTGGCGGCGCTGGAGCTGCACGTCCCGCAGTGGAAGGTCGGCCCGCGCGGCGGCCCGCACCCGCCCGACCTGGTGGTCTTCGACCTCGACCCGGGCCCGCCCGCCACCATCCTGGACGCCCGCAAGGTCGCCGTCCTGCTGCGCGACCTGCTGGACGCCGACGGCCTGTCGTGCTTCCCGAAGACGAGCGGGAAGAAGGGCCTGCACCTGTACGTCCCGGTCGAGGAGACCGACCGGACCTCCGCGTACGCCAAGGAGGCGGCGCAGCGCCTCGAGGCCGACCACCCCGACCTGGTCGTCGCGAAGATGGCCCGCGACCTGCGCAAAGGCAAGATCTTCGTGGACTGGAGCCAGAACAGCACGGCGAAGACGACCGTCGCGCCCTACTCGCTGCGCGCGGCGGAGCGCCCGGCGGTGTCCACGCCCCTGACCTGGGACGAGCTGGAGGCGGCCGGAAGCGCCGCCGAGCTGGACTTCGGGCCCGCCGACGTCCTCGCCCGGGTGGAGCGCGACGGCGACCTCTTCGCGCCGCTGCTCGACGGGCACCGTCCGCTGCCCTGACCGTCCGTCCGGATTTTTCCGCCGCCGTATGTGTTCGAATCGCCACTCTCCGGCGCCGCCGTCCGTCACCATGAGAGGCGGGGACCTGACGAGCGGTGCCGGAGGCGAAGGTGTCGATGTCGCGGAATCACTTCGACGTGGCGCGGAATCACTTCGACGTGGTCGTGCTGGGCGGGGGCACGGCCGGGGAGCGCGTCGCGGCCGGCCTCGCCCGCGCCGGACGCGCCGTCGCACTCGTGGAGAACCGCCTGGTCGGCGGGGAGTCGCCGTACTTCGCGTGCGTCCCGTCCAAGTCGCTGCTGCTGTCGGCCCGGCGCGGCGAGACCTGGGAGCTGGCCGTCGCGCGCCGCGACGAGATCACCGGCAACCTCGACGACGGCGGCGCCGCCGCGCGGATGGCCGACGCCGGGGTGACCGTGCTGCGCGGCTGGGGCCGCGTCACCGGCCCCGGTTCCCTGGACGTGGACGGCACCGGGTACGGGTTCGACGACCTGGTCGTCAGCACCGGCAGCGAACCCGCCGTCCCGGCCGTCGAGGGCCTGGAGGACGTCCCGGTGTGGACGAGCGACGAGGCCCTGACCGTCCCGGACCTGCCGCGCCGCCTGGTCGTCCTCGGCGGCGGCCCGGTCGGCTGCGAGATGGCGCAGGTGTACGCGGCGTTCGGATCGGCGGTCACGGTGGTCGAGGCGTCCGGGCGGCTGCTGACCGCCGAGGCCCCGTTCGCCGGGGAGATCCTCGCCGAGGCGCTCCGCCGGATGGGCGTCGACCTGCGGCTCGGCGCGGAGCCCGCGCGCGTCGAGCGCTGCCCGGTCGGACTGCGGCTGTGGCTGTCGGACGGCGGCGTCGTCGAGGCCGACCGGATCCTGGTCGCCGCAGGCCGGCGCCCCCGCGTCGAGGGCCTCGGGCTGGAGACGCTGGGCATCGCCGTCCACGCGGGCCGTCCCCTCTCGATCGACACGACCTGCCGCGTCCGGACCTGCGGCGCCCTGATCCCGGATCTCTCCGTCCCCGCGGGCGCGGCAGCCGCCCCGGAAGCCGTACACGCCGCAACCACCGCGTCCGCGGGAGGCATCGCGAGCGCGGCAAGGCTCGCGGACCCCGCGCTCTCTGCCGGCGGCGCGGGCGGCGCGGGAATCGCGGGCGGCGCGGGCGGCGGGGCGCGACAAGCTGCGACGGCCGTGGTCGGCGACGGAGGCGGCGGGGACGCTGCGGGAGGCGTTGACGATGCGGGGGCGGCGGGGACCGGGCAGGCGCGGGTGTCGGAGGACGCCGAGCGCGTCGCTGAGGACGATCCGTCCGCCCGGATGCCGGAGTTCAGCGGGGGCGTGTGGGCCGCCGGGGACGTGACCGGCGTCGCCCGCACCACGCACGCCGCCCGTTACCAGGCCCGCGTGGTCGTCTCGAACGTCCTGGGCAAGCACCGTGAGGCCGACTACCGGGCGATCCCGCGCGTCGTCTACACCGCCCCGACCGTCTACGCGGTGGGGATCAGCCCGGTGCACGCGGAGCAGGCCGGGATGAACCTGATCAAGGCCGGGTGCGACCTGTCCGCGACGGCCCGCGCGGCGGTCGAGGCCGAGGACCGGGGCCGGGTCGAACTGTACGCGGACGGCGAACGCGGGCTCCTGGTGGGAGCCGCCGCCGTCGGCCTCTACGCTGAGGAGTGGATGAGTGAGATCGCGCTGGCGATCCGGGCGGAGACGCCGCTGAGCCTGCTCACCGACGTCGTCCACGCGTTCCCGACGTTCGGGGAGGCCGTGGAGGCGCCGCTGCGCGAGCTGGCCGCACGACTCTGAGCGGGTCGCGGCGGACGCGGCGCACGCCCGTCCGCACGGCGCGTTCCAGGCACTCCGCCCGCGACCGAGGGGGAAGGACGCACGATGAGCGACATCGAAGGCATCGAGGCCGAGGACATCGAGCCCGGACCCGAGGAACCGACGCCGACCTACGAGGCGACCGACGCCGACACGGCCGAGCAGCAGGCGGACGTCCGGGCCGAGGAGGACGAGCCCCAGGGCCAGCCCCCGGTGGAGGTGAACGAGGCCGACTTCGTCGAGCAGGGCCGCGTCGTCCGGCTCGACGAGGACGAGTACCGCTGACCGCCCGCCGTCCACCGCCGGCCGCGGCCCCACGACGGCCGCGCGACGGCCCCACGACGGCCTAGCGACGGCCGCGCGGTGGTCCTGCGGACCCCCCAGGTCCCGCAGCCGCCGCGCAACGGCCTCGCAGCGGCCCCCGCAACGGCCT
>NZ_QURH01000283.1 GCF_003428695.1 Actinomadura logoneensis
GGCTGCGGCGGCCCGGCCCCTGGGGCCGTGGCTGCCCGGCCCCCAGGAGCCGTGGCGGCCCGCCCTTGGGAGCTGCGGCGGCCCGTTCCCGGGGCTGGGGCGGCTCGGCCCAACGGCTGGGGCGGTCCGTGTTCCGGGGCTCAGGTGTCGAGGAGCGGGGAGGGCGCGCCGAAGGGGACGGTGACCTCCATGCCGGGTTCGCGGAGGTCCAGGAGGGACGGGCACTCGAGCATCAACGCCCCGGCCTCGGCGGGAAAGAGCACCGTCCAGAGCCACAGCCCCTTGGCCTCGCCCACGTACGCGGCCCGGTCCGGCTCGGACGGCACCGCCCACATCGACACGCCGTGGCAGGCGGACGGCCCGCTCGCCTCCAGCTTCACGTGCGGCGGATCGGCGTCGAACCCGAGCCCCGGATCGGGGCCCGCCAGCCCGGCGAAGTGCGCGCCGAGCCCCACGCCCGGCTCCTCCGACACCAGCAGCAGGTCGGCGGGACCGTGCAGCAGTCCCGGCCCGGCGAGCGCGACCGCGACGGCACGCGCCCCGGTCCGGTCGTCCCCCACGGTCGTGAACCCGGTGACCAGCCACCCGCGCGGCAGGGGCCAGGGCAGCCACACCGGTACCTGAGCTTCCCGCACCACCGCCGCCAAGCCGTCCTCGTTCGGCCTCCTGGCCGGCTGCCGGGGCAGGACGGCGCCGTGCGTCGGACACCACCAGTCGCTCGACCAGGCGTTCGGCGCACGCAGACGTCCGGCACAGCGCGGGCACGTCGTCTCGGCCCTCATAGCTATCCACCGTGGGCCGCGCCCCTCGCGGACGTCAAGTCCCGGCTGGTCAAATGTCTTTATGCGTGTTCTCTGCGTCGGTGGAATCGTGCGGGACGACCAAGGTCGGCTGCTGCTGGTGCGCCGCGGCCACCCGCCGGGCGAGGGCCTGTGGTCCGTCCCCGGCGGACGCGTCGAGCCGGGCGAGTCGGACGCCGAGGCCGTCGCCCGCGAACTGCTGGAGGAGACCGGCCTGGTCGTCTCGGTCGGCGACCTGGCGGGCGTCGTGGAGCGTCCGGGCCCGGACGGCGTGACGTTCGTGATCCACGACTACACCGCCACAGCCGTCGGCGGCACCCTCCAGGCGGGCGACGACGCCACCGAGGTCCGCTGGGTCCCCGTCCGCGACCTGGACGCCCTCCCCCTGACCCCGGGCCTCCTGGAAGCCCTGAAAGCCTGGAACGTCCTCCCCTAACCCCCTTCGGGGAGAGTCGGGCCTCCTAGCCGATGGGGTGGCCGCCCTGGTAGGGCGCGGCCGCCTGACCGTCCGGGAGGGACGGGACGGAGTGGCCGTCCGCGTGAGGCGGAGCGGACTGGGTGCTCTGGGAGGGGGTGTCCTGGGACGGGGTGTCCTGGGGCTGGGGGCCTTCCGCCGCTGGGGTTCGGTTCGTGATGCCCATGCGGCGGGCCAGCCAGACGACGGCCAGGGCGTAGGCGGCGAGGGCCGTCACGTCCGCCAGGACGGGCAGGAAGCCGACGCTGCCCTGCTCGAGGTCCAGCGTCCCGAGGGCGGCGGGGACGAGGAAGGACATGATGTTGTTGAAGGTGTGCACGGCCATGCCGGACTCCAGGCCGCCCGTGCGGACGGCCAGCCAGCCGAGGATCGCGCCGAACATGAAGATGTCCACCGGCCCCCAGCCGGTGTAGTCGTGCCCGACGGCGAACGCCCCGCCCGCGACCACGATCCCCGGCCACGGGGTGCGCAGCACGCGGCTCAGCGCCCGTGCGAACGGGGCGGTGCGTCCTTCCAGGGTGTACGCGCCGACCGCCTGCACGAGCCAGCCGCGGAACACGACCTCCTCGGCGGACGCCTGGAACGGCACCAGCACCAGCACGATCAGCGCCGTGACCAGGAACTTTCCCCAGCCCACCCAGTGGCCGTCATCGCCGCCGTCGTCGCCGCCGGCCAGCCCGGCGGCGACGGACAGCCCGTAGGACAGGCCGAGGAAGGCCAGCGACAGGCCGCAGCAGGCCAGCAGCCAGCGCCACCGGATGCGGCCGGTGACCGACAGCAGCGTGCCGGGACGGCGGCGCTGGATCCACCACGCCGCGAATCCCGCGACCGGGATCAGCAGCGCGAGCCCGGCCAGGTTGAAGAAGAGGTCGGCGTTGGTGTTGCCGAAGATCGAGCCGTCCTTGCCCGAGTCGTTCAGATCGTGCCCGGTCGCGACCCACACGATCGCCATCGGGATCATCAGGACGACCATCGCGACGATGGTCCCGGCGAGCACGAACAGCGACCCGACGAGCGGCCTCCACCAGCGGTTGCGCTCCGTCCGGGCTAGCTGGTGGAATCGCCTGCCGGGAGGCGCGGGGTCCGTCCATGGTCGCTTGACCTGCGGATATCCGCCGTAGGGCTGGGGCCCGTATCCGTAGGGATACGGGTGAGGAGGCGCCTGCGGGTACGCGTACGCATCCACTCCCTGAGGACCATAAGAGCCCTGATGGTTCGGAGACTGCGTCCACGCCACCTGCGACTGGCCCGTCAGGGCTCCCTCACCTCCCGGCTGCGCCCACTGAGCCGCCTGCCCCTCCGACGACCACCCGCCCTGCGCCTCCGCCTGCGGCTGCGCCCACTGCCCCTCGGACTGCGCGTAATGCGGCCAACCAGGCGGCGACTGCGGCGCCCGCCCCTCACCCTGCGCGGGGCTCGGCCAGCCGGACTGCGACTGCGGCGCCTGGCCCTCACGCTGCGCGGGGTTCGGCCACTCGTCTGCCGCCGCCTGCGCCCGCGCCTCCGCTGGCACCTCCGCCCGCGGCTGCTGCTGCGGCGCCTGTCCCTCAGACTGCACGGGGCTCGGCCAGCCAGGCTGCTGCTGAGGGGCCTGGCCCTCAGGCTGCGCGGGGTTCGGCCATTCGGGCGCTTGCGCCTGCGCGTACGGCTGCGGCTGCGGCTGCATGTGCAGCTCAGGCTCGGGTGGCGCGTCCTGGTGTGGCTGCGCGTCCTGGTGGGGGTGGGGGTGGGTGGCTTGGGGGTGAGGTTGTTGTGGCTCTTGGGGTTGGACGTCCTGGTGCGGCGGCTCGCGGTCCGAGCGGGCCCGGTCGGACGGGTCCGGCGAATCGGACGGCAACGGCGGTCCCGGATGCTGCGACACCTGCGTCTCCCCCGGTCAGCGGCAATATGGTCCCTGGACGATAGTAGGGGCGCGACGGCCCCGGACCGCCGAGACAGAGCCGACCTTTCAGGAGGTTCGCAGGCGCGGTTCAGGCTTCGGGCGGCTCGAAGGACTTCGTCCGGGCCAGTCCGGCGGCGCGTCCCTTGGCGGCGATCACGAGCGCCATCTTCCGGGACGCCTCGTCGATCATCTCGTCGCCGAGCATGGCCGCTCCCCGGCCCTCCACGGACGTCGCGTACTCGTAGGCGTCCAGGATGAGCTCGGCATGGTCGTAGTCGTCCTGCGCCGGGGAGAACACCTCGTTGCCCGCGTCCACCTGGGACGGGTGCAGCACCCACTTGCCGTCGAAGCCGAGCGCCGCCGACCGCTGCGCCACGCGCCGGAACGCGTCCACGTCCCGCACATTGAAATAAGGACCGTCGATGGCCTGGAGGCCGTGGGCGCGCGCGGCGAGCAGGATGCGCATGAGGATGTAGTGGTAGGCGTCGCCCTCGGTGTATCCGGGCGGCTGCTCCCCCACGACCAGCGTCCTCATGTTGATCGACGCCATGAAGTCGCCCGGTCCGAACACCAGCGTCTCCAGCCGGGGCGAGGACGCGGCGATCGCGTCGATGTTCGTCATGCCCCGCGCGTCCTCGATCTGGGCCTCGATGCCGATGCGTCCCACGGGGAGGCCCATCGCGCGCTCGATCTGGGTGACCAGCCGGTCCAGCCACTGGACGTGCGTGGCGTCCTGCGCCTTCGGCAGCATGAGGCAGTCGAGGTCGGCCCCCGCGCCCTCGACGACCTCGATCACGTCGCGGTAGGCGTGCGGGGTGTCGAGGTCGTTGATCCGGACGACCCGGACCTTGCCCGTCCAGTCGCCCTCGTTCAGCGCCGCGACGACGTTCTTGCGCGCGTCCGCCTTGGCCGACGGCGCGACGGCGTCCTCCAGGTCGAGGAAGATCTCGTCCGCCGGGAGCCCCTGGGCCTTCTCGATGAACCTGGGGTTGCTGCCCGGCACGGCCAGGGTGGTACGTCGCGATCGCATGGCGCGGATGCTACCCAGGCCCGTCCGGTGTGAGACGCTGGCGGTATGGGTGATACGCGATCGGCCCTGATCGAGGAGGCCCTCAAGAAGTCCGGCATGCTGTGGCTGGTCCTCTCGGGGTCGCCCCAGCCGCGCGCCGCCTGGCACGTCTGGTACGACGGCTCGGCGTACGTGCTCACGGGGGGCGAGGGCGAGCAGCCCCTCCCCGGCCTGCCGGACGCGACCCGCGCCAAGGTGATGGTCCGCAGCAAGGACAAGGGCGGCCGGCTCATCACGTTCACCGCCGCCGTCGAGATCGTCGAACCGGGCACCGAGCTCTGGGACGAGATCACGCCGGTCATGGCGAAGGAACGCCTCAACGCGCGCTCGCACGAGGGCCAGGTCGAGACCTGGGCCACCGACTCCTGGATCGTCCGGCTCACCCCGACCGAGGAGGTCGAGGAGGCGCCGGGCGGCTACGACGAGTCCTATTCCGTCGTGCGTCCCGTCCCGACCCCGGCCACGACGGCCGGCACCCCGCCCCGGATGTTCGGCGCCCGCCGCCGCCAAGCCGACCGCTGACCACCCCGCTCCCCAGCGATGCCGTCTGGGGACGGCTTCCGCTGGGAGCGGCAGGAATTCGGCTGTCTCGGCCTGCTCATCCGAGGGCGGCCCGCCCAGGCCCGTCCGCCCGGCCACCGCCCCCGGTGGAGAGGCCAGGCCGGGCAGCCCCACGGACATGCCCCTGCGGACAGTCCGGGGTGGGTCAGCCCCCACGGACATGCCCCGGCGGGAGGCCGGGGCGGGGCAGCTACGGCGGAGAGGCCGGGGCGGGCAGCTCCCCGGCGGACAGGCCACAGCGGACAGGCCAGGGCGGGTCACCCCCGGCGGACAGGACGGGCGGGGCAGCCCCGCGGACTGGCCGGGCAGGCCAGCCCCCGGCGGACAGAACGGGCGGGGCAGCCCCCGCGGAGAGGCCCCGGCGGAGGGGCTGGGGCGGGGCAGCCCCCCGGGGGACAGTCGGCGGACTGGCCGGGGTGGTCAGCCGGGGAAGGTGCGGCCCTCTCGGATGGCGTGGAGCTTGTCCGGGTTACTCACCATGTGGACGGACGAGATCAGGCCGTCCTCGTTGGTCAGGACGCCGATCGTGCCGAGCAGCCGGCCCCCGCCCTCCATGATCAGGCCCGGCGCGCCGTTGATCTCCGCCCAGCTGAGCCGCCACTCGCCCACGGGAACGCCCTGCCACGGCTTCCGCGTCACCCCGAGGAAGAAGCGCACGAACTTCTCCCGGCCATGGATGACGCGGAGCGCCGCGCGGACCTTGCCTCCGCCGTCCGTCCACAGGGTGACGTCCGGTGCGAGGACGACCATGAGCCGGTTGATGTCGCCGCCGACCGCCGCCTCCAGGAAGCGGTCCACGGCCGCGCGCTGCTCGTCCGCGGGCGCGTCGAAGCGGGGCCGCCGCGCCTCCACGTGCTTGCGGGCGCGCGTCCCGACCTGCCGGACGGCCGCCTCGGACCGTCCGAGCGCGGTCGCGATCTCGCCGTACGGGAAGCCGAACGCCTCGCGCAGCACGAACACCGCGCGTTCCAGCGGCGTCAGCGTCTCCAGGACGACCAGCAGCGCCGTGGACACCGACTCCGCCACCTCGACGTGCTCGGACACGTCCGGCGCGGTGATCACCGGCTCGGGCAGCCACGGCCCGACGTACTGCTCCCGCTTGACGCGGACGGACCGCAGCCGGTCCAGCGCGAGGTTCGTCGTGACGCGGACGAGGAACGACTCGTCGTCGAGCACGCCGTCCCGGTCCGCCGCCGACCAGCGCAGCCAGGCGTCCTGGACGACGTCCTCGGCGTCGGTGACCGTCCCGAGCATCCGGTAGGCGACCCCGAACAGCCGTCCCCGGTGCGCCTCGAACCGCCTCACGGCCTCGCCGGACACTCCGTCCAGCCCGACCACGGGCTCACGAGCCGACCGTCCGAACGGCGGCCGGTCCAGGCCGTCCGCGGCCTCGACAGCCTTCGCGAGGTCCGCGCCGTCGGCGCGCGTGCCGTGGTCGGCGGGCTGGGCGTCAGGGGCGGGGGGCGGGGGCATCGCATCGGTCCTTGAATCCCTGGCCGGTGAGGCCGGCGGCGGCGTTGAAGCGGGAGCGCATGTTCTCCACGGCCACCATCATGGTCAGCTCGACGATCTGCCTCTCGCTCAGGAACGTCCGCAGCGCCCCGGTGAGTTCGTCGGTCACCTCGGGCGGGTCGGCGCACATCGCCTCGGCGTACTCCATGACCAGGCGTTCCTCGCGGCTGAACAGGTCGGAGTCGCGCCACGCCGGGACGGCCTCCAGCTTCTCCAGCGGGACGCCGTGGGTCGTCGCCGCCCAGGTGCCGAAGTCCACGCACCAGGAGCAGCCGATCCGTACCGACGCCGCCATCTCGGCGAGGTCCTTGTAGCGGTGCGGCAGCGACTTCCAGCGCTGGACCTGCATCTCGAACAGCGAGTACGCCGTGGCGACGCCCATGTGGTGGCCCATCGCGCGGGCCGGGTCGAGCTCCTTGCCGTACATCCGGCGGACGATCCACGCGCCCAGCCGGTAGCGCACCGTCCGCGGTGGTTCGAGAGAGATACGTGCCATGTCGGTCCTCCTTCTTCCCGGGGGACGACCGGGCGTCCGCGAATGTGACATCGCCCAGGACACGAGCGTCGCACCGCGGGGCGCGCGACCGTGGCATCGGGGGGGGCGCGACCGTGGCATCGGTGGGAAAACGCGTGGTTAACGTTGGTTAGGGGAATCGGATGGCATGGAAGATCATGGGTAGGCTCCGGGCATGAGCGGCGCACCGAACAGGGTCTTCATCGCACGGCTGGCCGGTATCGCCGTGTTCGACCCGGCCGGTGACCAGATCGGGCGGGCGCGGGACGTGGTCGTCGCGCTCGCGCCGGACGACCGCCCGCCGCGCGTCCTCGGCCTCACCGTCGAGGTGTCCCCCCGCCGCACCGTGTTCCTGCCGATCACCCGCGTCACCACGATCGAGGCGGACGCGATCATCTTCGACGGACGGCTGAACGTGCGGCGGTTCCAGCAGCGCGCGTCCGAGACGCTGGTGCTCGCCGAGATGCTCGACCGGACCGTCCGGCTGCGCGAGTCCGGCGACCCGGTGTCGGTGGTGGACGTCGCGATGGAGCCGACCCGCACGCGCGACTGGCTGCTCGCCAAGGTCGCGGTGCGCCGGGCGACCAGCCGCGGCCTGCGGCGGCGGGGCGAGACGTCGGTGGTCGACTGGGGCGCGGTGGAGGGGTTCGCGACGGTCGAGCACGGTCAGGGCGCCGCCGGGCTGATCGCGACGTTCGAGAACATGAAGCCCGCCGACCTGGCCAGCTTCGTCCACGACCTGCCGGAGAAGCGCCGCACCGAGGTCGCCGTCGCGCTGGACGACGAGCGGCTGGCGGACGTCCTGGAGGAGCTGCCCGAGGACGACCAGATCGAGATCCTCGGCAAGCTGGAGGTGGACCGCGCCGCCGACGTGCTGGAGTCGATGGACCCCGACGACGCCGCGGACCTGCTCGGCGAGCTCCCGACCGACCAGCGCGAACGCCTGCTGACCCGGATGGAGCCGCACGAGGCCGCGCCCGTCCGCCGCCTGCTCACCTACGCCGACAACTCCGCCGGCGGCCTGATGACCACCGACCCGGTCGTCGTCGCGCCGGACGCGACCGTCGCCGAGGCCCTCGCCATGATCCGCAACCCCGACCTGAACCCGGCGCTCGCCGCGCAGGTGTACGTGTGCCGTCCGCCGACGGCGACGCCGACCGGACGCTACCTGGGCACGGTCCATTTCCAGCGGCTGCTGCGCGAACCCCCGCCCGCCCTGGTCAGCGGCATCGTGGACACAGAGCTGGACCCGCTGCGTCCGACCATGTCGCTGGAGGCCGTCGCGACGTCGCTGGCGACCTACAACCTGGTCGCGGGGGCCGTGGTGGACGAGACCGGGCACCTGCTCGGCGCGGTCACCATCGACGACGTCCTGGACCACCTGCTCCCCGAGGACTGGCGCGAGACCGTCATGGAGGCCGCCGACGGCTCCGCCGACCCCGAAGAGGAAGCGCTGCGCGCGGGAGGTGAGGGATGACCTCACGGCTCGACCAGCCGCGCGAACTGCGCCGGTCCGTCCTCCCGCGCCCGCACTACGACCCCGAGTCGTTCGGACGGCTGTCCGAGCGCATCGCCCGCTTCATGGGGACGGCCCGGTTCCTCGTCTACATGACGGCCGTGATCGTCGCGTGGATCAGCTGGAACGTCCTCGCGCCGGTGTCCCTGCGGTTCGACCCGTATCCGTTCATCTTCCTGACGCTGGTGCTGTCCCTGCAGGCGTCCTACGCGGCGCCGCTGATCCTGCTCGCGCAGAACCGGCAGGACGACCGCGACCGCGTCCAGTACGAGCAGGACCGTTCCCGCAACGAGCGCAACATCGCGGACACCGAGTACCTCACCCGCGAGATCGCGGGCCTCCGGATGGCCATCTCGGAGGTGGCCACCCGCGACTTCCTGCGCTCGGAACTGGAACACCTTCTGAAGGAACTGGAAACCCAGAACGGCCACCGAGACACCGCCTAGGGCGATTCCCCGCCCGCCTTTCTGCGCCACCCGTACCTTCCCGCCTGCGGCGATACGACTCCGCATATCAATTCGCATCCCATATCGATATTGGACATGATGCGAAGTGCTCTGGTCTGCTCGTGCCTCGATGAAGATCAACCACGAGAGCGGGGAGCCGGAAATGCGACGTGACGGATGGTTGAGGCTCGGGGCCTCCGTCCTGGCGATCTCCACGATGTTCGCCGGGGCCGCCTGCGGCACGGGAAGCCAGACGGCGACCGGCGAACGCGTGTCGTACACCGGTACGGGCGTCGCCGCCAGGCCGCTCGCGCCCGCCGACGTCCACAAGGAGCTGCGCAAGCTCGAAGCGTCCTACCAGGGACGGATCGGCGCGTTCGCGATCGACACCGGCACGGGCAGGACGGTCGGCTACCGGACGCATGAGCGCGTGCCGAGCAATTCCACGTTCAAGGCGATCCTGTGCGGCGCGATCCTGCACAAGGCCCGCACGACGGACCCGGGCCTGCTGAACCGGACACTCCACTGGACGAAGGAGGAGGTCGTGGACGGTTCGGGCATCACGGGGAAGGAGGAGAACATCAAGAACGGGATGACCGTCGCGCGACTGTGCGAGGCGACCATCACCACCAGCGACAACACCGCCGCGAACGTCCTGCTCGAGCAGGTCGTCGGCGGGCCGCGCGGCATGACGCGCTACTACCGCTCGCTCGGCGACCCGGTCGGACGCCTGGACGGGTACGAGCCCGAGCTCAACCACTGGAACCCGGGCGAGAAGCACGACACCGTCGCGCCCGCGTTCATGGCCCGTGACCTGCAGAAACTAACCGTCGGAAAGGCGCTCGTCCCGCAGGACCGGCAGCAACTGGCCACCTGGATGAAGGCGACCACCACCGGCGACGAGCGCATCCGCGCGGGCGTCCCCAAGGGTTGGACGGTCGGCGACAAGACCGGCACGGCGGACGGCTGGTACGCCGCCGCCAACGACATCGCGATCGCCTGGCCCCCGTCCGGCGCACCGGTGATCATCGTCGTCTTCACCCACCGCGCCGCCAAGGACGCCAAGTTCGACAACAAGGTCATCGCCCAGACGACCACGGTCCTGATGCGCGGCCTCGGCAGGATGTCCTGACCGCAGAGCGCCACAGGACGAGCGTCCGGCCGGCATCACGAACGCGGCCGGACGCCCCGTCCGAACCTGAGCGGCGGCATCTCTAGTCGCCGATCGCCCAGGTGATCGGCGCGATCGGGCTGTCGGATTCGCGCGCCTTGTAGACGACGCCGGAGGCCCGCACCTTGCCCGGCACCTCGAAGACGGCCCATCCGCGCACGCAGGCTCCCGCCGGAAGCTTGCGGGGGTTGACCGGATAGAGGGTGACCTCGTAGTCCGTGGCCGGCGGCTCTTCGGGCTGGACGGTGGAGCCGTCGGGCAGCCGCAGCGACCACGCCTGGACGGCCACGGTCGCGGCCGGATTCGCGGACCGCTTCATGCATGTCTCCACCTCCGCCCCCGCCCATTCGAAGCCGGTGCGGGGAAGGCGCCTGCCAGGAAGCGGCTGCCGGTATGTGAGGGCGGTGACGGAGGCCGCGACGTAGGGCGTGGCGGCCGTCCCCGGGGTGCCGAGTTGGAGCGCGGCAGGGGCGCTCGGGGACGCCGGCGTCTCCTGGGGCTTGGAAGGACTGGGCTCGGCCTTCGACGACAGCGGGTTGGTGCAAGCGGTGAGGGCGAGGCCGAGGACGGTGAGAGCGGCGGCGATCCGCGCGGTCATGGCGGCTCCTGGGCGGTGGGTGTGGTGCGGATGGGACGCGCCACACCCGAACCCGGTTCACCCCGTCCGCAAGCGCCGTCCCATCCCATCCCGCATGTAGTCACCGTAAGCATCTTGACCGCCTACACCCCCGACTCCTACGGTAGGCGGCATGACGACCAACACTCCCTACACACCTCTCGCCACGGCCCGCCGCCTCCACGTCCTCGGCGACTGGGACCACGCGGCTGCACTCCTCGATGCGGATCAGAGCACCGAAGCCCTCGAACTGAAGGCCGAGATCCTGTACGAGCGGCTCTTGTTCCAGCTCGAAGGCATGGACGCGGCGGCCGACGCGATCGCGGCGCTCGACCCGGAAACGCCGCAGGCCCGCCTGCTCGCCGCCCGGCTCGCTTACACCCGCCTGATGTTCAAGCTGGACCCGCTGCCGGACGACTACGAGACCGCAGAGGGGGGTTACCGTTTCGCTTCGTCCGTCCGGGAGACGCACGGATGGGCCGAGTTCCATTGGGGCGCGCTGCTCGACAACATCCGCGAGGACGCCGACACCGCAAAGGTGCACTACGACAAGGCACTGGAAGCCGCCGTCCAGGAAGGCGACTCGATCCTGGAGTCCATCGTTCTGCGCCACGTGGCCTGGCACGTGATCGAGGCGGGCAACCGAGAAGAGGGCCTGCAAATGCTGCGCCGCTCACTGCACCTGCGCTGCGCCGTCGGCCTGCGCCCCCAAATCGCCGCAGCCCAACTCTTGCTGGCCACCGAACTCCCCAAGACCGACCCCGAACGCACCACCCTCATCGAAGCAGCCCAAAAGACAGCCAACGACCTGAACCTCACCTGGGTGAAGTCCGCCCTAGAAAACCTCCCCACCTGACCCCGCCAACCGACCCTCCAAAGGAGGCACGGCCCCACAATCCCAGCCGCGACCGGTCCCCGAACCTCACGCGCCCGCCACGCCCGTCCCAGATGGCAGGAATGGTGCCCGTGGTCGGGTACATGCTGCGAACCCTCGTAGGGACGATGAGGACCCCAGATTAAAGCCACAGGTCGGGAGAGATCGAGAGACATCTCCGCGGACGGATTCTTCAGCGATCCGACTCCTGCTGGCCACCGAACGGAACCGAACCGAGAAGCGCGAGAAGCCACGGTGCGCGTCAGTCTTCAGGAGGCGATGCCAGCCTGGCGGCGCGTTCGTAGAGTTCGGCCGACTTATCGTGACGAAGCAGCTCGTACAGCTGAGCTGCTCTCACCCAACTGCGCTGCGCATCGGTGCGATTGCGCGCCTCTTCAAATACCTCGGCCAAAGCCTCCCAGGCCATCGCTTCGCTTTGCCGGTCGGTGAAGCGCGCGAAGGTATCGACCGCCCGTCTCAGGCAGGTTTCGGCCTCGGCGGCGCGCCCCCGCTGCCGCAGCGCCGGTCCCAGGGAAAGCGCCGTCCAGGCCGTGCTCCACTCGTCCGGCAGTGCTTCGAAGATGCGCGTGGCCTGTTGCCCCAGGGTGATGGCCTGTTCGATGTCGCCCGCGGCGCGCGCGCTTCGGCTGAGGCTGAGCAGGGCCATCCCTTCTCCGCGCCGCCATCCGCCATCTCGGAAGACCTCCAGGGCTTTGACGAACAGAGCGTTCGCTTCGCTGAAGTCATTCTGCTCTTCGTGGATCAGCCCGAGTCCGCGCAGCGTGAAGCCTTCCAGCCACGTGTCTCCCAGGATGCGTGCGATATCGAGGGTGCGATGGTAGTTCTCGAGTGCCTCCTCGTACCCGCCGCCGCGCCAGGCCGCGTCACCGAGGCAGAACAGGTTGGAGGCTTCACCGAGAGCATCTCCCAACGCTTGGGCCGCCTCCAGACCGAGCTGGTGGACCTCCTTCCATTCGGGCCAGTGCGATCCGAGTTCGAAGAAGCCGTCGGCAGTGACCGGCAGCTTCCACGCGATGTCGTACTGTCCGAGCTCATAGGCTTGGCGCATTGCGGCGACGAGGTTCTGGCGCTCCTGCTCGAACCACCCCATGGCCTGGGCCGCGTCCAGGAAAACGGGCAGGCTCAGCTGCGCGGCAGGGACGAGGGGAACCTCGTGCGAGTGCGGGAGGATCACCTTCCGACCGCGGTCGGTCGCGTGCAGGTACCAGCCCAGCATCTGCCGGACGGCCCGGATTCGCGAGTGCTGGGTGTCCTCTGCACTGGTGCATTCGAGGGCGTACGCCCGGAGAAGGTCGTGGAGACGGAAGCGGCCGTCCTTCGGTTCCTGGAGAAGGTGCGCGCTGGTGAGCTCCCGCAGCCGTCGCGCCGTGCCGCGTTCACCGGTTCCGGTGAGTGCCGCCGCCGCGCCGATGCCGAACTCGGGGGCCGGGTGCAGGCCCAGCAGGCGGAACGTCCGCCTCAGTTCCGGGTCCAGCGCTCGGTAGGACCAGGAGAAGACGGTACGGACGTCGCTCAGCTCGTCCTCGCGATCGGCGAGCGCATCAAGCCGGTGCCGTTCGTCCCTCAGTTCCTCCAGCAGACCGTTCAGCGACAAGGCCGGACGTGAGGCGGCGTGTTCCGCGACGACGCGGAGCGCGAGTGGAAGGTGGCCGCACAGGTCGGCCATCTGGAAGGCCGCGTCCGGTTCCGCCGCCACCCGAGCGGGTCCGATCACCTGGCCCAGCAGCTCCACGGCTTCCTCGGGAGACAAGATGTCAAGCGTCACGCGGGCCGCTCCCTCCCTGGTCCCCAGTCCGGCGAGCCTGCTTCGGCTCGTGATCACCGCGAAGCAGCCGGACGACGCGGGCAGCAGAGGCCGCACGCCGCGGTGGAGGCGGCGTTGTCGATGACCACCAACAGGCTTCTGCCGTCGAGCATCGACCGGTACAGCGCCGCTCGCTGACCGACATCATCGGGGATCGCCTCGGGGGGAACACCCAACGCCCGCAGGAACCCGGCCAGCGCTTCAGTGGCCGTCAGCGGCAATCCTGGCCCATATCCGCGCATGTCCACATACAGATCACCGTCGGGAAAGTGGTCCCGTCTTCGGCGCGCCCAGTGGATCGCCAGAGCGGTTTTACCTATGCCAGGAGCACCAGCGATCGCGGACACCACGACAGCGGACGCCGTCTCCTTACCCAACGCGTCAACCGCCGCCAAGAGGTCGTCCAACTCTCGCTGATCGTCCTCCCGGTTGACGAACCCGGGGATGTCCAGCGGCAACTGCCGGGGGGGCCGGCAGGTCAGAGGGCGTTCCACCTACACGAATGTCTCCGTTGAGGTGTGGACCTGGACAGCCGTCCTGGCCTTTCCGCGGTAGTCGTTCACCGTGAGGCCCGGGTCCCCACCGGAGGTCTCAGCCACGGCCGGGAGAGAACCGCCCGCCATGGCGAGACGCGAACTCCCGGTACGACATCGAAGACGCCACCGCCATGTCGCGCCAGTAGTTGGCGAGGACGATCTGCTCAGGGTCATCGACGATCTCGGCGAGGGCAAAGGTCCCGTCGTCCTCGTAATGCATCGTGACCAGCAGGCGCGAGTCGAACAGCCAGTAGTCGTGATGCGGCAACCCGTCGGGCCACTGCCCTCGACCGACCGGGATGACCCGTACGTCCTCACCGGCGGCAACCGTGTGCTCATACGACCAAGCGCACTCGAACCGCACGTAGTCCGACAGGGGCTCTTCCACCACATGCACCCGATGCATGCGCTTGCCGGCCTGGACGGCAGGTCGGACCGTCCCCTCGATCCAGTCCGCGATGCCCGGGAACTCGCCTCGTTCCTGTCCGTCCATGAACTGGGCGAACTCGTCCTGCTCATAGAAAACGCCGTACCGCTGCAGCGACTCCAGCCGGTACGCGGTGTAGCGGAAGTCGGTGAACAGCCGGTTGAACTCCGGGTCCGCGAGTGAGTGGAAGGTCCGCCCCACTTAGCCGGTCCCTCCCATGGCCTGAAGCCGCTCGACCGCCTGGAGCAGCACCTCTGGCGCGATCCGCACCGCGGTCTCACCCGGCAGGACGTTGGCGAGCTCTGCGTGCGTCGCGGTGTCCACCTGGCTGCCCTGGACCACCAGCTCACCCGACTCCGCCAGGTAGACGGAGGGGCAGCCGTTACCGCCCGACCCCTTGTCCTTAGAGCTGGTAACAGAATTAGCGGACGAGGCGTCGCCAGCAGATGATGGCTGCGGCGAGGGTCATGAAGGCTTCGTGGATGTCGTCGCGGACTTCCCAGCGGATCCGCAGGCGTCGGAACCAGTGGAGCAGGCCGATGGTGCGTTCGACGACGTAGCGATGAACGCCCAGGCCGGAGCCGTGGCCGGTGCCGCGGCGGGCGATGACCGGTTTGACGCCTCGCTGCCACAGCAGTCGGCGGTACTTGTCGTGGTCGTAGCCGCGGTCTGCCAGCAGCCTCTTGGGTCTGGACCTGGGGCGTCCGACCCGGCCGCGGATCGGCGGCACCTTGTCCAGCAGCGGCAGCAGCTGGGTGACGTCGTTGCGGTTTCCGCCAGTCAGGGTGAGGGCGAGTGGGGTGCCGTGGCCGTCGGTGAGGATGTGGTGCTTGGAGCCCGGTCGTCCTCGGTCGACCGGGCTCGACCCGGTTTTGGGCCGCCCTTGAGCGCCCGGACGTGGGAGCTGTCGATCACCGCCCTGGACCAGTCCACCTGCCCGGCGGCGTGAAGTTCCTCCAGCAGCAGCCGATGGAGGCGTTCCCACACCCCCGCGGCGTGCCATTCGGCCAGACGGCGCCAGCACGTCATGCCCGATCCGAACCCCAACTCTTGCGGCAGGAACTCCCACCGGATCCCGGTGTGCAGGACGAACAGGATCCCGCACAGCACCTTCCGGTCGTCCAACCGCTTACGGCCGGCGTGACGTTTGCGGCGCTCGACCTTCGGCAGCAGCGGCTCGATCCGCTCCCACAGACTGTCGGGCACGATCCACGGCGGTTGCTCACCCTTACGCACCCACCCACACCACATCCGGACACCACCAGATGTCGCGCTCCATGCACATTTTGTTATGACCTCTTACTCAGCAAGACAAGCTTCACGGCCAACCACCTTCAGTAGACCAGCCCATCATCCCTGACCTGACATGACCTTACGAGCCACTTGACATACGAACAAGGCACGCCACCGTAACCGCACCGGTCACCAAACGCCGACGATCAGACGAGACCTACAGAAGGGCATGGCGGCGCGCCCAACTCGAACCACCCACCGCTGCGAACCACGTAGCGCCAAGCACGGACGGCACCCCTGAGGCATCACCGCGATCCGCACCGCGCTGATGCAATGACTCGCAGGGGGGGCGATGAGGACGAGACCTGCGCGCCTCCCGCAACTGGGACGTCGCGTTGCGAACCCTCGTAGGAGCGATGAGGACCGGCCGGTGGAGGCTAACGCACCAGGGCATCGCGTTGTTGCGAACCCTCATAGGGGCGATGAGGACTGGCTAGCGGCGTCCCTGGCTGCCTTGAGGAGCCATGGTTGCGAACCCTCATAGGGGCGATGAGGACACCCAGAGTAAAGGCACAGGTCGGGAGAGGTCGAGAGACATCTCCGTGTGCGGATTCTTCAGCGATCCGCCGGTAGTGCAGCCGAGCCCGGCGTGTCGCTGAAAAACCAGTCACAGGCTGTGATGCGGCTGGCTATAGCGCGCAAGGAGAGTAGCCAGGCGATCAAGGCGTCACTTTGTCGCGCTTCAGGGCAGAGACGAGCGCCGCGAAGCTCCCGCTGTCGAGCGACAGGTGGCCGACCGCAGAGGCTTGGGAGTCCCGCATGCCGACCATACGAGAGATCCGCGCGACCTCCACACATTCCTGACCACCCGAACCGCCACCGCCGCTGTGGCTGGACTTACGCCAGTTGATCATTCGAGCCCCTTGTTACTTTGTTCGCTTCAGATGCTCGACGAGGGATGCGAAGCACGCGGGTTCGAGTAGCAGGTGCCCAGCGTCGGCCGCCTTGCTATCCCTGACCCCGACCGCCCGTCTGATGGCAGCCACTTCGACGCACTGGCCGTGGTCGTCGCCGCTATAGCTGGATTTACGCCACGTCATGGCCATGCCTCCCGGCGCCTTCAACGCTCAGTCGCGCCATCAGCACCGCCAAATCGGCAGCACCCAGCGCCAAGTAGCTTCCCGCCGCGCCCTTCGAGTCGCGGACACCGATGCCCCCGCTCAATCGAGCGAGTTGCACGCAGTCCTCTTGGCCCGAACTGGCACTGTGGCTGGACTTGCGCCAGTTGATCACGTCGCCACACCTCGTTCCTACGTCTGCCTCACCCGCTCCGCAAGAGACGCGAAGGACGCAGAGGTAAGGACCAAGTGCCTAGAGACAGCTGCCTTGCTGTCTCTTATTCCGACGGCATTGCCGAGGCCAGCGACTTCGACACACTGTCCATAGTCACTGCCGCTGTGGCTGGATTTACGCCACTTGATCATCTCGACCGCCTCGTTACTGGGTCCGTTTCACTCGCTCCACAAGGGAGGCGAAGGACGCGGGGGCGAAGACCAGGTGCCCGGAGGCCGCCGCCTTGCTGTCCCTGATCCCCACGGCACTTCCCATGTCGGCCACTTCGACGCACTGGCCGTGATCCCCGCCGCTGTAGCTGGACTTGCGCCACTTCACGATGGTCTTGGTCATAGCGACTCCCAGATGCTCCTGATAGTGCGTGCCGACCCGGCCGCCGAGGAAGCCGAGGCCCTGATCAGATCAGGCATGTCACGCAGCTCCTGGACAACCTCTGGCCGATGCAAGAACTGGCCAGTCCCCCGCACAGGGCCTTCGACGTATGCGACGTCATCAGTTCCGAAACCGAACGACACCAGCGTGAACCCTACGGTCATTCCGCAATACGCACCCGCATCACTCGGAACGATCTGGATGTTGATGTTGGGCCGTTCAAGAAGTCGCTCCAGGTGGGCGAGCTGCTCCTTGAGCACCCCGGGGCCGCCGATCGGGCGCCTGATCGCGACCTCGTCCATGACCGCGAAGATCAGCGGTGCGGACTCAGAATCAAGAATCGCCTGCCTGCGACAGCGTTCACTCCACACGCCATCGACTTCTCTGGCACGGACGCCTGCCAGCGCCAACGCTCGCGTATAGGACTCGATCTGAAACAAGCCAGTGATCAGGCCCGGTTCGTAGATCCGGAGACGCGACGCCTCTCTCTCGCTCTGGATGAGGCTACGAGCCGACTCGGGGACCCTCGCGGCGTGCTCCTTGCGGACGAGCGGGGCGTGGGTCTCGAAGTAGTCGCCGGCTTGGAGCACCTGGTCCAGGAGCTTGCCCGTTCCGTTGGCCGGGGCCTGTTTGCCGAGTTCGAGTCTTGAGACGCCGTCCTTGGTCTCTCCGATTTTCTTGCCGAGCTCGCCCTGCGACCAACCCCGACTTTCCCGCAAAGTCCGGATTTTCTGGCCATAGCACGAGGTGAGCGACTCGGTCGGGTCGATGGGCTTGCCTGGACGTCCCATATCGCCTCCGCGTTTTAGTCGGACGTCAGCCGACGAAAAAGGGTGCTGGCTCAAGCTAACTCGCCGCAGGCACGCTGGGGCGACGAACCGAGCAAGTGAGCCCACGGAATGGAGAGCGATGTTCGTCGAGAAGATCAAGGAGGCGCCTGCGGTGGCAGGCCGCGCTTTGCCGTCGAATCAGCGGCGGGCTTTTCTGGAGGTGCTGCATCAGGTGATCAAGGAGACGCAGCCGGGTGTGAATTCGACTCTCGTTCTGCGGGCGGGATGTCAGGTTCTGTTCGTGTTCGACGCCATCGACTCGTCGCGCTGCGGTGAGGTCGGCTGCGACTTCGACCGCGTGTCCGGCTGGGCCTTCACCTGGATCGCGGACGGCAGCATCCTCGGCCGCGTCCAGGACGTCCACCCCGTCGCCGCCATGCTGCGCGCCCGGACGTCCGGACGGGGGCCGCGATGACCAACCACGCGAACCTGCACCTCGCCTACGAGGAGGCCATGCGGCGGCACGGGCTGCTCAGCGGCACCATCTCGCTCATCTCGGGATATGCCCGGGAAAACCTCACCGTGATGGACGAGATATCCGGGCCGGACGACTCCGACCTTTCTGGTCTGGAGAAGCTGCGCGACGCGATCGAGGCCGCTGGGTCCGACGTCAAGACCAGCTTTCGCCCCGGTCCGGACGGACGGCTCCTCCTCCACGTCAACAACCCCGACATCGGTGGACGCTTCTGCGAGGACATCAGCATCCGGGACGTCCCGCACTACCACTGGTCCTGGGGCGAACCGCTCGCGCCCGTCGCTACCCCGGACGTCGCCGCCGCGCGCATCGTCCACGTCCTCAACGTCGGAGGGCTCGCGTGAACCCCACGTTGTCCTGGACGGCCGCCATCATCGGCCTGGTCGTCCTCGGCGAGATCGTCGGACGCCGGCACCTCACCCGCGCCAGGCAGGACGTCCGGACTTCCCGCCTCGAAGCCCAGCTCGAAACCCTCCGCTCCGAAACCCGCACCGGCTTCGCGACGCTCGACGCGGCGCTCAGCGCGAAGGCGGAGATGCGACACGCCGAACTCCTCGCGACGCTGCACCAGCGGCCGACGACCCCTCCCACCTGGACGAACAACTAGGTCAATGGGAAATGTCCGGCCCTGCACGCCGCACCTCGGCGCGTGCAGGGTCGGGTGTGAAGGCGGCGAAACTCGGGACGGGCGGCGGGGGGAGCGGAGAAGATGAGGCCGTGGCGTACGACTACGATCGTCCAGTCCCCAAGATCAACGCCCGGATCATCGGGTGGGGCCTCCGCCGCGTGCGGGAGATCCTGGAACTCGACTACGAGGAGGCCGTCGCCGGGTTCGGCCGAAACGCCCAGTGGCTCGCGGCGGTCGAGACCGGCTTCGCCGACATCACGCCGAGCGAGGTCGGCGCGCTGCTGGCCAACTACGGCGCGGTGCCCGAACGCATCAGGTCGGTCCTGACGTCGCTGGCCGCCCGTCCGGACGGTCCGCTGTGGCTGGGGCCCCACCTCGACCGGCTGTCCGGAATGCTCCGGGACATCCTCACCGTCGAAGCCGAGGCCGACGTCGTGCGCGCCTTCGGGCTCCGGGCCGTGCCCGATCTCGCGCGCACCGAGAACTACGCGCGCGTGATCTACGAGCACCGGTTGCTGCCCCAGGACCACCCCGAAGGAGACTGGCCGCTGCTGGCGGCGCGCCAACGGCATCGGCCGGGCGGCAACCCGCGCACGCTGGACCTGATCATCGACCACCATGTCGTCGCCGTCTTTCCCGACGGCCACGAGGACGTGTGGCGCGAGCAGGTCGAGCACCTGCTCACGCTCTCCCGGACCGGTCACAGCGTGCGCGTCGTCCCGCGCAGCGTCGGCTTCTACCTCGGCTTCGAGGGGCCGTTCGAGATCTACGAGGTGTCGGCGTTCAACGACCGGCTCAGCGTCATCCACTGGCCGGACGGACTGGGCATGAGCCCGGCCAACCTCGTCCCCCAGTGGCGCGGCATCGAGAAAGTGGCGCTCTCCCCGGCCGACAGCGCGCTCTTCCTGAACGACGCCCTCCACGGCCGCGACCTCGACCGGTACTGAGACCGACATTTCGCGGTGACGCGAATGTGGTGTGGACGGGCAGGGGCGGTCGGCAGGGTTCTCGGTCATGACGACTGATGTGATCGATGCGGCGCAGGCCGGAACGTGGACGCTCGGTGACGCCGTCGTCCGGCGGGTCGGGTTCGGGGCCATGCGGTTGCCGCAGACCGGACCGGCGCTGATCGCGGACGCCGTGCCCCGGGACCGGGCGGCCATCGCGGTACTGCGGCGCGCGGTCGAGCTGGGGGTCGACCACATCGACACGGCCGCCTTCTACTTCTCGTCGCGGCTGTCGGCGAACGAGCTGATCAACAGCGCGCTCTCGGCGCACCGGGACGAGCTGTTCATCGCCACCAAGGTCGGGCCCGCGCGGGACACCGCCGGGGAGTGGGCCGCGCACGCCATGACGCCCGAGTCCCTGCGGGGCCAGGTCGAGGAGAACCTGCGGCAGCTCGGGACGGACCGGCTCGACCTCGTGAACCTGCGCATCGTCCGGGACGACCACTTCGCCGAGCGGTTCGGGGCGCTGGCCGAGATGCGGGACGCCGGGCTCATCCGGCACCTTGGCCTGTCCAATGTGCAGCCGCGTCACCTGGAGATCGCTCGGGCCATCGCGCCGGTCGTGTGCGTCCAGAACCCCTTCGGCCTCGGCGCGTTCGGCGAGCAGCGGGAGATGCTCGAGCTGTGCGGCGAGCTGGGCGTCGCGTTCGTGCCGTTCTACTCGCTCGCCGGGACGAACCGGGAGCGCGGCGCGTCCCAGCAGGCCGGGGACGCGCCGGAGGTGCTGGAGGTCGCGCGGGCGCACGGGGCGACCCCGGCGCAGATCCGGATCGCGTGGACGCTCCACCAGGGGCCGCACGTCCTCGTCATCCCGGGCACCGGCGATCTCCGGCATCTGGCGGAGAACGTCGCGGCCGGGGGCATCCGGCTGAGCGAGGACGACCTCCAGCTCCTCGACACGGCTCAGGCGGCGGGCTGATCCCCGGTCAGTCGGCGGTGAGGCGGGCGAGGATGGCGCCGAAGACGTCCAGGTCGTGCTCGTCCAGGCGGCCCAGCACGTACTCGCGGACGCCCCGCTGGTAGGTCGGGGTCGCCTCGTCGAGGCGGGTCCGGCCGGCCGGGGTGAGGACGGCGAACAGGCCGCGCGCGTCGCTGCTGCACGACTCCCGGCAGACCAGGCCGTCCCGCTGGAGCCGGTCGACCAGGCGGGTCAGGCCGCTGCGCGACAGCAGGACGCGGTCGGCCAGGTCGTTCATCCGCAGCCGTCCGTCCGGGGCCTCGCCGAGGTGCCGGAGCACGTCGTAGGAGCCGAGCGCGAGGTCGTGGTCGGCGAGCAGGTCCGCCTGGAGCCGCCGGGAGATCTTCGCCTGCGCGCGCAGCATGGCCCGCCACACGCCCAGCTCGGCGGACGTGATCGGCCCGTCCGGTCCCCCGGCCGACGGCGGGACGGACGGCTGCGGGGCCGGCGGAGCGGCGGACGGCACTGTCACGCTGACAGGGTACGCCCGTCGCGGGCCATGACACAGCCCACATACGGCGCTGTGACCTGCGGCGACACGAGTCACACCCCGCGATTCACGCGATGTGGCGTGGACTTCGTAGCATTGGGGGTATGGCCTCCCCATTGACGACCGAGCAGGTGACCGCGGCGCTCGCCACGGTGAACGATCCTGAGATCCGCAAGCCCATCACCGAGCTCGACATGGTCAAGAGCGTCGACATCGCCGCGGACGGTTCCGTGCGCGTCGGCATCTTCCTGACCGTTGCCGGCTGTCCCATGAAGGACACCCTCACCAAGAACGTCACCGAGGCCGTCTCGAAACTCGACGGGGTCACGTCCGTCCAGGTGGAACTGGACGTCATGAGCGACGAGCAGCGCAAGGCGCTGCGCAGCAAGCTCCGCCCGGACGAGGTGGCGAAGGAGATCCCCTTCGCCAAGCCGAACTCGCTCACCAAGGTCTACGCGGTGGCGTCCGGCAAGGGCGGCGTCGGCAAGTCCTCGGTGACGGTGAACCTGGCCGCGGCGCTCGCCGCCCAGGGCCGCAAGGTCGGCGTCGTGGACGCCGACATCTACGGCCACTCGGTGCCGCGCATGCTCGGCGTCGAGCACCCGCCGACCAAGGTCGAGGACATGATCATGCCTCCGACCGCGCACGACGTGAAGGTCATCTCGGTCGGCATGTTCACCGCCGGGAACCAGCCGGTCGTGTGGCGCGGGCCGATGCTGCACCGGGCCCTTCAGCAGTTCCTCGCGGACGTGTACTGGGGCGACCTGGACGTCCTGCTGATGGACCTGCCGCCCGGCACCGGCGACATCGCGATCTCCGTCGCGCAGCTGCTGCCGTCCGCCGAGATCCTGGTGGTGACCACGCCGCAGCAGGCCGCCGCCGAGGTCGCCGAGCGGGCCGGCGCGATCGCCGCGCAGACCCACCAGCAGGTCGCCGGAGTGATCGAGAACATGTCCTACCTGACCTGCGCCCACTGCGGCGAGCGTCAGGAGATCTTCGGCTCCGGCGGCGGCGCGGCCGTCGCGGAGGCCCTGACCCGCACCCTCGGCACCCAGGTGCCGGTGCTCGGCCAGGTGCCGATCGACGTCCGGCTGCGCGAGGGCGGCGACGAGGGCCGTCCGCTGGTCCTGTCCGACCCGGACGCCGAGGCCGCCAAGGAGCTGCGCTCCATCGCCGACAAGCTCGGCTCCCGCTCCCGCGGCCTGGCCGGGATGTCCCTGGGCATCTCCCCCAAGGGCCGCTGACACGCCCCGAAAGACAAGGCCCGGCCGCCATGGCCGGGCCTTTCTTCGTCTATGCGGACTTCACGCCGCGCCCTGTTCGCGAGGAGGCCCGTCCAGGAACGCCGAGGTGGGCCCCTCGCAACCTCAGGAAGGCGCGGGGACGTGGCCGATCAGGTGGCTTCGGTGTCGTACGGCGGACGCTCCCCGTACTCGAGCTGGCTCGCGGCGGCGGTGGCGTACGAGGTGTCGCTGAAACTCGCGCCGTTGCGGTACTCCGGCTCGGAGTCGAGGTCGTCCAGCAGGTGCTTGCGGACGAACGTCTTCGGGTGGAGGTCCGCGATGTCGAAGTCCTTGAACTCCGGCCCGAGCCCGTCCTGGAGGTCGGCCTTGGCGCTGTTGGCCATCTCGCGGAGCTGACGGAGCGCGCGCCCCGCCTGGCCGGCGACGGTCGGCAGCTTGTCCCCGAAGATCACCAGGGCGAGCACGACGAGCACGACCATCTCGCCGAGTCCTACGTCGAACAACCCGTCCTCCACACTGCCAAGGGGACCGGACGCCGTTGCCACGTCCGCTCCACAGCGTATCCGCACTCAGCCGAGCACGATTCCCACGGTCCGTCCACCAGCGTCCCGTCCCTGGTCTCGGTGCCTCGGCGCATCCGTTCACCACAGCGCCCAAGGCACGTCCGGGAGAGATCATCGAAGCTCTCGCGGCCTGCGTGGGCGTCAGTTACGTCGAGGTTTTCGCAGGACGATCCGAGGTTCGACCCGCGCAGGGCCTTTCCTGCCCCGGCGAACGGCCATCGCGGGCGCCGAGGCCCGGCCCGCGCCGGATACCGCGGTTTCCGCAGACGTTGGTCAGGCGCTAACCAGGCGTTCCGCCGCCGACCGAGGCCAGGGCGGCGAACGGCGAGCGGCGGAAGCCAGGCGTCGAGCGAAACCGGGCCGAGGACCAAGCCGGGGCGGCGGACCAAGCCGGGCGGCGGACGGAACGGCGGGCCGGTGAGAAAGCGGACGGAACGGCGGACGGAACGGCGGACGGAACGGCGGGCCGGTGGGAAAGCGGACGGAACGGCGACGGCCGACGCCCTGGAAGGACGTCGGCCGTCGGCGGTCGGGTGGGGGTGTCAGCCTGCGGCGAGGGTGACGTCCACGGTCTTCTCCTGGCCCTTCCCGCCGGGCAGGAAGGTCACCTTCACCACGTTCCCCGGGGCCTTGCTCCGGATGGTGGCGATCAGGTCGGAGGCGTTCTCGATCGGACGGCCGTCCACCTTGGTGATCACGTCGCCGGGCTTGATGCCGGCGCGGTCGGCCGGGCCGCTCTTGGTGACCGGGGCGGTGCCCTGCACCGCCTGGGGCATGATCCGGGCGCCGCCGCCCTGCCACTGCGGGTCGGGCAGCACGCCGAGCTTGGCCTGCTTCACCGTGCCGGTGTTGACGATCTCCTGCGCGACCCGCTTGGCCTGGTTGATCGGGATGGCGAAGCCGAGGCCGATCGAGCCCTGCTGGTCGGCGCCGCCGGTGAGGATCGCGGTGTTCATCCCGATCACGCGGCCCTTGGCGTCCACCAGCGGTCCGCCCGAGTTGCCCGGGTTGATCGCCGCGTCCGTCTGGATCGCGTTCATCACCGTCGACTCGCCGCCGCCCTCGCCCCGGGTCGGGACGGCGCGGTTCAGCGAGGACACGATGCCGGTCGTGACCGAGCCCTGCAGGCCGAGCGGCGAGCCGATCGCGATCACCGGGTCGCCGACGGCGAGCTTGTCGGAGTCGCCGATGGCCAGCGGCGGGAGCGCGTGGCTGCCCTCCGGCTTGATCACGGCCACGTCCGAGGACGGGTCGGTGCCCTTGATCGTGGCGGGCAGCGACGACTTGTCGTTGAACACCACCCGGATGGACGCGCCGCTGCCCAGCCCGGACACCACGTGGTTGTTGGTGATGATGTAGCCGTCGTTCACGATGAACCCGGTGCCCGCGCCGTCCTCGCCGTTCGGGCCGGACACGCGGATCATGACGACGCTCGGCAGGACGCGCTGCGCGACGCCGGCGACGGAGTCCGGCGGGCGGTTCTGCACGGGCGCGTTGTCGTTGCCGCCGCTCCCGCCGAAGGTCACCTTGCCGCCGTCGGCGGTGCGGTCACCGGTGCTCAGCGCGACGATGCCCGCGCCGAGACCGCCCGCGACCAGCGCGATCAGCAGTCCGATGATCGCCAGGGCGCCGAGGCCCGGCCCGCCGCGCCCCGCAGACGGCGGGGCGGGCACCGGCGCCCAGTTGGGGCCGCCGGGCGGCTGCCCGAAC
>NZ_QURH01000285.1 GCF_003428695.1 Actinomadura logoneensis
CGCGGCGGCCAGAGCCAGGGCGGCCCGGCCGACGACGACGGCGACGGCAGCGGCCGGGGCCGGCGCGGACGCCGGTTCCGCGAGCGCAACCGCGGCCGCGGGCGCGGTGAGCGCTACGAGGAGCCCGTGATCAACGAGGACGACGTCCTCATCCCGGTCGCCGGCATCCTCGACATCCTCGACAACTACGCCTTCGTCCGGACGACCGGCTACCTGCCCGGCCCGAACGACGTGTACGTCTCGCTCGCCCAGGTCCGCAAGAACGGCCTGCGCAAGGGCGACGTGATCACCGGTGCGGTGCGGCAGGCCCGTGAGGGCGAGCGGCGCGAGAAGTTCAACGCGCTGGTCCGGCTCGACACCGTGAACGGCATGGAGCCCGAGCAGGCCAAGCAGCGCGTCGAGTTCTCCAAGCTCACCCCGCTGTACCCGCAGGAGCGGCTCCGCCTGGAGTCCGACCCGGGCGTGCTGACCACGCGGATCATCGACCTGGTGTCGCCGATCGGCAAGGGCCAGCGCGGTCTGATCGTCTCGCCGCCGAAGGCCGGCAAGACCATGGTGCTCCAGTCGATCGCGAACGCGATCACCAAGAACAACCCGGAGTGCCACCTGATGGTCGTCCTCGTGGACGAGCGTCCGGAAGAGGTCACCGACATGCAGCGGTCGGTGAAGGGCGAGGTCATCCACTCGACCTTCGACCGTCCCGCCGAGGACCACACCACGGTCGCCGAGCTCGCCATCGAGCGCGCCAAGCGGCTGGTGGAGCTGGGCCACGACGTGGTCGTGCTGCTCGACTCGATCACCCGCCTGGGCCGCGCCTACAACCTGGCGGCCCCGGCGTCCGGGCGCATCCTGTCCGGTGGTGTGGACTCCACCGCGCTGTACCCGCCCAAGCGGTTCTTCGGCGCGGCCCGCAACATCGAGAACGGCGGCTCGCTGACCATCCTCGCCACCGCCCTGGTGGAGACCGGATCCCGTATGGACGAGGTCATCTTCGAGGAGTTCAAGGGCACCGGCAACATGGAGCTCAAGCTCAACCGGGCGCTGGCCGACAAGCGGATCTTCCCGGCGGTGGACGTGGACGCGTCCGGCACCCGCAAGGAGGAGATCCTCATGGCGCCGGAGGAGCTGCGCATCGTCTGGCAGCTCCGCCGCGTCCTGCACGCCCTCGACACCCAGCAGGCGCTGGAGCTCCTCATCGAGAAGATGAAGGAGACCAAGTCGAACGCCGAGTTCCTCCTGCAGGTCCAGAAGACCACCGTGTCCGACGACCGCTGAGCGGGTCCGACGACCGCTGAGCGGGTCCGACGACCGCTGAGCAGGTCCGAGGACCGCTGAGCAGGTCTGATGGCCGCTGAGCGCGTCCGAGCGCCGCTGAGCGAGCGGGGTTCGGCGACCGCTGAGTGATCTCGTGAGGTACGCCCCGGCCACCCGGCCGGGGCGTATTTCTTTGTCCGCCCAGGCGCCCCGGCGCGCGGGGGTGGGGTTTACCCCAGTGCGGCTCGGGTGGCTTCTTCATGGTGGCGGCGCGGGCGCGTCGGGCAGGGTGGGTGCTGGTTTGGACGAGTGCGTGGGGGGTTCGGTGGGCGAGGTGGCCCGGACGGCCTGGGGCAGGTCCGTGGTGGACGCGTCGTGGCGTCCGGTGGCGATGCTGCGGACGCCCGTGACGTGGCTGGCGGTCGCGCAGCCGCCGCTGGCGTTCGGCCTGGGGCTGTTCTGGTTCGTCGCGCTGGCGGCCGGGCTGACGCTGTCGCTGGCGCTGTCGGCCCTGTGGGTGGGCCTGCTGATGCTCGTCGCGATGATGGTGCTGTGGCGGGGCGGGGCGATGCTGGAGCGGCGGCTCCTGCGGGTGACCTACGGGCTGCGGATCGCCGATCCGTACCGTCCGCTGCCGCCGGGACGCGGCATGTCCGCCAAGGTCCGGGCGATGGCGGCCGACCCGGCGACCTGGAAGGACCTCGTCTACCTGGGCCTGATGCTGCCGCTCGCGATGGCCGAGATCGTGGTGTGGGTGTTCCTGTGGGGCCCGGTCGGGCTGCTCGTGCTGTCTCCGGTGCTGGTGGCGGGTTCGCACGGGATGCAGTACGTCGTGGGTCCGGTCGCGGTCTACATCCGTGATCCGCTGAGCGGGCTGTGGGCGACGGCGGTCGGGCTGGTGCTCGTCCTCCCGGCCCTGTACGCCACGCGGGCGATGGCCGTCGCGCACACCTTCTGGGCGCGGACGCTGCTCGGCGCGACCGGCTCCCAGCAGGAGAACGCCGAGCTGCGCGAGCGGGCCGAGCGGCTGCGGGCCAGCCGGGCGCGCGGCGTGGACGCGGTGGAGGCCGAGCGCCGCCGGATCGAGCGCGACCTGCACGACGGCGCGCAGCAGCGGCTGCTGTCGGTCGCGATGGACATCGGCCGGGCGCGCACGAAGCTGGACAGCGACCCGGAGGCCGCGCGGCAGCTGATCGAGCAGGCCCACGCGGGCGCGAAGGAGGCGATCGCCGAGCTGCGGGACCTGGCGCGCGGCATCTACCCGGCGATCCTCACCGACCGGGGCCTGGACGCGGCGCTGTCGGGCCTCGCGGGCCGCGCCGCCGTCCCGGTGGAGGTGACCGTCGAGCTGGACGAGCGCCCTCCGGCGGCCGTGGAGAGCATCGCGTACTTCGTGGTGGCCGAGGCCCTGACGAACGTCTCCAAGTACGCGCGGGCGACGAGCGCGTCGGTGAAGGTCGCGCGCGAGGACCGCTGGGTCGTGGTCGAGATCGCCGACGACGGCGTGGGCGGCGCGAGGTCCGAGCCGGGCGGGGGACTGGCGGGCCTGGCCGACCGCGCCGCGACGATCGACGGCATCCTCACCGTGGACAGCCCGCCCGGCGGCCCGACCGTGATCCGCGCGGACCTTCCCTGCGACTGGTGATCATCCCCGGGCCGTCCTGGCATGATCGGCTCATTGCCGACATAGCAGACGGGGAACTCATGTCGCGTTCGATGCGGGGACTCGCGCTCGTCCTGACGGCCCTCCTGGCCGCGGGGGCGTGCGGCGGGACGGGCGGGGAGCGGGCGGCCGAGACGGCGTCCCAGGGGAAGGCCGGGCGGGAGGCGGCGGGCGCCGCGGCGACCTGGTGGAAGCCCAGGCCGCGCGTCACCTGGCAGTGGCAGCTCAGCGGACGCGTCGACACGTCCGTCCGGGCGCAGGTGTACGACGTGGACCTGTTCGAGACGCCCGCCGCCACGGTCGCCCGGCTGAAGAAGGCCGGACGCAGGACGATCTGCTACACCGCGATCGGCTCGGCCGAGAACTGGCGTCCGGACTTCAAGCGCTTCCCGGCGCGCGTGCTCGGCAAGAAGGTCGAGGACTGGCCCGGCGAGCGCTGGGTGGACATCCGGCGGCTGGACGTCCTGCGGCCGATCTGGGCGGCCCGGCTCGACCAGTGCAGGAAGAAGGGCTTCGACGGCGTGGAGCCCGACTGGATGGACGGCTACCGGCACGACACCGGGTTCAAGCTGACCGCGCGGGACCAGCTCGCCTTCAACCGGATGCTGGCGTCCATGGCGCACCAGCGCGGTCTCGCGATCGGCCTCAAGAACGATCTCGACCAGATCCCCCAGCTCGTCGGGGTCATGGACTTCGCGGTCGACGAGCAGTGCGCGCAGTACGGCGAGTGCGGCCGGCTGCTCCCGTTCGTCAAGGCGGGCAAGGCCGTGTTCCACGCCGAGTACGAGCTTCCGCTGAGCAGGTTCTGTGCGACGTCGCGCAGACTCGGCCTCAGCTTGATCCGCAAGCCGCTGGAGCTGACCGCCCAGCGCCAGGCCTGCCCCGCCTAGCTAGCCCCCGGATGCGCCCCGACGCGCACGGAGCGGACCCCGCGAGCCGGGATACTGGGGGCATGCGGGTGGTGATCGCCGAGGATTCGGTGCTGTTGCGCGAGGGACTCGTCCGGCTGCTCGCGGACGAGGGGATCGAGACGGTCGCGCAGGTGGGGGACGGTACGGCGCTGCTGGCGGCGGTCGAGGAGCACCGTCCCGACCTGGCGGTCGTGGACGTGCGGATGCCGCCGTCCTTCACCGACGAGGGGCTGCGGGCGGCGCTGGCCGTCCGCGAGCGGCTGCCCGGGACGCCGATCCTCGTCCTGTCGCAGTACGTGGAGGAGCGGTACGCGACCGACCTGATCGGCGGCGGCGCCGAGGGCGTCGGCTACCTGCTGAAGGAGCGGGTGTCGGACGTCGCGGAGTTCGTGGACGCGGTGCGCCGGATCGCCACGGGCGGCACGGTGATCGACCCGGAGGTGATCGGCCAGCTGCTCGGCCGCCGCCGCGCGGGCGACCCGCTGAGGAGCCTCACGCCGCGCGAGCGCGAGGTGCTCGGCCTGATGGCCCAGGGCCGCACCAACGGCGCCATCGCCGCCGACCTGGTGGTCACCGAGGGGGCGGTGGAGAAGCACATCTCCAGCATCTTCGCCAAGCTCGGCCTCCAGCCCGCCGGCGGCGAGCACCGCCGCGTCATGGCGGTCCTCGCCTACCTCGGCCACGCCTGATCTGGCGCGACTGATCCGAGCCGCCTGATCCGAGCCGCCTGATCCGAGCCGCCTGATCCGGGACGATCGAGCCGGGGCGGCCGTGTCGGCCGATTGATCGGGGCCGATCTGCCTTTTCGGCCAGGTTCGGCTACCCTGCGCGGGCAGGCTCCGTCGATCGCCGGCGCCGCTCCCCGGCCGGTCCGCCCCGCAGGCGCGCGGTGGACGGACGGGACGCGGAGGCGCGGGAGACCGGTCGCGGGCAAGATCATTGAGGCGGGGTCGGGAATGCCCGGTGACCTCGGCACGTTCGGGTATCTGGCACACTTGGTGTGCAAGCGCTGCGGTACCGGTTCGCGCCCCGCGGGACGTGGGACGTCCGGCGACCGCCCCGAGCGAGGAGAGATCCCAGTGAAGCCCGACATCCACCCGAACTATGCCGTCACGACCGTGACGTGCACGTGCGGTAACACCTTCGAGACGCGGAGCACCGCCGCCAACGGCGTCATCAACTCCGACGTCTGCTCCAACTGCCACCCGTTCTACACGGGCAAGCAGAAGATCCTGGACACCGGCGGCCGGGTGGCGCGCTTCGAGCAGCGCTTCGGCAAGAAGGCCAAGTAGCCCGCGGCCTGACCCACAGCGCCAAGGAGGGGGCCCGGGGACGCGCCGTCCCCGGGCCCGCTCGACTCTGCTACCAGGCCGGGACCCACCGTGAAACTCGACGAACTCATCAGCGAATACACCGACATCGAGGGACGGCTCGCCGACCCGTCGGTCCACGCCGACCAGGCGCTCGCCCGCCGACTGGGCAAGCGGTACGCCCAGCTGCGCCCGATCGTCGAGACCTACCGGGAACTGGGCTCGACCGAGGACGACCTCGCCGCCGCCCGTGAGCTGGCCGGCGAGGACCCGGCGTTCGCCGCCGAGGCCGACGATCTCCAGCGGCACGCCGGCGAGCTGGAGGAGCGGCTGCGGCACCTGCTGCTGCCCCGCGACCCCAGCGACGACAAGGACGTGATCCTGGAGATCAAGGCGGGCGAGGGCGGCGAGGAGTCCGCGCTGTTCGCCGGCGACCTGCTCCGCATGTACCTGCGGTACGCCGAGCGCACCGGCTGGAAGACCGAGATCATCGACAGCCACCCGTCCGACCTCGGCGGGTACAAGGACGTCACGGTCGCGGTGAAGAACAAGTCCGGCACCGCCGACGCCGAGGGCGTCTGGACCCGGCTGAAGTTCGAGGGCGGCGTCCACCGCGTCCAGCGGGTGCCCGCGACCGAGTCGCAGGGCCGCATCCACACCTCCGCCGTCGGCGTGCTGGTCACCCCGGAGGCCGAGGAGGTGGACGTCCAGATCGACCCGAACGACCTGCGGATCGACGTCTACCGGTCGTCCGGGCCGGGCGGGCAGTCGGTCAACACCACCGACTCGGCGGTCCGCATCACGCACCTGCCGACCGGCGTGGTCGTCTCCTGCCAGAACGAGAAGTCCCAGCTCCAGAACAAGGAGCAGGCGCTGCGCATCCTGCGGTCCCGGCTGCTGGCGATGGCGCAGGAGGAGGCGGAGGCCGCGGCGTCCGCCGAGCGCAAGTCCCAGGTCCGGACCGTCGACCGGTCCGAGCGGGTGCGCACCTACAACTACCCGGAGAACCGGATCTCCGACCACCGGGTCGGGTACAAGGCGTACAACCTCGACCAGGTGCTGGACGGCGACCTCCACAACGTCGTCCAGGCCCTCGTGGACGCCGACACCGAGCGACGCCTCGCGGAGGCCCAGCAGTCGTCATGAACCTGCTGCTCGACGAGATCGCCAGGGCCACGGCACGGCTCGCCGACGCCGGGGTCGCCTCGCCGCGCGCCGACGCCGAGGAGCTCGCCGCCGCCGTGCACCAGGTGAGCCGCGCCGAGCTGCACACCGTCCCGGACGGCGCGTTCGACGCCCTGTTCTGGGAGTACGTGGCGCGCCGGGAGGCCGGCGAGCCGCTGCAGCACATCACCGGGCGCGCGTTCTTCCGCTACCTGGAGCTCAAGGTCGGGCCGGGGGTGTTCGTGCCCCGTCCGGAGACCGAGGTCATGGTCGGCTGGGCGCTGGAGACCCTGCGCGACATGGACGTCCAGGACCCTCTCGTCGTCGACCTCGGCACCGGCTCGGGCGCGATCGCGCTCTCGCTGGCGCAGGAGTCCCCCCGCGCGCGCGTGCACGCGGTGGAGAAGGACCCGACCGCCTACGTCCACACCGACCGCAACGTCGAGGACCTCGACGAGCGCGGCCAGGTGAAGCTGCACCTGGGCGACTTCGCGTCGGCCCTGCCGGAGCTGAACGGCACCGTCGACCTCGTCGTGTCGAACCCGCCGTACATCCCGATGAGCGAGTGGGAGTACGTCCCCACCGACGTCCGCGACCACGACCCGGCCGACGCCCTGTGGGGCGGCGGCGAGGACGGTCTGGACGCGATCCGCGTGGTCGAGCGCACCGCCCGCCGCCTGCTGCGCCCCGGCGGCTACGTCGCCGTCGAGCACAGCGACCTGCAGGGCACCGCCGTCTACTGGGTGTTCGCCGAGGAGAACGGCTGGCGGGACGTCCGCAACCACAAGGACCTCACCAACCGGGACCGCTTCGTCACCGCCCGCCTCGGCACCACCTGACCGGCCGCGGGGCGCCGGGCGCGGGGCGCGCCCGCGCACTGCCCGGCCGCCGATAGTCTTTCCCACGTCAGCACAGCAAGCCGAGTTCGACGGGGACAGCCGTGAGCCGACGTTATGACTGCTCGGATCCGATGGAGCGGACGCGCGGGATCGCCGAGGCGGTGTCGGCCGTCCGGCGCGGTGAGCTGATCGTCCTGCCGACCGACACCGTGTACGGGGTCGGCGCGGACGCGTTCACCCCGTCGGCGGTGACCGGCCTGCTGAACGCCAAGGGCCGCGGCCGGAACATGCCGCCGCCGGTGCTGGTGGGCTCGGTGCGCGCGGCGACCGCCCTGATCGAGGACCTGGGCACCTACGGGCAGGACCTGATCGACGAGTTCTGGCCGGGCGCGCTGACGATCGTGTGCCGCGCCAACCCCAACCTGATGTGGGACCTGGGGGAGACCAAGGGCACCGTCGCCGTCCGGATGCCGATGGACACGCTGGCCGTGGAGCTGCTGAAGGAGACCGGTCCGCTGGCGGTGTCGAGCGCGAACCTGTCGGGCCGTCCGGCGGCGCGCGACGCCGACGAGGCCGAGGAGATGCTCGGCGACTCGGTCGAGGTGTACCTGGACGGCGGCCGGGTGGCGCAGGGCGAGGCGTCCACGATCGTGGACCTGACCGGCCCCATTCCGCGGCTGCTGCGGCTCGGCGCGATCTCCGAGGACAGGATCCGCGCGGTCGTCGGCGTCCTGCTCACCGACGAGGACGACATCAAGCCCGACGACGACATCAAGCCCGACGACGACACCGCGTCCGAGGTCGGCAAGCCGCTCGACCCCGAGACCCCCGCGTCGGACGAGGCGCGTCCGGAGCACGGGGACGGCGGGGCCGCGAACGGTGCCCAGCGCGGTGAGCCCGCCGTGGCCGACACGAGGCCCTCCCCTCGCAAGGACGAGCCCGGAACGGCGTCCTGAGAGCCGTCTGAGCCACTTCCGGGGGCTGGACCGGCCGGGCCGCCGCGAGCCTCGCGGACCGGCGCGCCGGACAAGGAAAACGGGGGCCCCGCCGCAGCCGCTGCGGCGAAGCCCCCGTATTCGCTCCCGTCTACCGATCATGCCCGCCGGCGGTCAGCGCGGCGGACGGCCGATCAGTAGAAGACCCGCCACGAGCCGGCGTGCGACACGTGGAAGCCCCGGCTGGTCGGGTAGCCCTCGCACTCGCGCATGGCCATCTTGCCGACGTTCCACGAGCTGATGGCGAGGTGCACCGTCCGGCCCTTGCCGCGGTTGTTGTAGATGACCCGGTCCTCGGTCTTGAAGTTCTGGCCGCGGGCGGCGTAGAACTTGATCTCCATGCAGGAGTAGAGACCGGCCTTGTTGTCGCGGACGTAGCCGTCCACGACGCGGGTCTTGTAGTACCGGCCGTGGTACTTGGACTTGCTGTACCAGTAGTAGCCCCAGGCCGTGGTCGCGCCCAGGCCGGAGTACTTGAGGGTGAAGGCCGTCTTGCCCTGTGCCTGGACCTGGCCCTTGACGGCGGCCGGAGCCGGGGCGGCCGGGACGTTGCCGGAGCCCTTCAGGACACCGCCGTCGTCGGCGAGGGCGCTGCCGCCGGTCGCCATCAGTCCGGCGACGAGGGCGCCGGAAGTGATCGCCACAGTGGCGATGCGTCGCATGGATCCTCCGTTGTGTGGGGGATATCGAATGAAGATCGCCGTAACCGTAGCAGGGGTTTCGTCACCCATTTCCACCATTATCGGTAACTCAGAGCGATGTCCGGAGAGACGGGAACCGGGGGGCTTCGGGCGACGTCCAACCCCGTTCGAGGCACCTCCGAAACCAGCCGCGACCCCCGAGCTCACCCGTCCTGACCTGGGCAAACGGCCCGGAGGGCAAAAGTGCCCGACCAGAATGTGGCCTTGATCACAACAGAGCCGACACGGCCGGACCCGGCCCCCGAAGGGGACTAGTGATCACCCCAGGAATGGCGAATGGCCGGGCGGTGAGGCCGCCCGGCCATTCAGTTGCACTTGGAGCCGCGCGATCTGTAAGCAGCTACCTCGCCCTGGAAACGCACGAGCCGACCGCGTATCGGCGGCAGCGTGGCAAACAGCCAGACGGCACCAGCGCGTCATGCCGCCAGTCCTTGGGCCACGGCCGGTGTCCCGTCCGGGGATGACGTCACCAGCGCGACAGGCTGATACGCGAGGAGAAGAGGTGCCGAACCGCGGCTGCGAAGAACCGACAGCACCAGCGCTCCGTCAGGATTCAGCCACGCTGTCCGCGGATGGTGAAACGGAAGGATCAAGATGCTTGAAATGCCCGACTTCGAGGTGATGTTTCAGGCCGGAACTCGCCTCCGGTGGAAGGATGGCAGCCAGTCGACCATCGACGTCCGAACGGTAGGCGAGCTTCTCCTGCCCTCTGGCCGCTTGATCGCCCAGGATCCTGACGTGGCCGAGCACGAGGAGCCCTTCAGCGCGCCGCTGCCCCCCGGCAAGTATGTCGTGAGCTTGTCGATCTCGCACTGGGAAACGTCGCCGAATCCTGGCCTTCCTTCGCCGCTTCGGCTTGTGAACGCTGCGAGGATCGAGATCGGCGACATGCCTCCCGTTTCTTGGGAGATGGCATTGAGGGGCAACGAGGACCTTACCGACCTCGACGAGGATGGATTCTTCGGGTTCGGGGTGGACTCGGGTTGCGGCGCGTTCTTTGATGTTGGCGCGCTGCCTTATCTGAAGCAGATGCAGCCGGACGATGACTCGCCTCTGGTGAAAGCCCTGGATCGCCTCGATGAGGCCGGAGGGCTGGTGGTCCCGACCGGCGACGAAAGACTGAATATCATCGTGTTCCAGTGCGGCATGGGGGACGGGGCGTATCCAACGTGGATCGGGCGCTCGGAAAATGGAGACATGGTATGCCTGATTTCTGACCTGGAATTGTTCACGAGCTGCGAAGTCATGCCTTTGTAATTTTCAAGTCGGCGGCAGGGGCGGTACTCGATTTTTCTGCGTGGACGAAGTGAAGATGGTTGCGCCGACCGCCTCAACGGTCGCCTTCTGGGTAAGGGCGCGAAATTCTCCCGGAATGGCGAATGGCCGGGCGGTGAGGCCGCCCGGCCATTCAGATGTGCTTAACGCGGAAGGCTCAGTAGAGCTTCTTCCACGGGCCGAAGGCGACCTTGTGGGTGTTCTTCACGTAGACGCCGGCCTCGCGCACGTAGAGGTGCGGGGCGTTCGACAGGCTGTAGGTGCCGTAGAGGCGCTTGAACTCCATGTCCGCCGGCAGACCCTTGTAGGTCATGTAGTAGATGTGGGAGACCCGCGCCGGGGCGGTGATCTTGGTGGCGAACTGGACGGCCGGGGACCAGCCGTTGCGCTTGCCGTCGGCGAGCCAGAACTTCACCTTCACGCCCTTGCCGGAGCGGGCGTAGTAGCCGTCCGCCTTGATGGCGGCCCAGCCGTTCTTGGTGACGAAGTACTTGGCGCCCGCGGCCTGCACGCCGGAGGTGGCGGTCGGCAGCTTGTGCGACTGGGCGAAGCCCTGGTCCGCGCTGGCCGCGCCCGCGCTGGCCAGCAGGCCGGCGGCGAGGGCGCCGGTCGTGATCGCCACGGTGGCGATACGTCGCATGTGTTCCTCCATCTAGTGGAATGAGGCTGATGTGCGGGGTGAGAAGTCCGCACGGTAGCAAGATCGGCCGAACGCCGCGCGGGGATTCTCCGGGTTTGGGGCGGGGATCACGTGGAAGGCGGTGGTCTGTCCGTAGGGAGGCCGTGACCAGCGGTAAGGGAGGCCGCCCGGTCGGCGGGGCGTCGGTCGCGCCCCTCAGGGCCGCCGGAGTCCCTGCCGTCAATCGGCTTGTTGTGCCGGTCTGGGAGGGTGGCCGGTGGAAGCATGGGGGCTGACTGAGCCGAGGGCTTGGGGGCGAGGTGCTTGGGCGGGGCCGGAGAGCGGCGGGTGCGGGCGTTCTCGTGCCGCCCCTGCTGGCGTCCCTGTTCCTGCTGGCCGCCCCGCCCGCGCGGGCGGATGAGGCCGGGGCGATCCCCACCTACGACGTCGCCATGATCATCGGCCGGGACGGCGTGGTGGGCGTCCGCGAGACGATCACCTACGACTTCGGCGCCGCGGGCGGCCACGGGTTCACCCGGCGGGTGCCGTACCGGCGCGGCGAACGGGTGTTCGACATCCGCGGCCTGCGGACCAGCTCGTCCACCGGAGCCCCGGCGCGGGCGCGCACCCTGACGCTGCCGCACGACCTCGAGATCGCCGTCGGGGACGCCCGGACCACCGTGCGCGGCCGGCAGGCGTACGTGATCGAGTACGACCTCGGACGGGCGTTCACGCCCCTGCCGGACGGCCGGTGGGAGCTGGACTGGGACGCGATCGGCACCGCCTGGGACGTCCCGATCGCCAACGCCGCCGTCCGGGTGGAGTCGCCGAGCGCCCGCTGGAAGGCGTCCTGCCGGGCCGGGCGCGGGGACGCGACCGTCCCCTGCCAGCGGGACCGGGACGGCCCCTACGCCGTGGACTTCCTGCAGGCCGGGCTCCTCCCGCATGAGGGCATGACCGTCCGGGTACGGCTACCCCGGAGTGCGATCAGTCCGCAACCGCCCCGGTATGTCCGTCCCTACTGGGACGGCGGCTGGGCCGGGACCGGGCTGCTGGCCCTCGCGGTCGCCCTGCTGCCGTGGCTGCTGCGCCGGCCCGGACCCGCCGGACGGCTCGCCGACCCGGTGCGGCCCGCCGGGGCGGCCTGGCCCGCCCGGCAGGCCATGATCGGGCGGATCCTGCTGGTCACGGGCGTTCTGGCCGTCCTCGCCGACGCCGCCGCCGACGTCGGCCGGTACGGGATCTGGGCCGTCTCGCTGGGGGATCTGACCCTGGCGGGCGCGGCCCTGGGGGTCGCCGGGACGGCGGCGCTGTGCGGCCAATGTGCGCCATGCGACGGACGGGAGGAATAGAGTTGGCCCGGAACACCGTCAAGGTGACAGGCGCGGAACCATTCGGTGTCCGCCGAACGTAGGAACCTGCGTGGGGCCGTCCGGTCCCGCCGGGGAACCAGGCAGAGGGGAGGCGCGGGGCGTTGCGGGAGTACCTGCTCACCATCCTCGTCGCCGCCCTCGTGACCTACCTGCTCACCCCGGCCGTCCGGAGGTTCGCGGTCTGGTTCGGGGCGCAGGCGGCGCCGCGCGACCGGGACGTGCACGTCATCCCGACGCCGCGGCTGGGCGGCCTGGCGATGTTCGGCGGCATGGTCGGGGCGCTGATCGTCGCGTCCGGCCTGCCGAAGATGCGGCAGGTGCTGGCCGAGGGCGACGTGAGCCTGGGCCGGGCGCTGCTGCTGGCGGGCGGGCTGATCGTGCTGCTCGGCATCGCCGACGACCGCTGGGGCGTCGACCCGCTGACCAAGTTCGCCGGGCAGGTGGCCGCCGCCGGGATCTTCATCATGCAGGGCATCCAGCTGTACGTGCTGCCGCTGCCGAGCGGGGAGCCGCTGTCCCTGCCGCCCGCCTACGGCGTGCCGCTGACCGTGCTGGTCGTGGTGGCGACGATCAACGCGGTGAACTTCATCGACGGCCTGGACGGCCTGGCCGCGGGCGTCGTCGGGATCGCGTCGCTGGCCCTGTTCTCCTACGCCTACCTGCTGTCGCACGCCAAGGGCATCACGACGCTGAGCGGTCCGACGCTGACCGCCGCCGTCCTGGTCGGGATCTGCGCGGGCTTCCTGCCGCACAACTTCAACCCCGCCCGGATCTTCATGGGCGACACCGGCTCGATGCTGATCGGGCTGCTGCTGTCCGGCTCGACGATCATGCTGACCGGCCAGTTCGACCCGGACATCATCGGCACCTACCGGCTGTTCCCGCTGTACGTGCCGCTGCTGATGGTGCCGCTGGTCGCGGCCGTCCCGTTCGTCGACATGATGCTCGCGGTCTGGCGGCGCACCAACGACGGGCGCTCGCCGTTCGCCCCGGACAAGCGGCACCTGCACCACCGCCTGCTGGAGCTCGGCCACTCGCACCGCCGCGCCGTCCTGATCATGTACTTCTGGGTCGGGCTGCTCGCGGGCGGGCTGATGGGCATGGCCACCACCAGCAACCTCGTCCTCGTGGGCACGGCCACACTGACCGTCGCGGTCGGCGGCGTCGTGCTGATGATCGCACTGCCCCGGCTGGCCGGCCGCCGCATCGCCTCCGAGCCCGTCCCGCCGGAGACCGTCACCGGCTCCGCGGTCGCCGCCGAGGTGTCGGTGCCCGGCGTCTCCGCGGCACAGCCGTCCGCCGCGGCCCAGTCGCCCGCCACGGCTCAGCCGCCCGCCACGGACCTCCCGGACGGCGGCACCGGCAGGCACCGCCAGCACATCTAGCCGTCCGGCACGGACGTGCGGCCGGTCGGCGGACGTCCCGGACCGGTCCGAGCACGGTTCGGCTGCTCCTAGACTGACGCCGTCGCCGCACGTACGCGGAAGGCGTCTCCCCATCCGGTGGCGACCGTCCCCGCGGGCGCGCGGCGGGCGTCGCCGCAGCCGTGCGGCGGGCGGGCCGGCACCCCCGGCGTGCCCCCGGCGTTCCGCGGAATCCGGACGTTCACCTGAGCTACAGTCCGTGGTGCACAGGTAACGTTAGGGGACCGTCCATTCATTACATCTTGGGTAATTGTGGACGTTCTGGACGCTTGTGATACCTTTCACTAACAAGAGCCGACCACTGAAAGTGACCGCTCGGAGCCCACATGCATACTTCCGACGCCCGGATGCTGCGCGGCGCGGCGATCCCCTCGGCCATCGCCGGGGCCGTCGCCATCGTCCTCGGGGCACTGCTCGCCGGGACCAAGGGCGCCATCGGCGCGGGGCTCGGCACGGTCACGGTCCTCGTCTTCTTCTCCGTCAGCGTCGTGGCGGTCAGCTACGCCTCGCGGATCTCGCCGCAGATGATGTTCGCGGCGGCCGTGTTCAGCTACATCGGCAAGCTGCTGGTCATGCTGGCGCTGATCGCCGCCTTCAGCGACGCCACCGCGTGGAACCCCCGCGCGTTCGCGTTCACCGTCGTCGCCCTGACCCTGGTCTGGCTCGGCGCGGAGATCCGCGGCACGCTGCGGGCCAAGCAGCTCTACGTCGACCCCGCCCCGTCCGGGGCCGACTCCTCGGCGGCGGACGTGTCCGAGCGCGACGTCGCCACTCCGGCCGACCGGAGCCCGTGATGCACGCTCGGATGATCATGGCGGGATTGGACTACTCCAATATGACCACCGGGGGGGTGGCCTGCTATGGTCCGTCCTGCGATGAGCGAGGAGGGGCACCGGCCCGATCCGCAGGAGACCGAGGATTCGGAACAGGATCGAATCGACTCGGAACACCGAGGCTTCGCCAACGCCGCCTGGTCGATCCCGAGCTACATCTTGAGCGGGATGGCGGTGTACGGAGGCCTCGGCTGGCTGCTGGACCGCTGGCTGGGCACCTCGGCGCTGTTCCCCATCGGGATCCTGGTGGGCCTTGCTCTCGCGCTCTACCTGGTCTTCCACCGCTACGGGCGAACGAGCTGACGCGAGAGCCGACGCACGGCGCGCCCGCAGCCGGGAAGCCCTACGCCGACTTTGGAACGCCGCCGCTGCCCCCGGGCAGGCAGCCGACGAAGAAACACCGACTGACTTGCCGAGTCACTGACGAAGGGACTGCCGCGTGAGCGCGCCGCACCTCCTCGCCTCCGGCAGTGGAGACGAGTTCGAGGCACCCGGCCTCGAGATCTTCCACTGGGGCCCGCTGTTCCCCGACGGTCCCTCGTGGCTGCACTGGCTCACCAAGCCCACCCTGATCGTCGGGCTCTGCGCCATCCTGGTGACCGTCTTCGCCTGGCGCGCGTTCGCCGGCGCGAAGCTCGTGCCGCGGGGCGTGCAGAACGTCGGCGAGGTCGCCTACCTGTTCGTCCGCGACCAGGTCGCGCGCCCGATGCTGGGCAAGGACGGCGACCGGTGGATGCCGTTCCTGTTCTCCACCTTCTTCTTCATCCTGTTCATGAACTGGATGGGCGTCGTCCCGGTTCTGTACCTGCCGGTGAACTCGCACATCGCCTTCCCGATCGTGTTCGCGATCGCGGTGTACCTGATGATGCTCTTCCTCGGCATCAAGCACCAGGGCCTGGTCGGCTACTTCAAGAACATGATGTTCCCGCCCGGCCTGCCCAAGCCGCTGTACGTGATCCTCGCGCCGATCGAGCTCCTGTCGAACCTCATCCTGCGCCCGTTCACGCACTCGGTCCGACTGTTCGCGAACATGTTCGCCGGTCACCTCCTGCTCGCCTTCTTCGCCTCGGTCGCCTACTGGTTCCTGGTGGAGAAGCTCACCGTCCTGGGCGCCGGGGTCGGGGTCGTCGGCTTCCTGATGACCATCGTGATGACCGGCTTCGAGCTGTTCATCCAGGCCCTCCAGGCGTTCATCTTCACGCTGCTCGCCGCCAGCTACATCCAGAGCGGCCTGCACGCGGACCACTGACCTGAACCACACCCGCTACCAAGCAACCCTCCGGTGGAACCTCTGCCGGTCGAGTGAAAAGGAAAGAGCATGAGTGCTGTCGCCGCCGTCTCCGGCAACCTCGGTTCCGTCGCGTACGGTCTCGCGGCCATCGGCCCGGGCATCGGCGTGGGCATCATCTTCGGTCAGGGCGTGCAGGCCATCGCCCGCCAGCCGGAGCTGACCAACGTCATCCGCCAGAACATGCTGCTGGGCTTCGCGCTCACCGAGGCGCTCGCCCTCATCGGTTTCGTTGTGCCGTTCGTGCACAAGTAGAAACCGTCCTTCCATAACGTGAATCGGAAGGTGGGAACTAGATGATTCTGGCTTCGGAAAACCCTCTGGTACCGGAAGCCTCTGAGCTGATCTTCGGCACGATCGCGTTCGCCGTCGTGCTGTTCCTGGTCGGCTGGAAGCTGGTTCCGCAGATCCAGAAGACCCTCGCCGAGCGGACGGACGCGATCGAGGGCGGACTCAAGCGCGCCGAGGCCGCGCAGGACGAGGCCAAGGAGACGCTGGACCAGTACCGCGCCCAGCTCGCCGAGGCCCGCAAGGAGGCCGCCCGGCTCCGCGAGGAGGCTCGCGAGGAGGGCGCCGCCATCAAGGCCGAGATCACCGAGCAGGCCCAGGCCGAGGCCCGGCGGATCGTCGAGTCGGCGCACGCCCAGATCGAGGCCGACCGGCAGCAGGCCCTGCAGTCCCTGCGCGCCGAGATCGGCACCCTGTCGATCGAGCTGGCGGGCAAGGTCGTCGGTGAGTCCCTCGAGGACAGCGCCCGGCAGAGCCGCGTCGTCGACCGGTTCCTCGAGGAGCTCGAGGGCCGCGCCAGCACGCGGGAGCAGATCACATCATGACCATCACGGGAGCGGTGAGCAGGGCGTCGCTGGCGACGGCCCAGGAGCGGCTGGAGGCGGCCCTGCCGTCCGCCGACCTGAGCCGGCTCGGCGCGGACCTGTTCGCGGTGCTGAACCTGCTCGACCGCGAGCACGGCCTGCGGCGGGCGGTCTCCGACCCGTCCCGGGACGGTGCGGACAAGGCGCAGCTCGTGCAGGTCCTGCTCGAGGGCAAGGTCTCGCCGGCCGCTCTCGGGCTGGTCGCCGACGTCGTGCGGATGAAGTGGTCCAAGCCCTCGGAGCTGTCGGACGCGGTGGAGACCCTCGCGGTCACCGCCGAGGCCGCCCGCGCCGAGGCGGAGGACCGGATCGACGACCTCGAGGACGAGCTGTTCCGGTTCTCCCGGGTGGTGGAGGGCGACCCCGCGCTGCGCGGGGCGCTGTCGTCGCCCGGGCTGCCGGTCGAGCGCAAGCAGGGCCTGGTCGAGGCGCTGCTCGGCGGCAAGGTCACCGCCGCCACGCTGGAGCTGGTCACCGAGCTCGTGCTGCGCCCGCGGGGACGTAGCCTGGAGGGCGGGCTGGCCGAGTACGGCAGGCTCGTCGCCAAGCGGCGCCAGCGGCTGGTCGCGCTCGTGCGCACCCCGGTGGAGCTGTCGGCCGCCCAGCGCAACCGGCTCGCCGCCGTGCTCGCCACGGCCTACGGCCACCAAGTACACCTCAACATCGAAATCGACCCGAGCGCGATCGGCGGCCTGTCGGTCCAGATCGGGGACGAGATCATCGACGGCACGATCGCCGGACGGCTGGACGACGTCCGCCGGCGGCTCGCGAGCTGACGAGCCACGGCTCGCGCCGCTCGGTACGCACCACGCGCACGACGAGCCACCGACGAGCCACCTGAGCCCCAAGGGAGCAAGAGAGGAATCATGGCGGAGCTGACGATCCGTCCGGATGAGATCCGGAACGCGCTGGAGCGCTTCGTCCAGTCGTACGAGCCCGAGGCCGCCGCGCGCGAAGAGGTCGGCACCGTTGTCGATTCCGGCGACGGTATCGCCCACGTCGAGGGGCTTCCCTCCGCGATGGCCAACGAACTCCTGGAGTTCGAGGACGGCACGCGCGGTCTGGCTCTGAACCTGGACGTCCGTGAGATCGGCGCCATCGTCCTGGGTGACTTCAGCAAGATCGAGGAGGGCCAGAAGGTCCGCCGCACCGGCGAGGTTCTCTCGGTGCCGGTGGGCGACGGCTTCCTCGGTCGCGTCGTGGACGCGCTGGGCAACCCGATCGACGGCAAGGGCCCGATCGAGTCCACCGAGCGTCGTGCGCTGGAACTGCAGGCCCCGACCGTCGTGCAGCGGCAGTCGGTCAAGGAGCCGCTGCAGACCGGTATCAAGGCCATCGACTCGATGACCCCGATCGGCCGCGGCCAGCGGCAGCTGATCATCGGTGACCGGCAGACCGGCAAGACCACGGTCTGCATCGACACCATCCTGAACCAGAAGGAAGCCTGGGAGTCGGGCGACGAGAAGAAGCAGGTCCGCTGCGTCTACGTCGCCGTCGGCCAGAAGGGCTCCACGATCGCGAACGTGCGCCGCACCCTCGAAGAGGCCGGCGCGCTGGAGTACACCACGATCGTGGCCGCCCCGGCGTCCGACCCGGCCGGCTACAAGTACATCGCGCCGTACACCGGTTCCGCGATCGGCCAGCACTGGATGTACCAGGGCAAGCACGTCCTGATCGTCTTCGACGACCTGTCGAAGCAGGCCGAGGCGTACCGCGCCGTGTCCCTGCTGCTGCGCCGCCCGCCGGGCCGCGAGGCGTACCCGGGTGACGTCTTCTACCTGCACTCGCGTCTGCTCGAGCGCTGCGCGAAGCTGTCGGACGACCTGGGCGCGGGCTCGATGACCGGTCTGCCGATCATCGAGACCAAGGGCAACGACGTCTCGGCGTTCATCCCGACCAACGTCATCTCCATCACCGACGGCCAGTGCTTCCTGGAGACCGACCTGTTCAACCAGGGCGTCCGGCCCGCGGTGAACGTCGGTATCTCGGTCTCGCGAGTCGGTGGCTCCGCGCAGATCAAGGCGATGCGCAAGGTCGCCGGCACCCTGCGTCTGGCGCTCTCCCAGTTCCGTGACCTGGAGGCGTTCGCGGCGTTCGCGTCCGACCTGGACGCGGCCTCCCGCGCCCAGCTGGAGCGCGGCGCCCGCCTGGTCGAGCTGCTGAAGCAGCCGCAGGGCTCGCCGTTCCCGGTCGAGAAGCAGGTCGTCTCGGTGTGGGCGGGCACGTCCGGCGAGCTGGACGACGTCCCGGTGGAGGACATCCGGCGGTTCGAGGCCGAGTTCCTGGACCACCTGGAGCGCCAGCACGGCGGCATGCTCACCGCGATCCGCGAGACGGGCCAGCTCTCCGACGACGGTCTGACCACCCTGAAGGACGCCATCACGGAGTTCAAGAAGGGGTTCGAGACCAGCTCGGGCGGGCTGCTCGGCGACGAGTCCGCCGAGCCGATCGCGGACGAGGCCGTCGAGCAGGAGACGATCAAGCGCGTCAAGAAGGGCTGACGCCATGGCCCAGATCCGTCAACTGCGGCAGCAGATCCGGTCGGTGAAGTCCACCGCGAAGATCACGCGCGCCCAGGAGATGATCGCGACGTCGCGCATCGTGAAGGCGCAGGCGGCGGTGGCGGCGTCCAAGCCGTACGCCGACCAGATCGTCCGCGCCCTCACCGCGCTGGTCAGCCACAACGTCGGGATCGACCACCCGCTGCTCAACGAGCAGCCGGAGGACGCGCGCACCGCCGTTCTGATCATCACCAGCGACCGCGGCTTCGCGGGCGGCTACAACGCCAACGTGATCCGCGAGGCCGAGGCCCTGATCGCCAAGCTGCGGGCCGAGGGCAAGCGCCCGATCCCGTACGTCGTCGGCAACAAGGGCGTCACCTGGTACCGGTTCCGCAACCGGGAGCTGGGCGCGCACTGGACCGGCTTCAGCGACCGGCCGCGGTTCGACCACGCCGAGGAGGTGGGGCGGCGGCTGGCGGCGGACTTCCTGAAGACCGACGCCGAGGGCGGGGTCGGTGAGATCCACGTGGTCTACACCGAGTTCGTCTCGATGCTGACCCAGACCGTCCAGGTCCACCGGCTGATCCCGCTGGAGATCGAGGACACCACGGCCGCCGACGGCGGGACGCCCCCGGCGTACGAGTTCGAGCCGACCGCCGCGGACGCGCTCGACCTGCTGCTGCCGAACTACATCGAGAGCCGCATCTTCCACATGATGCTGCAGTCGGCCGCGTCCGAGCACGCGGCGCGGCGGCGCGCGATGAAGTCGGCGACCGACAATGCCAACGAACTGATCGGTGTCTACACGCGCCAGATGAACCAGGTGCGGCAGGCGGCGATCACCCAGGAAATCAGCGAGATCGTCGGTGGCGCTGACGCGCTCGCCGATTCTGGCGGGGAGTGAGAGAGTGACCGCACAGGTAGAGGAGACGGCGACGGCCACCGGGCGCGTCGCCCGGGTCATCGGCCCGGTCGTCGACGTGGAGTTCCCCGCCGACGCCATCCCGGGCATCAACAACGCGCTGCACACCGAGGTCACCCTCGGCGGCGAGACCAAGAAGCTGACCTTCGAGGTCGCCCAGCAGCTGGGCGACAACCTAGTCCGCGCGGTCTCCATGCAGCCGACCGACGGCCTGGTCCGCGGCGCGGCCGTGGTGGACACCGGCGCGGCCATCTCGGTCCCCGTCGGCGACATCACCAAGGGCCACGTGTGGAACGCCCTGGGGGAGACCCTGGACGTCCCGACCGCGTCGCTGGAGATCAACGAGCGGTGGGAGATCCACCGCAAGCCCCCGGCGTTCGACCAGCTCGAGTCGCGCACCGAGATGCTGGAGACCGGCATCAAGGTCATCGACCTGCTGTCCCCGTACGTCAAGGGCGGAAAGATCGGTCTGTTCGGTGGCGCGGGTGTGGGCAAGACCGTCCTCATCCAGGAGATGATCCGCCGCGTCGCGCGCAACTTCGGCGGCACCTCGGTGTTCGCCGGCGTGGGTGAGCGCACCCGTGAGGGCAACGACCTCTGGGTCGAGATGGACGAGGCGGACGTCCTCAAGGACACCGCCCTGGTCTTCGGCCAGATGGACGAGCCGCCGGGCACGCGTATGCGCGTCGCCCTGTCGGGTCTGACGATGGCGGAGTACTTCCGGGACGTCCAGAAGCAGGACGTGATGTTGTTCATCGACAACATCTTCCGCTTCACGCAGGCCGGTTCCGAGGTCTCCACGCTGCTCGGCCGCATGCCGTCCGCGGTGGGCTACCAGCCCACGCTGGCGGACGAGATGGGCGAGCTGCAGGAGCGCATCACCTCGACCCGGGGTCACTCGATCACCTCGATGCAGGCGATCTACGTCCCCGCGGACGACATCACCGACCCGGCGCCGCACACCACGTTCGCGCACCTCGACGCGCGGACCGTTCTCTCGCGCGGCATCTCCGAGAAGGGCATCTTCCCGGCGGTGGACCCGCTGGACTCGTCCTCCCGGATCATGGACCCGCAGATCCTGGGCGCGGAGCACTACGCCGTGGCGCAGGAGGTCATCCGGATCCTGCAGAAGTACAAGGAACTCCAGGACATCATCGCGATCCTCGGTATCGACGAGCTGTCCGAGGAGGACAAGGTCACCGTCAAGCGGGCGCGGCGCATCGAGCGCTTCCTGTCGCACCCGATGTACGTGGCCGAGCAGTTCACCGGCCAGCCCGGTGTCACCGTGCCGAAGGACGAGACGATCGCCTCGTTCAAGGCGCTCTGCGAGGGCAAGTACGACCACATCCCCGAGCAGGCGTTCTTCATGTGCGGCGGCATCGAGGACGTCGAGAAGAAGGCCAAGGAGCTGGAGAAGTAGTCCGCTCCGCCGGGCCGCGCCCCCCGCACGGGG
>NZ_QURH01000288.1 GCF_003428695.1 Actinomadura logoneensis
GCCGGGTCCGCGGCCGCGGCCGTCGCGGCGCCGCCGACGCCGAGCGCCGCGGCGGTCGTGATCAGGAGGAGCTTCTTCACCAAACCCCCTCGGCCGGGAAGCACCGCACCCCTCGGGGGGGACGTCTGGGGGCGGTCCCCGGCATCGCTCCGTAAACAGTTAGGCAGATTGTGGTGTTTGTTCAGGTTCTGGCGGGAGAGCCCGTTGTGAGTAGATACAAAACCGTGACCAGAACGCGGGAACACGCTGCGCGCTCCAGACGTCACGCCACCGGCCGCCCGTCCGGCCCGTCCACGCCGCCTACCGGGCGGAACACCGCCCGATCCGTCCATGGGCGAGCAGGGCGGACGGACACGGCCCCCGCCGAAACGAATCCGACGAGGGCCGCCACGTCACCAGCCGTCCGAGCACGGCCATCCGAACACGGGCCGTGAACACCGGCCGTGAACACCGGCCGTGAACACCGGCCGTGAACACGGGACGCTCGAACGCGGGATGCTCGAACACGGGACGCGGCGCCGCCGGGAGGACGGCGCCGCGCCCGCCGCCTACTTGGCGATGTCCAGGCCGAGGCCCTTGACCGAAGCGCCCGTGAGGCCGTTCGCCGGAGGCGTCGGGTCACCGGTCGACTTCACGTAGGTCAGGCCCTTGGCCGGACGCTTGCCGGTGAGGAAGTAGGTGTCCCACACGGCGTCCACGGCCGGGTTGCCGCGGTGCACGATGCAGTGCGTGCGGCCGTCGGACTCGACCAGCATGCGCGAGCCCTTCAGCGCGCGGTGCAGCTCCAGCGCGCCCGGGTACGGCGTCGCGGCGTCGCTGGTCGCGTTGAACATCATGATGTTCGTCGGCAGCTTCTTGACGTGCCGGACGTCCACCGGCTTGCCGGCCTTGGCGGGCCAGAACAGGCACGGCGCGTTGTACCAGACGTTGCTCCACGTCTCGAACGGGTGCTTCTTCTGGATCTTGTCGTTGTCGCGCTGCCACTTGGCCCAGCTCTTCGGCCACTGCACGTCGGTGCACTGGACGGCGCTGTACCCGAAGTAGCTGTTGTCGTCGGACTCGCCGGTGGTCTGGCCGCCGAACGCGCCCGCGAACGTGGCCGTGTCGCCCTTCTTGTAGGCGGCCAGGCCGTCCGCGATCGGGAACCAGTAGCTCGGCAGCCGCCGGTAGGCCGCGTTCTGGGCGTTGTCGGTCAGCGAGTCGGACGTGACCGCGAGGACCTCGCCGGACTCCGGGTCCTTCCAGAAGACCGGCTTCTTGGCGAGCTTGCCGCGCAGGTTGTAGAAGAACGACCGGACCTGCTTCTGCGTCGTGCCCAGGTGGTACACCTTGTCCCACTTGGCGAGCCAGCCGAAGAAGTAGTCCATGTTCCGGTCGAACCAGATGTCCTGCTGCAGGTTCGCGTCGTACCAGACGCCGCTCGGGCCGATGTTGCCGTCCAGCGCCATGCGGCGGACGTTGCCCGGGAACAGCGCGGCGTAGACCTGGCCCAGGTAGGTGCCGTAGGACGCGCCGTAGTAGTCGATCTGCCTGGCGCCCAGGGCGCGGCGGATGGAGTCCACGTCCTTGGCCGAGTCGATCGTCTTGTCGTGGTTCAGCAGCCCGATCTTGTCGGCCTTGCCGCACGCCTGGGCGTACCCCTTGACCTTGGCGAGCCAGATCCGCTCCGACTGGGGGTCGCCCGTGCCGTAGTCGGGACGCGGCTCGAGCTGGTACTTCAGGTCGCACCGGATGGCCGGGACGCTGTGCCCGAGACCGCGCGGGTCGAAGCCCACGAAGTCGTAGGCGTCCTGCATGGCCTTGGAGCTCTGGTTGAACACCCGGCCGCCGAAGTAGGCGCCCGCGCCGCCGGGGCCGCCCGGGTTGACGACCATCTGGCCCTTGGCCGGGCCGGAGCCGGTGTGCGGCGTGATGGTCACCTCGAGGGTGATCTTGGTGCCGTTCGGCTTCGCGTAGTCCAGCGGGACGCGCAGCTCGGCGCACTTGATGCGCTTGGAGCCCTGGGCCTGGGCGGTGTCGGTCGCCGACACCGACTTGACGATGTCGGCCGCGCAGGCGTGCCAGGCGAGCTTCGACGCCGGTTTCGCCGCCCCCTGGTCGGCTGCGGCGGCCGTGCCGAGCCCGGCGAGCCCGAGGCCGGTCACCGCGGCGACCGTGACGAGTCGTTTCACGGACCACTCCTCCTTCGGACCCTCGCGATCGAGAGCCCTGAAATGGACGTTCCGAGCGATCTTCGTCAATGCGACATATAGGAAGTCAGCCGCCAAATTATGCTGTGACCACTCCGAAACGGGGCCGTGATCCGATCGAGATCGGCGCCGCGCAGAAACCGGGGGTTCAATCGGCCTTTCCGGGTGACCCGAAAAAGGGACCGGGCCCCGCCTCCGAGGAGGCGGGGCCCGGCGGGAAGACGTCGCTCACCTGCGCGCGACCGTCTGCCTGACGACGCCGTCTACTTGATGACGTCGTTCAGCACGCCACCCGCGGCGGCGCTGCGCACCCCGGCCGGAGGGGTCGGGTCGCCCAGCTGCGGGACGTGGACGGTGCGCTTCGCCGGCAGCTTGCCGGTCAGGAAGTACGCGTCGAAGTAGGCGTCCACCGCCGACGAGCCGCGGTGCACGATGCAGTGCGTGCGGTCGCCGTCCTGGACCACCAGGTGCGAGCCCTTGAGGCGGCGCTGCATGTCCAGCGCGCCCTGGTACGGGGTCGCGGCGTCGGCGGTCGCCTGGAACATCAGGATGTTCTTCGGCAGGTTCTTGACCGCGCCGACGTTCACCGGCTTGCCGGCCTTGGCGGGCCAGCCGAGGCACGGCGAGTTGAACCAGACGTTGCTCCAGGTCAGGAAGGGAGCCTTCTTGTTGACCCGGGTGTTGTCCGCGTGCCACTTCTTCCAGCTGGTCGGCCACTGGGTGTCGGTGCACTGGACGGCGTTGTAGACCGCGAAGGTGTTGTCGTCCACCGGACCGCTCGTCGGGCCACCGTAGGTGTCGACGAAGGTCGCGATGTCGCCCTTCTTGTAGGCCGACAGGCCCGACGCCATCATGTTCCACATCGAAGCGCTGCGGCGGTACGCGGCGTTCTGGATGGTGTCGGTCAGGCTCGCGGAGCTGGCGGCCAGGCTCTTGTCGGCCGAGTAGACCGGCTTCTTGGCGAGCTTGGCGCGCAGACCGTAGAAGAAGGAGCGGACCTCCTTCTGGGTCTTGCCCAGGTGGTACACGGAGTCGTACTTGGCCACCCAGCCGAAGTAGTACTCCATGTTGGTGTTGAAGGCGTAGTCCTGGTTCAGGTTGGCCTTGTACCAGACGTCGGACGGGCCGACGACGCCGTCCAGCACCATGCGGCCGACCTTGGTCGGGAACATGGTCGCGTAGACCGAGCCCAGGTAGGTGCCGTAGGAGGCGCCGTAGTAGTCGAGCTTCTTGTTCCCCAGCGCCAGGCGGATGGAGTTGAGGTCCCGCGCCGAGTCGGTGGTGCGGATGTGGTTGAGCAGGCCGATCTTGTCGGCCTTCTTGCACGCGGCGTCGTAGGCGTAGGTGCGCTTCAGCCAGATCTTGACCGACTTGGCGTCACCGTTGCCGTAGTCCGGGCGCGGCTCGTTGTTGTAGCTCGTGTCGCAGCGCAGGGACGGCTTGCTGGCGCCGACGCCGCGCGGGTCGAACCCGATGACGTCGTAGGCGGCGCGCATCGCCGGGGAGTTCTGCGCGAACACGCGGGGGCCGAAGATGCCGCCCTCGCCGCCCGGACCGCCGGGGTTGACGACGATCGAGCCCTTGGCCTTGCCGGAGCCCGTGTGCGGGGTCTTCGTCACGAACAGGCTGATCTTCTTGCCGTGCGGCTTGGCGTAGTCCAGCGGAACCTGGAGCTCACCGCACTGCACGATCTTCGAGACCGGGAAGATCGGGTCGTAGTTCGCCGCGACTGTCTTCACGAAGTCGGCGGAGCATGCGTGCCACTTGACCTTGGACACCTTGTAGGCGTCGGCCGAGTCCGTGGCGGCCGAGGCGGCGGTGGCGCCGAGGGCGCTGACGCCCAGGCCGGCCGTGGCGGCCACGATGACGAGTCTCTTCACAGACCACTCCTCCACACCGGACCCACCAGTGGGTCCGGTTCACGGTGATTCGCCCGAAATCTTGGCGATCACAGTGGTCGCAGAGGTAGCCCAACGACGCTGATCGTTGTTACATGGTTGCTCTTTCGTGACTTTTGCCGCTTACATGAGCGAAAGGTAAATACCACCGAGAATGCGACAAGGCCCCCGGGTCATCACCCGAGGGCCCTGCGATGCGCGCGCGGCCGTCCGCCACGCCTGTGTGCCGCGTAGCCAGCCGTCCGCTACGCCTGTGCCGCGTAGCCGTCCGCCACGCGTGTGCCGATGTGCCGTCCGGCTACGTGTGCCGCGCAGCCTCCGCTACGCGTGTGCCGTGAGGTGGTCGGTCAGCCGACCGTGACGGTCGCGCCCGGACCGCCGACCGAGCCGTCCTCGCCGATCTCGACGCCCATCTCGTCGGCGATGCGCATCGCCTCCTCGATGAGGGTCTCGACGATCTGCGCCTCCGGGACGGTCTTGACGACCTTGCCCTTGACGAAGATCTGGCCCTTGCCGTTGCCGGACGCCACGCCGAGGTCGGCCTCGCGGGCCTCGCCCGGGCCGTTCACGACGCAGCCCATGACGGCCACCCGCAGCGGGACGGGGAAGTCCTTCAGCCCGGCGGTGACCTCCTCGGCCAGCGTGTACACGTCCACCTGGGCACGGCCGCAGGACGGGCAGGAGACGATCTCCAGGCCGCGCTGCCGCAGGCCGAGCGACTCCAGGATCTGCGCGCCGACCTTGACCTCCTCGACCGGCGGGGCCGACAGCGACACCCGGATCGTGTCGCCGATGCCCTGCGCCAGCAGCGCGCCGAACGCGACCGAGGACTTCACCGTGCCCTGGAACGCCGGGCCGGCCTCGGTGACGCCGAGGTGCAGGGGGTAGTCGCAGGCGGCGGCGAGCTGCCGGTACGCCTCGATCATCACGACCGGGTCGTTGTGCTTGACGGAGATCTTGATGTCCCGGAAGTCGTGCTCCTCGAACAGCGAGCACTCCCACAGCGCCGACTCGACCAGCGCCTCCGGGGTGGCCTTGCCGTACTTCTCCAGCAGCCGCCGGTCGAGCGACCCGGCGTTCACGCCGATCCGGATCGGGACGCCGGCGTCCTTGGCCGCCCGGGCGATCTCACCGACCTTGTCGTCGAACTTCTTGATGTTGCCCGGGTTCACCCGGACCGCGGCGCACCCGGCCTCGATCGCCGCGAACACGTACTTCGGCTGGAAGTGGATGTCGGCGATCACCGGGATCGGGGACTTGCGGGCGATCGCCGGCAGCGCCTCCGCGTCGTCCTGCGACGGGACCGCCACCCGGACGATCTGGCAGCCGGACGCGGTCAGCTCGGCGATCTGCTGCAGCGTGCTGTTGACGTCGGCCGTGAGCGTGGTGGTCATCGACTGCACCGAGACCGGGGCGTCGCCGCCCACCGGCACGCTGCCGACCATGATCTGCCGGGACTTGCGACGCTCGCCGAGCGGCCAGGCCGCCCCGGCCTCCCCGTCGCCGCTCCGGATCGTCGGAATACCCAGTGAAACGCTCATCCCACTCCTTCACGCTCTCGCCCCTCCAACCCTAAGCGCACGGGGCGGGTGGCATGACGCGGTCCGGTGACGAAGTCGGTCACTGTTTGTAGCCATTCGGTGTCATCAGGGTATCTGGAGGGGGTTGAGCAGGTCCGCGACCATCAGGAGCACCCCCAGCCCCACCAGCAACAGGATCGCCAGATAGGTGACGGGCATGAGCCTGGTCATATCCACCGGGCCGGGATCGGGCCGTCCGCGCGCCCGCGCGGCCCGCGCCCGGAGCCGTTCGTAGGCCACGACCGCCAGGTGGCCGCCGTCCAGCGGCAGCAGCGGCAGGACGTTCAGCGCGCCGAGGAAGACGTTGACCGAGACCACCAGCTGCAGGAACAGGAACGCCTTGTCGCGGCCCGTCCCGTGCGAGGAGAAGATCTGCCCGGACACCTCGGTCGCGCCCACCACGCTGCCGACCTGGCCCCCCGGGGTCTGCGACCGCTCCGGCGAGAACAGCTTGGGCAGCGCGGCGGGAAGATCGACGACGACCCGGCCCACGCCCTGGACCATGGCGCCGAGCGTCCGCCCCGCGTATCCGGCGGCGGCCACCGGGCCCCGCCGCTCGTACCGCCGCCCGACGATCTTGGACGAGACGCCGACGAACGAGGCGCCGCCGACGTCCGCGAGGGTGACCGTCACGGTCGTCCGGGCCGTCCCGCGCGCGATCGCCATCGGGACGGCCTGCCCCGGACGCGTCGCGTCGAGCGCCTCGCGGAACCGCGTCCAGTCGGCGACCGGCGTGCCGCCGACCCGCTCGATCCGGTCGCCGGGCCTGATCCCGGCGGCCTTCGCCGGCGACTCCGGCCGCCCCGCGCACGACGCCGACGAGCGGGAGGGCACGCAGTCCGCGACGGTGTCGACCGTGTTGCTCGCCGTCCCCGGGTGCAGCTCCCCGAGCGTCATCGCCATGACGGCCAGCAGCAGGAAGGCGAACACGAAGTTCGCCACGACGCCCGCCGAGATCACCACGGCACGGCGCCCGGCGGGCTGCCGGTAGAAGGCCCGCTCGCGGTCCGCGGGCGGGACCTCCTCCAGCGGCGTGTAGCCGACGATCCGGACGAACCCGCCGAGCGGCAGCGCCTTCACGCCGTACTCGGTCTCGCCGCGCCGCCGGGACCACAGCGTCGGGCCGAACCCGACGAAGTACTGGGTGGCCTTCATGCCGAACCGCTTGGCGGTCAGCAGGTGGCCGCCCTCGTGCAGCATGACCGACACCAGCAGCGCCACGACGAAGGCCGCGGCGCCGAGGAGAAAGGCCATCCGGTGGGCCCCCTTCGGACGGTCGCGCCGCCGGGGGCCGCTCCCCGGTCAGCCGGTCTCGGTCAGGGCGCGGGCGCGCTCCCGGGCCCACGCGTCGGCGGCGAGGACGTCCTCGACGGTGAGGTCCGCCGGACGGTCGTCGCGGGCCGCGTGCTCCTCCACTACCCGCGCGACGGTGTCGACTATCCCCAGGAAGGACAGGGTTCCGGCGCGGAAGGCGTCCACGCACTGCTCGTTGGCCGCGTTGAACACCGCCGGGAACGTGCCGCCCTCGGTCCCGACGTGCCGGGCCAGCCGGACGGCCGGGAACGCCTCGTCGTCCAGCGGGAACAGCTCCCAGGTGTGCGCCCGCGTCCAGTCCACGCCGGGCGCGGCGTCCGGGACGCGGTCCGGCCACTGCAGGCCGAGCGCGATCGGCAGCCGCATGTCGGGCGGGCTGGTCTGGGCGAGGGTCGAGCCGTCGGCGAACTCCACCATGGAGTGGATGTAGGACTGCGGGTGGACCATGACCTCGATCCGGTCCATCGGGACGTCGAACAGCAGGTGCGCCTCGATCACCTCCAGCGCCTTGTTCACCAGGGTCGCCGAGTTGATCGTGATGACCGGGCCCATGTCCCAGGTCGGGTGGTTCAGCGCCTGCTCGACGGTGACGTCGGCCAGTTCGGCGCGGGTGCGGTCGCGGAACGGGCCGCCGCTCGCGGTCAGCACCAGCCGCCGCACCTCCTCGGCCCGGCCGCCGCGCAGGCACTGCGCGAGCGCCGAGTGCTCGGAGTCGACCGGGACGATCTGCCCTGGCCGGGCCCGCCGCTTCACCAGCGGGCCGCCGACGATCAGCGACTCCTTGTTGGCGAGGGCGAGGGTGCGGCCGGCGTCCAGCGCGGCGAGCGTGGAGGCCAGGCCGAGCGCGCCGGTCACGCCGTTCAGCACCACGTCGCAGGGGTGCGCGGCGACCTCGGCGACCGCGTCCGGCCCGGCGACGATCTTCGGGATCGGGTACTCGCCGGCGCTGAACCCGCGCCGCTGCGCCTCGGCGTAGAAGGCGAGCTGGAGGTCCTGCGCGGCGGAGGCGCGCGCGACGGCGACCACCTCGGGGCGGAACTCCAGGGCCTGCTCGGCGAGCAGGTCCACCCGGCCGCCGCCCGCCGCCAGGGCGGTCACCCGGAACCGCCCGGGGTTGCGGCGGATCACGTCGAGGGCCTGGGTGCCGATCGACCCCGTGGAGCCGAGCAGCACCACCTCGCGGAGCGTCGTTCCGTCGGGAGCTCCGCCGGCGGCTCCGCCGGGCGTTCCGTCGGGGTTTCCGGCCGGGTTTCCAGTCGCGGTCGCAGTCACCGTCCCATTGTCGGCCATCACCGGCCACGCCGCGGACGGCCCGGACGGAATCCGCGCGGGTCCGCCACATGCCCGAACGCGGAAACCCGCCGACCACCCCTGACCAGCTTTGTCCAGTTATGCCACTGCATGAGTAAGCACACCCGGCTTACCGTCCGCTCGCGGGCCACCTCCGCATCCCCGGCTCCACCCCCGACTCGAGGAGACCCGATGGGACGCATCCCTCACCGCCCCACGCCCCGCCCGACCCCCCGCCGCATCGTGCTGACGCTGCTCGCCGCGTCCGCCGTCGTCCCGCTCGCCGCCGGTCCCGCGCACGCCGACCCGGCTCCGACCGCGCCGCGGCTCCCCTACCCGACCGCTCCCCACCCGACCGCCCCGGACCCGACCGCGCCCCTGGCCCCCGGGCCGACCGCCCCCGTCGTCCACCCGCTGGCGACCACCGCCGCCGCCCAGCGCGCGACGCACGACTTCTGGACGCCCGAGCGGATGCGATCCGCGACCCCGATGGACGCCCTGACCAGCAACAAGAAGATCTCCCCCGCGCAGGTCGCCAAGGGCGTGCCCGCGGTGATCCAGTACTCCCAGCCGAACGGCGGCTCGGCCTGGACCGGAGGCGGCGCGGTCACCAAGACCGCCGGCCGCGTCTTCTTCACCTACCAGGGCAGGACGGCGTCCTGCTCGGGCGACGCCATCACCAGCAGCAACAAGAGCGTCGTCGTCACCGCCGGGCACTGCGTCAAGCTGAACGGCGCCTGGCACACCAACTGGACGTTCGTCCCCGGTTACAACAACGGCAACGCGCCCTACGGCACCTGGACGGCCGCCAAGACCCTGTCCACCCCGCAGTGGACCGCCAGCGAGGACATCAACTACGACGTCGGCGCGGCCGTCGTCGCCCCGCTGAACGGCCAGCGCCTCACCGACGTGGTCGGCGGCCAGGGCATCGCCTTCAACCAGGCGCGCGGGCAGGTCATGTACGCCTTCGGCTACCCGGCCGCCTCGCCCTACGACGGGACCAAGCTGATCTACTGCTCCGGCTCGGTGATCGACGACTTCCTGACGAGCAACGACCAGGGGATCGGCTGCAACCAGACGGGCGGCGCGAGCGGCGGCCCGTGGTTCCTGAACTTCAGCGAGTCCACCGGCACCGGCGTGCAGAACTCGGTGAACAGCTTCAAGTACAACTTCCTGCCGAACTACATGTTCGGTCCGTACTTCGGAACCGACGCCCAGAACCTCTACAACACCGCCCAGTCGTCCTGACGGCGACGTTCTTCTCCGTCCGTCTTCTCCATCCGTCTTCTCCGTCCGTCTTCTCCATCCGTTCGCCCTGACGGCGTGCCCTCGCCGTCAGGGCGGGCGCGAGGTCCGGCACGTCGCGCCAGGCGATCACTCCAAGTGACCGTCCGCGCGCGGTCCGTCCTGGGAGACTGCGGGCCATGCGCCCCCGCCTGCTGGCTCCCGCCGCCGCGCTTCCCGCCTGCGCCGTGCTCCTGACCGGGCCGCCCTCGGACGTCGGCGGGCCGGGCCTTTGGTGGGCTCCGTGGTCGGGAGGGGTCGCCGTCCACGAGGTCGCCGCGTCCGCCGCCGGACGCGCCCTGGCGCACTGGCCGGTGCTGCGGACGGCCGCCTCGGGCACCCCGTCCGCGCACGTCGCGCGGCTCCGACCGGCCCCCGGGTATGGCGGCGGACGCGCCCGGCCCGTCGGCGGCCTCGTCGCGCGCACCACGGGCAAGGTCTTCTTCAGTTACCGGGGACGCGACTTCATGTGCTCGGGCAGCACCGTCCGCAGCGCGAACCGCGACCTGGTGGTGACCGCCGCGCACTGCCTGCGGCCGGACCGGCGCGGCTGGGCGGACGACTGGACGTTCGTGCCCGGCTACACCGGCGGACGGGCGCCCTTCGGCGTGTTCACCGCGCGCAGGATGCTCGTCCCGGACTCCTGGTCGCGCCGCCGGGACGGCGACTCCGACGTCGGCATGGCGGTCCTCGCCCCGCGGGCCGGGCGCCACGTCGCCGACGTCGTGGGCGCGCAGGACATCGCGTTCGGCGGCCCTCCACGGCGGCGGACGCTGGTGTTCGGCTACCCGGTCGCGCCGGGGCCGGACGGTGAGCGGCCGGCCTACTGCGCCGGGCTGCCGGTCCCCGACCCGCGCGGCGAGACCCGCGGACGAGGGGTCCGCTGCCGGATGGCGCGCGGATCGAGCGGCGGCCCGTGGCTGGCCCGCTTCGATCCCGCGACCGGCGCGGGCACGCTCGTGGCGGTGACCAGCTTCCGGTACTCCGACGACCCGACGACGCTCTACGCCCCGCCGTTCGGCCGGACCGTCCGGACGCTCTACGCCCGGGCCCGGCGCTGATCCCCGGCCCGCCCGCCTCCCGGACGGCGCCGCGGCGACGGGACGCCCCGTCAGCCGGTGTCGGCCAGCGGGAGCGACATGACGAACGCCGCCCCGCGGCCGGACACGGGCTCGACGGTGAGCGTGCCGCCGTGCCGGACGGCGATCTCCCGCGCGATCGGCAGCCCGAGCCCGCTCCCCCCGGCGTCGCGGCTGCGCGCCGAGTCCAGCCGGGTGAACCGGTCGAAGATCCGCTCCCGCTCGTCCGGGGGGATGCCCGGGCCGTCGTCGGCGACCGTGAGCAGGGCGCGGCCGTCCGCTGCCCGGACCTCGACCGACACCTCGGAGACGGCGTGCCGGTCCGCGTTGGCCAGCAGGTTCAGCAGCGCGCGGCCGAGCTGGAGCCGGTTGCCGAGGACCATGACGTCCGGCTCGACGTCCATCACCACCGGGACGCGCGACACGTGCCGTCCGTCCTCGGCCCGCACCAGCCCGCCGAGGTCCATCAGCTCGCGGCCGGGCTCCACGCCGGAGTCCAGCCGGGCCAGGGCGAGCAGGTCGTCGACGATCCGGTGCAGCCGGTCGGCGTCGCGCAGCGCGCCCCGCACCGTGTCCATCAGCTCGGGGTCGGCGGGGTCGTCCAGCGCCAGTTCCAGCCGGGCGCGCAGGCCGGTGAGCGGGGTGCGCAGCTCGTGCGAGGCGTCGGCGACGAACTGGCGCTGCTGCACGACCGCGCGCTCCAGCCGGTTCAGCGTCGCGTTCACGGTGGCGGCGAGCCCGGCGATCTCGTCCCCGCTGTCCGGGACGGGGACGCGCCGGGACAGGTCGGACGCGGTGATCTCGGCGAGCCCCTGCTCGATCCGGCGGACCGGGCGCAGCGCGCGGCCGACCGCCCGCCACACCCCCGCCGCGACCAGCGCGAGCACCGCCGCGCAGAGCGCCCCGAGCGCCAGCTCGGCGGCCGGGCTGCCGATGAACCAGGGCTCCGGGACGGCCGCGTACACCATCACGTCGCCGTAGACGGAGATCACCTCGTACCCGACCACGACCGCGCAGCCCTCGCCGACGCGCCGGTCGCCGCAGATCCGCACGTCCACGCGGGTGTCGCGGGCCACCGGCCGCCGGGTGGTCATCGGCGCGCCGGCGAGCCCGGCCGACGCGGCGAGCACCCGGTCGGTCCGGGCGTCCACGACCTGGATCGCCACCGAGCGCCCCTCGGGCGGGACGGGATCGGCGAGCCGGTGCGAGGTGGCGGTGACGGCGACGCGCCGCGCGGCCATCGCGGCGTCGTCGTGCACCCGCGAGCGGGCGACCCACTGGAGCAGGAACCCGGCGGCGGCCACCAGCAGGACCAGCAGCAGGCCGGTGCCGAGCGAGGCGGCCCAGGTGACCCGGGCGCGGATGGAGCGCGGGCGCGGCGGCCGGACGCCTCTCCGCCGAGGCGCTCCCTCCGCAGGCGCGATCGCCCCGTCCCGCATGCCTCCTTTCTAAGCGGGCACCGTCCAACAACCGGCAAAGCGCGGTCCTCGCCCGCGCCAGCGGGGGACGCGCTTTACCGGATGCCGACGAGCGCAACAGAACTCGACACGGCAAGGTGGGAGATCGCCGCACAAATGCTTTGCCGCCACTTGCACCCGGCGTATCCGATACAACACAATCGGCGATCTATAACTGAAGTTACGTGATCCCGACTCCCGCCACGGGGGGAATGGCAATGGTTCCGCAGGGCGAGCTGAGGTTCGATCCCAGCGCGCTGAGCGCCGCGCAACGCGAGGGCGACGCCTGCGTCGTCTGCCACAAGAAGTGGCCGCGTCCGCGCGTGCGCGTCGGTCGCCTGCCGGACGGCCGGGAGGTGGTGGCGTGCGACGACTGCGCGCCCGTCCTGCCGGTCCCGCGCACGCGGCCGGGAACGACGCGGGCCGACGGAGAGCGGGACACGGATGCCGAAGGACCGGTGGTGGAACCGGCGTCGGCGACGGCGGCGGCCTTCGAGTAGGCCGCCTCCCACTGGAGATCTCTCCAGGAGAGGGTGACCCGGAGATTCGGGGGGAGATCCGGGCCACCCCGCGAAGGCGCGCCCGACTGGGGGCGGTCGGGCGCGCCACCCCTCCCCCTTGCGCTCTCCGTCGGCCGCCCGTTCTCCGTCGGCCGCCCGTTCTCAGTCCGCCGCGTTTCCGGTCTTTCAGCAGAACGGCGGCCTGTTCTCCAAAGCCTCCGGCTTTCACGGAATTTCCGGCGCGGGTTCGCGGAACCCGGTCACTCCTTGGGCCGGATCACTCCTTGGGCCTGGTCACGCCTTGGCGGCGAGGACCTCGTCCCAGCGGCGGGCCCACTCGGTGTAGTCCGTGCAGACCGCGTCGCCGCCGTCACCGCCGCCCTTGGCGCACGCCTTCGCCGGTGTGTGCGCGAACAGCACCCGGTCGATGAACTCGCGGTCGCCCACGTGGTAGGCGTTGCAGAACGCCGCCTTGAGCCGGTCGCCCGAGCACGCCTGCGGGTTGGCGGGCGCGACGCCGTTCCACTCGGCCACCTGCTGCTGGACGTCCGGCGAGGCCGTCCACTGGAGCCACTGGTAGGCGCAGTTCGGGTGCGCGGCGCGGGCGCCGACCATCCAGGCGGTCATCCACCCCGACACGCCGTCGGACGGCCCGACGCCCTGCACCGGACGGCCCGCACGGGTCAGCACGTCCACCTGGTAGGGCCACGCCGCGCCGAGCACCGCGTTGGTGACCTGGCCCTGAAGGTTCGGGCGGCCACCCGCGAACAGGCCGACCGCGTCGGACGTCTGGCTCCAGTACTGCGCGACGTACGGGCGCTGCCGCTTCAGCAGCCGGACGGCGGCGTCGAGCTGCTTGGGGGTCAGCGAGTACGGGTCGCGGATCTTCAGCGAGCGCTGGTGGGAGCGCAGGTACAGGGCGGCGTCGGCGATGGTCAGCGGGGAGTCGCGCATGACGACCTTGCCCGCGTACCGGCGCACCTGGGCCGGGTCGAACAGCGCTCCCCAGCCGGTCGGCGCCTGCACCTGCTGGGTGTCGTACATGATGAGGTTGAAGCCCCAGGTGAACGGCACGGCGTAGGACTTCGTGCCGTCCTTGCTCCGCAGCAGTCCGCGCAGCTTCGGCTCGAGCCTGCGGTAGCCGTCCACCAGGTCCGGGTTGACCGGGGCCACGTCGCCGTCGGCGACGAGCTGCCCGGCGATCTCCGGCGGCGCGGCGACGCCGTCGTAGCGGCGGTCCTTGTTGTGCATGAGGTCGCGGGCCTCCTGCGGGGTCCGCACGACCCGCCAGCCGACCTTGCAGCCGGTGCGCTCCTCGAACGGGGTGACCCAGTCGACCCGGGGGTCGCTGCCGCCGTTCTCCATCTGGCCGGGCAGGGTGACCAGGCTGAGCGAGCCCTCGCCCTTGCCGAGCGCGGTCGCCATCCGGACGGTCCCGGTCTCGTGCGACTCGGAGCTGCACGCCGCCGCCAGGGAGAGGGCGACGCCCGCGGTCAGCGCCGCCGCCGTCGCGCGCGTCCGCAGGCGGCCCGCCGTCCATGCCGTCCATGTCCTCGGAGTCGTCCATGCCGTGCGCGTCGCCGTGCGCGTCGTTCCGGCCGTCAACGCCGTCCGCGCGATGCGTCCCGCACCGGTCCACCGCAGCATGTCGCTCCCGCTCCCCGTCCGCCGTCCGGGGAAACTTTACCGCCGCGCCGCCCGCCTCCGGACGGCCATTACGTCGGGCCGTCCGGGCGACCGGGGCCCAGGCGATCGGAACGAACGCGCCCGCGCACTTTATTCGGCCTTTTGAGCGGGGCATTGACGGGGCGTTCGGAGAATGTGAAACCGCCGCGACCCGGGAGGCAGTGGGTGCTGGCGTCCGCGCCACACACGGAGGTTGCTGGAGAGGGATATGGCGCGGGCTACTGCCTTTTTCCTCGGGCCGCGGCGGCACCGGTGGGGCGTGGCGAGGTTGGGGAACAGCGGATCACCTTGCAGTGCTGCCTGGCCACGCGGTCACCGGTCCCCGGCGAGGCGGCGACGGTGTGACGCCCTCGAGACGGAGGAGATTCGAGGGACGCCGCGCGTCCCGCCGGAGGTCGCGGGACGGCCGGGGGCCGCCCGTCCGCGGGTACTGCCTGCGGTCGTTGTGTTGGATCACCTCGATCCGTGCGATGAGCCTGCGCGGGGTCTCGGCCTCGACGAAGTCCCCGATGTCCAGGGGCCGCGGCGGCAGCGCCCACCAGTGGCCGGTGAACGGGCCGAACCAGACCGTCCAGCCCGGAAAGCGCCGGGAAAGCGCCTCGACCTCCGCCGAGTGGTCGTCAGTCATCGGGTGACCTTCCTGCCGGCGCGGTTCCGGAGTGCGGAGACGCCTGTCGGGCCGTGACCTTTTTCAATTCCGTCCCCTTTAATTGGGACAGTTCAGATTGTGTCCCCCGTCACAGTGCCAGTCAATACTTGTAGCTATTATTTGTCGGGGCGCGAAAGGCGAAAATTGACGACGGAAACATCCGGGCGGCAGAAAGTCCCGTGGCCCCGACCTGCGGCTTCGCCGGGCGGGCGGCGGGGCGCCCGGAGCGCCCGCCCGCGGGATCATCCGGTGCTCACCCACTGCTGCGCGCCGTTCACCGCGGGGACACCCGGCGCGCCTAGCGTGGGCGGCCCTGTGACCGACGACACCGCACGCGACCGCCGCCCGCCGGGCGAGCAATTCGCGAAATTTTCAGCTATCTGGGCGATTCCGCGCCGAGTGTCCGCGCGGACCGCGCCCCGGCCGCGCATGTCGCGGTGGGGTCCGCCCCTCCGGCGGCACGCGCTGTTCCTCGTCGCGCTGGCCGGCGCGGCCGTGCTCCGCTGGACGGCCCTGCGCGCCTATCCGTCCGGCCTGTGGTTCACCGGGGACTCGTACTTCTACATCGGGCACGCGCTGAACCCGCGCCCCTCCCCCACCCGCACCACCGGCTACTCGATGCTGTTGTGGCTGCTCAGACCGGCGCACAGCCTGTACCTCGTCGTGTTCGTGCAGCACGTCCTCGGGCTGGCCGTCGCCGTGATGCTGTACGCCCTCCTCCGGCGCGCGCGTCTGCCCGGCTGGGCGGCCGTCGCGGCGTCCCTCCCGGTGCTCTACGACGGCTACCAGGTCCAGCTCGAGCACCTCGTCATGTCGGAGACGCTGTTCACGTTCCTGCTGGTCGCGGGCGTGACCGTGCTGCTGTGGCGACCGCTCGGGCCGGACCGGGCGCGGCCGGGCTGGAAGCAGGCGGTCGCCGCCGGGGCCCTGATCAGTGCCGCGACGCTCGTCCGGTCGGCGGGCGCCCCGCTCGTCCCGCTGCTGCCGCTCGGACTGCTGCTGTGGCGCGGCGGCTGGCGGTCCGCGCTGGCCTTCGGGACGGCCGCCGCGGTCCCGCTGCTCTCCTACGCGTTCTGGTTCCAGCAGGCCAACGGCACGTTCGCGCTGACGACCAGCGACGGGATCTTCCTGTGGGGCCGGACGGCGAACTGGGCGTCCTGCGCGAAGATCCGTCCACCCGCCGACGAACGGGACCTGTGCCTGCCCGCGGACGTCCAGGCCAAGCGCATCCCCCCGGGACGGCTCGACTGGATCAGCACGATCCCGCCGCGCCGCCGCTGGCGGTTCGTGGCCGCGCCCGAGGCGAACAGGACGCTGCGCGATTTCGCCCTGCGGGCGATCCTCGCGCAGCCGCGCGCGTACGCGACCGACGTCGTCCGCGGGATCGGCTACACGTTCGAGAACCGGCGGCGTCCGTACCCGAACGGCACGACCGAGATGCTGTACCACTTCCGGGACCGTCCGCAGATCTTCCCCGGCGGACGCGGCTGGAGCGGGCGCGGCGGGACGGCCCTGGGCGACATCCTCGCCTACACCGACGACGGCGCCCCCAGCCGGGTGAACGAGCCCGAGGCGCGGCGGATGATCGCCTACCAGCGGAACGTGCACCTGCCCGGTCCCGCGCTCGCCGCGGTCTTCGCGCTGGGCGCGGTCGCGGCGCTGCGGCGCGGCCGTGCGCCCCTGGTGGCCCTCGGCACGGCGGTCACGCTGCTGGTGTTCCCGATCGCGACCGCCGACTTCGACTACCGGTACGTCATGCCCGTCCTGCCGTTCGCCTGCCTGGCGGCGGCCCTCGTGTTCGCGCCCCGGAACGGCGACGGCCCCGGCGGTGCCGGGGCCGTCCACCGGTGGATCGCCCACCGGGCGCGGGTCAGCCGTTGGTGGGGAAGCCCAGGTTCACGCCGCCGTGCGACGGGTCCAGCCAGCGGGCCGTGACCGCCTTGGTGCGGGTGTAGAAGTGGACGCCCTCCATGCCGTGGGCGTGGCTGTCGCCGAACAGCGACGCCTTCCAGCCGCCGAAGGAGTAGTACGCCATCGGCACCGGGATCGGGACGTTGATGCCGACCATCCCGACCTCCACCTCGTTCTGGAAGCGGCGCGCCGCCCCGCCGTCGTTGGTGAAGATCGCCGTCCCGTTGCCGTAGGGGTTGGCCGCGACCAGCCGCATCGCCTCGTCGTAGGAGCCGGCGCGCGCGACCGAGAGGACCGGTCCGAAGATCTCGTCCTTGTAGCAGTCCATCTCGGGGGTGACGTGGTCGAGGACGGTCGGGCCGAGCCAGAAGCCGTCCGCGCCGCCGCCGAGCACCGGCGTCCCGCGCCCGTCCACCGCCAGCGTCGCGCCCTGCGCCACGCCGCTGTCCAGGTAGGACGCGACCTTGTCCCGGTGCGCGCGGGTGACCAGCGGACCCATCTCGGACTCGGGGTCGTCCCCCGGACCGATCCTCAGCTTGGCGACGCGCTCCTTGATCTTCGCGACCAGCTCGTCGCCGACCGGGTCCACCGCGACGACGACGGAGATCGCCATGCAGCGCTCGCCCGCCGAGCCGAAGCCCGCCGAGACGGCCGCGTCGGCGGCGAGGTCGAGGTCGGCGTCGGGCAGGACGACCATGTGGTTCTTCGCGCCGCCGAGGGCCTGCACGCGCTTGCCGGTGCGCGCCGCCGTCTCGTAGACGTACCGCGCGATCGGCGTGGAGCCGACGAAGCTGACGGCCTTGACGTCGGGGTGCTCCAGCAGGCCGTCCACCGCCGCCTTGTCGCCGTGCAGGACGTTGAACACGCCGTCCGGCAGCCCGGCCTCGGACCACAGCTCGGCCAGCCGGACCGCCGCCGACGGGTCCTTCTCCGACGGCTTGAGCACGAAGGTGTTGCCGCAGGCGATCGCCACCGGGAACATCCACATCGGCACCATGGCCGGGAAGTTGAACGGCGTGATCCCGGCGCAGACGCCCACCGGCTGGAGGATCGAGTACGCGTCCACCCTCGAGGACACGTTCTCCGAGAAACCGCCCTTGAGCAGGTGCGGGATGCCGCAGGCGAACTCGACGACCTCCAGGCCGCGGGCGACCTCGCCCGCCGCGTCCGCCACGACCTTGCCGTGCTCGGACGAGATCAGCCGGGCCAGCTCGTCCCGGTGCGCGTGGACGAGCTCGCGGAACCGGAACAGGATCGAGGTCCGCTTCGACAGGGACGTGTCGCGCCAGCCGGGGAAGGCGTCCCGCGCGGCGGCGACGGCCGCGTCCACCTCGGCGGACGAGGCGAAGTCGACGCTGCCCGAGACCGCGCCGACCGCCGGGTCGTAGATCTCGCCCCGCCGCTCGGCGGCGCCCTCGAACGGCTTGCCGTTGATCCAGTGGGTGACGTGCTTGCTCACTTGCCGGCCCCGTTCACGGTTTCCAGGGAGTCGATCAGGATGGCCAGGCCCTCGGCGGCCTCGGCGTCGGACAGGGTCAGCGGCGGGGCCATCCGGACGGTGTTGCCGTACAGGCCGCCCTTGCCGACCAGCAGGCCGCGCTCGCGCGTCGCCTCCATGACGGCGGTCGCCAGCTCGGGGCTCGGCGCGCCGGTCTCCGGGTCGGCGAACTCGATCGCGAACATCAGCCCGCGGCCCCGGACCTCCCTGACGAACGGGAAGCGCGGAGCCGCCTCCTTCAGGCCGCCGATGATCGTGGCGCCCTGCCGCCGGGCGTTCGCCTGGAGGTCGTGGTCCAGGACGTAGTCGAGCGTGGCGTTGGCGGCGGCCGTCGAGATCGGGTTGCCGCCGAACGTGGCGAGGCCGACCGCGTGCAGGCCGTCCATGAGGTCGCCGCGCGCGACGACGCCGCCGATGGCGAAGCCGTTGCCGAGGCCCTTGGCGAAGGTCATGGCGTCCGGGGTGACGCCGTGGTTGCCGATGCCGAAGAAGCTGTCGCCGGTGCGGCCCCAGCCGGTCTGCACCTCGTCCGAGATGAACAGGATGCCCTGCTCGTCCAGGACCTCCTTGTACGCGGCGAACAGCCCGTCGGGGGCGGCGGTGAACCCGCCGACGCCCTGGATCGGCTCGGCGATGAGCGCCGCGACGTCGCCGCCGGTCGCCGTCGCGAGGACGTGCCGCAGGTCCGCGACGCACGCCTCGATGTACTCGGCGTCCGACATGCCCCTGAACTGCGGCAGGTGCCGGTCCGCGCCGTGCAGGAAGTGGGTGTTCAGCGGCGAGTAGGAGTTGTTCTTCCAGGCCCGGTTCGAGGTGACGCCGACCGCCCCGAACGAGCGGCCGTGGTAGCTCTGCCGCATCGCCAGGACCTGGTCGGTCCGGCGCGCGTACGTGGCGAGCAGCAGCGCCGTCTCGTTCGCCTCGGTTCCGGAGTTGGTGAAGAAGACCTTGGCGTCGGGGATGCCGGACAGCCGGGCGATCTTCTCGGCCAGCTCGACCTGCCCGCGCAGCAGGTAGGCGGTCGAGGTGTGCACGACGCCGGTGGCGAGCTGCCGCTCGACCGCCTCGCGCACCTCCGGCACGTCGTAGCCGATCATGTTCGTCAGGATCCCGACGAAGAAGTCCAGGTAGGTGGTGCCCTCGGCGTCGGTGACGCGGCTGCCCTTGCCGCCGACGAGCTCGATCGGGCGCCCGTAGTTGAGCGCGAGCCACGACGGCATGACCGCGCGGTGGCGCTGGAGAAGCGAGGCGTGTTCGGACATGCCCTCATCCTCGGGCGCGGCCCGGCGGCGCGGCTACCCGCACAGTGTCAACATGCGCGCCGAAGTATTGACGTCCTGGCAGTCGGATTGTCACGATATCCGCAGCCGGATCGGGGGCTCTGTCACCGATTCCGCATTTCGGCGCCGCTTTCCCGGCCTACACGATGTAAGTGGCCGGACGTCCCCGGCTGACACAGTGTCGGATACCATCGGGGCCGATGCTTCCCACCGTCGCCGACGTCCTCCAGCTGGAGGCGGTCCGCCGCGGCCAGCCCAGAGTGGTCGCGGGCGCGGACCGCCTCGGCAACCGCGTCCGCTGGGTGCACGTCGCCGAGGTCGCCGACATCGCCCACCTGCTGCACGGCGGCGAGCTGGTGCTCACCACCGGCATCGCCCTGCCGGACGAGCCGGAGCGGCTGCGCGTCTACATCGCCGAGCTCGCCGAGGTCGGGGTGTCCGGGCTGATGGTGGAGCTGGGCCGCCGGTACGCCGCCGAACTGCCCGCCGCGCTGCTGGCCGCCGCCGAGGAGCACGGCCTGCCGGTCGTCGTCCTCGCGCACGAGCCCGCCTTCGTGGACATCACCGAGTCCGTCCACGCCCGCATCCTGCAGGACCAGTTCGCCGAGCTGCGCGCGTCCGAGCAGCTGCACGAGATCTTCACCCAGCTGTCGGTCGAGGGCGCGTCCACCGAGGAGGTCGTCCGGCAGGTCGTCGCGCTCTGCGGGCACGCGGTCGTCCTGGAGAACCTCGCCCACCAGGTGCTCGCGATGGACTCCGGCCCGCGCGACCCCGCCGAGCTGCTGTCGGCCTGGGAGACGCGGTCGCGGGCCGTCCGGCCGCGCAACCGGACCGCCTTCGACGAGGCGTCCGGCTGGCTGGTCACCACGGTCGGCGCGCGCGGCGAGGACTGGGGACGGCTGATCATCACGCTCGGCCGGCCGCCCACCCCGCGCGAGACCGTGCTGATCGAGCGCGCCGCCACCACCCTCGCGCTCGGCCGCCTGCTCGACCGGCACGCCGAGTCGGTGGAGCGCCAGGCGCACCGGACGATCATCGCCCGGATCCTCGCGCACTCCTACTCCGACCCGCAGGAGGCCGCCGCCCGCGCCCGCGCGCTCGGCGTGCCGCTGTCGGGCCGGCGGCTGCTCGGCGTCGTGCTGCGGCCCCGCACCTCGCCCGCGCCGACCTCGCCGGTCGTCGCCGGGG
>NZ_QURH01000292.1 GCF_003428695.1 Actinomadura logoneensis
GCCTGCTCGCCGAGCGCGGCGCGCGCGTGGCCGTCGGCGATCTGGACGCCGAGGCCGCCGGCCGCACCGCCGCCGAGCTCTCCGCCGCGCTCGGCCCGAACGCCGGGGACCTCGTCCTCGCCGGCCGGCTGGACGTCACCGACCGGGCCTCGTTCACGGCGTTCGTCGCGGCGGTCCGGGACGCGGCCGGACCGGTGGACGTGCTCGTCAACAACGCCGGGGTCATGCCCCTCGGCCCGTTCCTCGACGAACCCGACGAGGTCAGCGCGACCACGATGGACGTCAACGTCCGGGGCCTGGTCAACGGGATGCGGACCGTCCTGCCGGAGATGGTCGCGCGCGGACGCGGCCACGTCGTGAACGTCTGCTCGCTGGCCGGGAGGCTGCCGCTGCCGGGGATGGCGGTCTACAACGCCAGCAAGTACGCGGCGGTGGGGCTGACGGCGGCCGTCCGGGAGGAGATGGCGGCGCACGGGGTGAGCGTCAGCGCCGTCCTGCCGACGGCCGTCCGGACGGGCCTGACCGAGGGCGTCCGGCTCGGCGGCGGCCTGCCGACGGTCGACCCGGACCGGGTCGCCAAGGCGGTCGTGCGCAGCTGCGTCTCCCGCCGGGCCGAGTACCCGGTGCCCGGCTGGCTCGCGCTGCTCGGCCCGGCGCTCGCGGTCGCGCCCGAGCCCGCCGTCCGGGCGTTCCGGCGGCTGATGGACGGCGACCGCGCCTACCGGCAGACCTTCGGGACGCGCGGCGAGCACGACCGGCGCGTCGCGGAGCAGGCGGCCCGACGGCGCGACACCGCACCGCCGCGCGACACCGCACCGCCGCGCGACACCGCACCGCCGGGCGACACCGCACCGCCGGGCGACGCCGTGCCAGGGTGCGAAACCGAGCACACGGGACTGCGGCGGAAGGGGTCCGATGCCTGAGATCGTGATCGTCGGGGCCGGGTTCTCCGGGATGTGCGTGGGGATCCAGCTCCTGCGGCGCGGCATCCGCGACTTCGTCATCCTGGACGCGGCGGAGAGCGTCGGCGGGGTCTGGCGGCACAACACCTATCCGGGCGTGGCCGTGGACATCCCGTCCTCGACCTACTGCTACTCCTTCGAGCCGAACCCCGGCTGGTCGCGGGCGTTCGCGCCGGGCGAGGAGGTGCGGGCCTACGCGGAGCGCTGCGCGACCAAGTACGGCCTGCGCCCGCACCTGCGCCTGAACACCCGCGTCGAGAAGGCCGTCTTCGACGCGGACGCCCACCTGTGGCGCATCTCCACCGCCCGCGGCACGTCCGGCGGCACTTCCGGGGTTTCCGGCGGCGCTTCCGGTGAAGAGGGCGGGGAGTTGGAGGCGCGGTTCCTCGTCTGCGCCGTCGGCCCGCTCGACCAGCCCAAGGACCCCGACATCCCGGGCCTCGCGGACTTCGCCGGGAAGGTCGTCCACACGGCGCGCTGGGACCACGGCCACGACGTGCGCGGCGAGCGGGTCGCCGTGGTCGGGACGGGCGCGTCGGGCCTGCAGGTGATCCCGGAGCTCGCCGAGCGGGCCGCGCACCTGGACGTGTACCAGCGGACGCCGATCTGGGTCTTCCCGAAGGTGGACTTCGCGATCCCCCCGGCGGTGCGGCGGCTGTTCCGGGTGTTCCCGCCCGCGCAGCGGCTCGTCCGGCTGGTGACGACGGCGGTGTCCGAGGTCGTGATGGTGCTCGGGATCGTCCACTACAGCAAGGCGCCGTTCCTGGTGCGCGGGGCGGAGCTGCTGTGCCGGGCGCACCTGCGGCGGCAGGTGCCCGACCCGGCGCTGCGCCGCAGGCTCACCCCGCGCTACGGGTTCGGCTGCAAGCGGCCGTCGTTCTCCAACCGCTACTTTCCGGCCTTCACCAGGAAGGACGTCGAGCTGGTGACCGAGCCGATCGCGCGGGTCACCGCGTCCGGGATCGTCACCCGGGACGGGGTGGAGCGGCCCGCCGACACGCTCGTCCTGGCCACCGGGTTCAAGATCCTGGAGCCGGGCGCGACGCCGCCGTTCCCGGTCGTCGGGCTGGACGGCGTCGAGCTGGGCGGGCACTGGGACCGCGAGCGGTACCACGCCTACGAGGGCCTGTCGGTGCCGTTCGTGCCGAACTTCTGGATGATGAACGGCCCGTACACGGTGACCGGGGCGTCCTGGTTCTCCATCATCGAGGCGGGGACGACGCACATCGTCCGGGTCCTGGCGGAGGCGCGGCGGCGGGGGGCGCGGCGGGTCGCGGTGCGGCGCGGGCCGCACGACGCGTTCACCGCGGACATGCGGCGGCGGATGCGGGGAACGATCCTCGCCCAGCCGAGCTGCGCGCGCTCCAACTCCTACTACTTCGACAAGCGCGGCGAGGCGCCGTACATCCGTCCGCAGTCCGGCCTGCACGTCCAGCGCCGGGCCCGGACCTTCGACCTCGACGACTACGAGTTCACCCGATGAGAGGACGTCCCCCCATGGCCCTGATCCGCAAGGCGGGCATCGCACTGGCCGTCACCGGCGCCGCCCACTTCGCCGCGCCGCGGCTCTTCGAGCCGATCTCGCGGGCGGGCTTCCCGCACGACACCGAGCTGTGGATCAAGCGGAACGGCGCGACCGAGCTCGCGCTCGGCCTCGCGCTCGTCCCGCGGCGGACCCGCAGGGCCGGCCTGGTCGGCGTCGCCGCCTACTTCGGCTGGCTCGGCACGCGCGTCGCCCGGCACCGGCAGGAGGAACCCGAGAAGGGCTGAGCCGCCTTCCACGCGAAGAGGCGGCCCCGCACGCGAAGAGGCCGCCCCGCACGCGAAAGAGCCGGTCCCCCGGGCGGGGGCCGGCTCTTCGGTTCGGGCAGCGTCCTCCGGTCAGGTCACCACCAGGAGGACGGCTCCTCGTCGACGATCTGGATGTCGCCCAGATAGGCGTTGGCGCGGATCCGGACGACCGGCATCCGCTCGCCGGCCGGGACCTGCCGCGCCGACACCCGGCGGTCGCCGAGGACGGCGTGCCCGGTCAGCTCCACCACGGCCCCGGACGGGACGATCACGGTGACGTCCCCGAGCACCGCGTTCGCCACCAGGCTGACCGTGCCGGTCGGCACCTGGGCGGCGCGCAGGTCGACCCGGACGTCGCCGAGGACCGCGAGGATCTCCAGCTCGGCGTCGATGCGGCCGACGATCCGCTCGGTGACGTCGCCGAGGACGGCGCTGAACCGGCGGGTCTTCAGCAGCGGGGCCGGGGCGGCGCCCGGCGCGCCCATGCCGGGCAGGTCGGCGACGACCGCCTCCAGCGCGGCGCGGGTGACCGCGGCGTAGGCGGCCTCGGTGCGCTCGGCCAGCTCCGCGAACGTCAGGCGGCCCTCCACGGAGGCGACGCGGAGGTGCTCGACGACCGCCTCGCGCTCGGCGTCCGAGGCGCGGATCCCCTGCTCCCGGCCCGGCCGCGGCGCCTGCTCCCGGGGCTGGTCCGGGGGCTGCTCCGGCGGCGGGGCGGCGGAGGTCCGCGCCTGCTGCGGGGTGGGCTGGCTCATGCTTCCGACGTTATGCCCCCGCGACCGCCGAACAATCCACCGGGGGGACGAGATCAACCCCCTCCCGGGGAGGACGCGGAGCCCTCGTTCCGGGACCTTCGGCCCTCCGCGACCTCCTCCGGGGTCGTCCCGCGCCGCCCTGGCGCCCGCATCGGCACTACACCTTCCCTGCGCCTGATTCGATTCTGTAAGGTTGGGTCCACGCACCCCCCGTCCGTGAGGAGATCGCCGTGCCGACCCACGAGGTGTTCAACCAGGTCCCGCCGATGGTCGGGCACGACGTCGCGGACGATCCCGCGCTGCTCGACGGCCTGGCCCGCGAGGACGCCGCCTGGGCCCTGCCCGAGGTGCACGAGCTGGGCCTGCTGGCCGGGACCGGGCAGGCCCAGGAGTGGGGGCGCCTCGCGAACGAGAACCCGCCCGTCCTGCGCACCCACGACCGCTACGGGCACCGGATCGACGAGGTCGAGTTCCACCCGGCCTGGCACGAGCTGATGAGCGTCGCCGTCACCCACGGGCTGCACGGCGCGCCCTGGGCGGACGACCGTCCCGGCGCGCACGTCGCCCGCGCCGCCAAGTTCTACACGTGGCGGGTGGACGCCGGGCACGGCTGCCCGATCTCCATGACGTACGCGGCCGTCCCGGCGCTGCGCCAGTCGCCCGAGCTGGCCGACCGCTACGAACCGCTGCTCGCCAAGACCGAGTACGACTACGGTCTGCGCGCCCCGCTCACCAAGAACGCCCTGCTCGCGGGCATGTCGATGACCGAGAAGCAGGGCGGCTCGGACGTCCGCGCCAACACCACCCGCGCGACCCTCCAGCCGGACGGTACGTACACGCTCGTCGGGCACAAGTTCCAGCCGGACGGTACGTACACGCTCGTCGGGCACAAGTGGTTCACCAGCGCCCCGATGTGCGACCTGTTCCTCACCCTCGCGCAGACCGACGCGGGCGTGACCTGCTTCCTGGTCCCGCGCGTCCTGCCGGACGGCACCCTCAACCCGCTGCGCCTGATGCGGCTGAAGGACAAGCTGGGCAACAAGTCCAACGCGTCGTCCGAGGTCGAGTACGAGAACGCCGTCGCCTACCGGGTCGGCGAGGAGGGACGCGGCGTCCGGACCATCATCGAGATGGTCAACATGACCCGTCTGGACTGCGTCATCGGCGCCGCGTCCGGCATGCGCGCGGGCGTCACCATGGCCGCCCACCACGCCGCCCACCGCAGGACGTTCGGCAGGTACCTCGCCGAGCACGCGCTGATGCGCAACGTCCTGGCCGACCTGTCGCTGGAGTCGGAGGCCGCGACCGTCCTCATGACGCGGCTCGCCGGGGCGACCGACCGCTCCGTGCGGGGCGACGCGTCCGAGAGCGCCTTCAAGCGCCTCGCCCTCGCCGTCAGCAAGTACTGGGTCTGCAAGCGCTGGCCGTCCCACGCCGCCGAATCCCTCGAATGCCTCGGCGGCAACGGCTACGTCGAGGACTCCGGGATGCCCCGGCTGTTCCGCGAGAGCCCCCTGAACTCCATCTGGGAGGGCTCGGGCAACGTCGCCGCCCTGGACATCCTGCGCGCGATGGCCAAGGAGCCGGAGACCGTCGAGGCGTTCTTCACCGAGGTCGGGCTCGCCGCGGGCGCGGACGCCCGCCTCGACGACGCGGTCCGCCGGGCCAAGGACGCCCTCACCGACCTCGGCACCATCGAGCTGCGGGCCCGCCGCGTCGCCGAGCAGCTCGCCCTGGTGCTGCAGGGGTCGCTGCTCGTCCGGCACGGCCACCCCGCCGTCGCCGACGCCTTCTGCGCCACCCGCCTGTCCGGCGACTGGGGCGTCGCGTTCGGCACCCTCCCGCCCGGCCTCGACCTCACCCCGCTCATCGACCGCGCCACGCCCAAGATCCCCTGACGTCCGGCGGCAAGGCTCCGGCGAGTCGGGTCATTCCCTGCGGGGAATCGCATCGGTGTGGTCCGGTCAGCAGACTGCCGGTATGAGCAACCACGCTGGTCTGGCAGACCGCTACACGGCCCTCTGGAACGAGCCGGACGCCGGCCGCAGGAGTGAACTCGTCCGCGAGCTGTGGGCGGACGACGGGGTCCATGTCCTGGCGGACCCGCCCCAGGAGGTCCGGGAGGCGGCCGCCCGGCTGGCCTTCCCCGTGCCGCCGCTGGAGGTCCGGGGGCACCAGGCCCTGGACGCCCGGGTGACGCGCGCCTACGAGATGTTCATCGAACCCGGCGAGCACGTGTTCGAGGCCGCCGCCGAGCCCGTCACCCTGAGGGCCGACGTCGTCGCCGTCCGGTGGGCGATGGTGGAGACGGGGACGGGCAAGTCCGTCGGCGGCGGCCTGGACGTCCTCAGGCTGGACGGCGACGGACGGATCCGCACCGACCACCAGTTCATCGACGGGAGCTGACACACCGATCTCCGGTCCGCCGGACCCCGCCCCATCCCCCGCACGGCCGCCCGTCCACGACGGGCGGCCGTTCGCGCGTCCGGAGCCCGGGGTTTAGAACCTGCGTGCAGGTCAGATCCAGGGAGGGACGGTAGGCGACGCGACGAGTGAAGGAGATCGGATCATGTCCGTCACCCGGTGGCCGGCGGTGGTGGCCGCCGTCGTGATCATGACCGCGGGAACCTCCTGCGGGGCCTACGACGGGCCCGGCAAGCACGCCGCCGTGCACACGCCCATGACCACGCGTCCGCCCACCGACCGGCTCTCCGCGCAGGACAGGGCCTGGCTCGCCCAGGCCCACCAGGGCAACGTCGCCGAGATCGAGGCGGGGCAGCTCGCGCAGGACAAGAGCGGGAGCGCGCAGGTCCAGAACGAGGGCGCCACGCTGCTGAAGGACCACACCCAGCTGGACCAGCAGGTCGTCACCACGGCCGAGCGGCTCGGCGTCTCGCTGCCGACCACGCCCACGGCCGACCAGGCGGCACAGCAGCAGCAGCTCGGCGCCCTCACCGGATCGGAGTTCGACAACCAGTTCGTCTCGTCCATGATCACCGCGCACGAGCAGGCGATCGCCGCCACCCAGAACGAGGCGGCGCACGGGTCCGATCCCGCCGTCGTCGCGCTGGCGAAGCAGTCGGCGCCCGTGATGCAGCAGCACCTGACCATGCTGAAGCAGCAGCAGCACTAGCGACCGGGCCCCGGAGGGGCCGGACAGGAGATGGGGGACGCATGCGGATCGTCGTCATCGGCGCCACCGGGAACGTGGGGACCAGCACCGTCCAGGCGCTGAGCGCCACCCCGCAGGTCACGTCGATCGTCGGGGTCGCGCGGAGACGGCCGGAGTGGACCGCCGACAAGGTCGAGTGGGCCGAGGCGGACGTGGCGAAGTCCGACCTGGTGCCGATCCTGCGCGGCGCGGACGCGGTCGTCCACCTGGCGTGGCTGTTCCAGCCCACCCACGACCCGACGGTGACGTGGCGGGCCAACGTGCAGGGCAGCGCGCGGGTGCTGCGCGCGACGGCCGAGGCGGAGGTCCCCGCGCTGGTCTACTCCTCGTCCGTCGGCGCGTACTCGCCCGGCCCCAAGGACCGCGCGGTGGACGAGAGCTGGCCCACGCACGGCTGGCCCTCGGCGGCCTACGGACGCGAGAAGGCCTACGTCGAACGGCTGCTGGACGCGTTCGAGGCCGAGCACCCCGCGTGCCGGGTGGTCCGGCTGCGGCCCGGGTTCATCTTCAAGCGGGAGTCGTCGGTCGAGCAGCGGCGGCTGTTCGCCGGCCCGCTGGTGCCGGGCCGGCTGGCGCGGCCCGACCTGATCCCGTTCGTGCCCGACCTGCCCGGCCTGCGGTTCCAGGCGCTGCACTCGGCGGACGCCGGGGAGGCGTTCCGGCTGGCGGTCCTGCGGGACGTCCGCGGGGCGTTCAACCTGGCCGCCGACCCGGTCGTGGACGCCGACGTCCTCGCGGACCTGCTCGGCGCGCGGAAGGTCCGGCTGCCGCTGCGGGCCGTGCGGACCGCGCTCGCCGCGGCGTGGGCGCTCCGGCTCGTCCCCGCGTCGCCGCAGCTGCTGGACATGGCGCTGCGCATCCCGGTCATGGACACCGGACGGGCCCGGTCCGAACTGGGCTGGACGCCGGTGCACACGTCCCGGGATGCCCTCGCGGAGTTCCTCGAAGGGCTCCGCGGCGGCACCGGCATGGACACGCCGCCGCTGTCCCCCGGCACCGGCGGCCCGATGCGCTCCCACGAGGTCCGCACCGGGGTCGGCGGCAGGCCCTGACCCGCCGGAGCCCCGACCGGCCCGAGGCTCCGACGCCCCATGGCCGACGGCCGACGCCCCAGGGCCGACGCCCGAGGCCCCGAGCGGCCGGTCCCGGCGGCACATCACCAACGTTCGAACGAGAGGAGCGACCCCATGGCACGGCACGTACCCGAGCCCGACCCCCGCTCGCGCCTGGAGGACGAGGGCATCCCCGACCTCCAGAACGGGACGCCCGGGCAGCAGCGGGCGGTCGATCCGCAGGAGGCGTCGGTCCCGGCGGACCGTCCGCTGGCGCTGGACGAGTTCGGCACCACGGCCGAGGAGCAGCGCGAGGGCGAGACGGTGAAGCGCCGCCTGGAACGCGAGGAGCCCGAGGAGCAGCCGGAGTTCGGCGCCACCGGGCCGCGGCCGATGCCGGGCGCCGAGGACACCGGCGCGGACTTCGGCGCGGACGAGGAGGAGGGCGGGGCCGAAGGGGAGCGGGAGGGCGCGATCACCGACGAGGGCGGCCTCGGCCCCGGGTCGGACCTGGACACCGGCTTCGAGGCCGACGACGGCGCGGACGACACCGCCGCCGCGCAGCCCGAGGAGCCGTCCGGGCAGGTGTGGGAGGAGCCGCGTCCGGCGGGCAGGCTCGTCGCCCCCGACGAGGGCGCCCACCCGGTGGACGAGCCCGACGAGACCGCGACCGAGGTCGGCCCGGACACCGGCGGCTTCTCCGCCGAGGAGTCGGCGATGCGGGTCGATCCCGAGGAATGACCCCGGCCTGACCGCGGACTGACCGCGGAACGACCGCGCGGAACGCCCGCGGTCGGCCGCCGGGCGGCCGAGCCGGTGAGGTCCGGTCAACCGGGCTCAATGGTTCCGCAATATGGGCTGTGGGCGGCTCGAAGCACCGGCCCCCGGTCCACTAGACAGGGTCGGTCACCCCGTTCCGGCCCTCGCGCGCGACCGGCGCGGGACGATCCGGCACAGTGCGGAGGACGTGTGGACGAGGACGCCGACGGCGGCCGGCTGCGCCGGTGGTTCGCTCGGGTCTTCATCTCGGTGCGCGGGCGGGCCACCGTCATCACCGTCGTGATGACGGGGTCGGTGCTGGCGCTGTCCACGTTCCTGGCCGTGCACCTGCTGGAGTACGCGGCGGAGTCGACGGCCCGGCGGAACGCGTACGAGACGCTGCAGCGCGTCATCTACGACGCCACGCTCGGCCACACGGCGCAGGCGCTGACGCCGCGTCCCGGCGAGCCGGCGCTGATCCAGGTCGTCCAGCCGGACGGGCGCGTCACCGCCGCGTCCGCGGAGGTGCGCGGCCGTCCGCCGCTGAACCCGGCGCCGCTCCGCGCGCAGGACCTGCTGATCGGGCGGCGCGCGTGTCCGTCGTACCTGCCGTCCTGCGTCGAGCTGGTCGGGATGCGGATCGGCGGGGCCGGGTTCCCGAACACGCCGATCGTGTACGTCGCCGCCACGGTCCCGTCCTCCCAGACGGCGCCGGCCCTGTACCTGGAGGTCGGGCTGGCGGCGCTCGCCCTGCTGCTGCTGATGTCCTGGTGGACGTGGCAGACGATCGGCGGCGCGTTGCAGCCGGTCGAGCGCATCCGGCGGCAGCTCTCGGAGATCACCGGCGCCGGGTTGAGCGGGCTCAGCCGGCGCGTGCCCGAGCCGCACACCGGCGGCGAGATCCAGCGGCTGGCCGTCGCCGTCAACGCGGCGCTGGAGCAGTTGGAGAAGGCCAGCAACCGGGAGCGCCGGTTCGTCTCCGAGGCGTCGCACGACCTGCGCAACCCGATCGCGGGCCTGCTCACCCGCCTGGAGGTCGCGCTGGACGAGCCGGACGACCTCGACTGGAGACCCGTCGTGCACGGCGCGCTGCGCGACGCGAACCGGCTCAACGACATCGTCGTGGACCTGCTGGAACTCGCCCGGCTGGACTCCCCCGCGCCCGGCGCCCGGGTGCCGGTCGAGCTCGCCGGCGTGGTGCGCCGCGAGGTGGAGGGGCGGCCGTGGCGGGTGCCGATCGAGACCCGCCTGACGGACGGCCTGTTCGTGCTGGGCTCGCCGATCCGGCTCAGCCGCGTCCTGGGCAACCTGCTCAGCAACGCGGAACGGCACGCCGAGACGGTCATCGAGGTGCTGGTGCGGCGGGACGGCGACGAGGCCGTCGTGGAGGTCCGCGACGACGGCGCGGGCATCCCGCCGGAGGCGCGCGAGCGGGTCTTCGAGCGGTTCGCGCGCCTCGCCGAGTCGCGCCGCCGGGACCCTTCGGGCACCGGCCTCGGCCTCCCCATCGCGCGCGAGATCGCGCGGCTGTACGGCGGCGACCTGGAGGTCGCCGACAGTCCGGGCGGTGCCCGCCTGGTCATGCGCCTCCCCCTCACCGACCCCCCGCCGGATCCGCCGCCCACCCCCCGGCGGGGCGGACGCGAACCGGACGCGATCTGACCTTCCCCCCGGACCACCGCCCTGTTTCCGGGCCAGCGCCCGGGGGGGAAGGTCAACGCCGTTCGGGCGCGGGGGCCATCGGGCTGTTCCAGGTCCTCATGAGCTCGACGAGGCGTCCGCAGTAGCTGTGCTCGGCCTTGGTGTAGTTCCGGCCCTCGGGGCCGAACGACCAGGCGACGGCGTTCATCTCCTCGTCGTCGCGGGACGGCGAGGCGCGGAAGAACGCGGTCAGGCGGTCGCCGAGGGCCGGGAACCGGCCCTGCGGGAGGCGGAGGGCGTAGAAACCGACGCGCTGGATTTCACCGTCGGAAAGGCCCATGGTGACGTTCAGGGTGTAGCCGTCGGCCGGGGTGAACTCCCGCATGTCCGCGAACAGGGACGGCGTGGGCGGATTTCCACCGGTCAGGGAAATGATGCGGTCGGTCTCGTCCAGGGTGATTCTGCGGGACGTCCGGAAGTAGAGGTTCGCGCTGTGGCCCTGGTAGTCGACCGCCACGTGGCGCACGGACGTCAGTCCGAGCGACCGGAAACGGCTCTCGTGGCGGCGGAAGGCGTCCGGGACGTCCGGCGCGCCGAGCACTTCTTCGACCGGGCGCAGTCCGCCCAGGTAAACCCACGTCTTCGCGATTCCGCGGCCGGCGTCGAAATCGACGAGCTCGGTGGACGCGTCGCCGTAGAGGGCGCTCCAGGACGAGATCAGGCTGATCAGAGGGTGGTCCGCGGACAGCAGGCCGGCGCGGACGGCCGTGCCGACGGTGTCGGTGCGGCGCCGTTCGTAGAAGCGGTAGTTGAGCGGCGCGCCCGGCCGGTCGGTGGTCCGCCAGAGCACCGCGCCGTTCCGGAACTCGCTCGGATAGGCGTCGAGAACGGCACGGACCGCCGATTCGGAGTAGGGCGCACCGATGGCGTCGGCCGTCGTCCTGGCGTCAATGAGGAACTGTTCGGGAGAGAAGGCTAACGAGGCGGCCATGACTGCTCCGATCGGCATGGGTCATCGGTCGAGCCGCCCGCGCGCGCGCCACGGTCCGCGGGCCGTCATGTGAACCAGTTTCGCAAATCGTCCCACGCCTGTAAATCCGTCACTGACAACGAGTTGACACCACTGCGAAACACGGGCCGCCCGGCTTCTTCTGCAACTCCGGGCGGCCCGTGCGCGGCGGGTCAGGCCGGGCGTCGGGCGGTCCTGGCGCGGATCACCTCGTACAGGGCGCCGATGCCCTCGTCGTGGTGGCCCTCGGCGACGGCGCGGTCGAAGAGGGCCTTGAGGGTTCCGGGCATGGACGCGTCCACCCCGGCGGCGCGGGCGGCCTGGGCGACGTGGCCGACGCTGACCGCCTCCATGTGGACGGTGTCGGCCACGCCCGGGTAGACGCCGTCGGCCATGTGCTCGGACGAGATCTTCACGAACCCCATCGGGCCGTCCTCGCCGATGCTGCGGATGATGGCCGCGGCGGCCCCCGCGTAGTCGCGCGGCGAGACCCCCGCGCTCGCGACCAGGGCCGTGGCCTGCATGAACGCGCCCATCGTCGCGGCGAACAGGTAGAACCCGGCGAGGTAGTAGAGCATCGCCAGGCCCGGATCCGCGCCGACGTAGGTGGTCGCGCTGATGGCGGAGAGGGTCCCGCGGTGCCGTTCGAGCAGCTCCTCCGGCCCCGCGACGTAGGTCTCGGCGGCGGGCGTCCCGATGCCGGGCACCGGCACCATGATGCCGCCCGGGAGCAGCCGCGCGCCGTGCGCCTCGGCCCACTTCGCGGCCTCGCGCACCTCGTCCGGGCTGCCGGAGCTGAGGTTGACCAGGACGCGTCCCTCCAGTGCGTGCTCGGCGCCCTTCAGCGAGTCGTACATGGCCTGGTAGTGGGTCTGGCTGAGCACGACCAGCTCGTTGGCGGCCAGGGCGTCGGCGGCGCTCGGCGCGAGGGTCGCGCCCTTGGCGGCGAGGGGTTCGGCCCGGGCCGCCGTCCGGTTCCAGACCGTGACGTCGTGTCCCTTCTCGAGGAAGACCTCGGCCATGCGCGTGCCCATGGAACCGAGTCCGATGACGGTCACCGACATGTGTCACTCCTTGGTTTCTTGAGGTGGTCCCAGCCTCGGACGGAGCGCTACGGATTCGCTTCGGGGGCACTACGGGTTCGTCCGTAGGGTGGTGCCATGCGTTTCGGGGTGCTCGGGCCGCTCGCGGTGTGGACGGACGGCGGCGAGACCGTCCGGGTGCCCGAGGCCAAGGTGCGGATGCTGCTCGCGGTCCTGCTGGCCGCCGAGGGCGGTGTCGTCTCGTCCGGCCGCCTGGTGGAGGCGCTGTGGGGCGATCGTCCGCCGCGCAACCCGCAGGGGACGCTGCAGGCGCGCGTGTCCCAGCTCCGCAGGGTCCTGGAGGACGCCGAGCCGGGTGGCCGCGCGCTCGTCCGTTCGCAACCGCCCGGGTACGTCCTGGCGACGGACGCCGTGGACTCCACGGACGTCGGGCGGTTCACCGGCCTGGTCGCGCGCGCACGAGCCGAGCAGGACGCGCGTGCCCGAGTGGAACTGTTCGACGACGCCCTCGCGCTGTGGCGCGGCGAGGCGTTCGCCGAGTTCGACGGCGGGAGCTTGCTGCAGGCGGCGGCGACGCGCTGGGAGGAGGCCCGGCTCGCGGCGGTCGAGGAGCAGGCGGAGGCGCGCCTGGAGATCGGGGAGCTCCCGGTGCTGGGCGAGCTCGTCGCCCGGTATCCGCTGCGGGAGCGGCTGCGGGCGGCGCACCTGCGCGCGCTGTACCGCGCCGGGCGGCAGGCCGAGGCGCTGGCCGACTACGAGGCGCTGCGACGGCTGCTCGCCGAGGAGCTGGGTGTCGACCCGAGCCCCGAGCTGGCCCGCCTGCACCGCGCGATCCTGCACCAGTCCACGGCCCTGAACCCGGCCACGCAAGCGACAGCAACCACGCCAGGCACGGCAACGGCCTCGTCAAGCGCAGTGGCGGGGGTGGGGATCACCCTGCCCGCCGTCCTCGGCGAGCTGGTCGGGCGGGGGCGGGACGTCGCCGCGACGCTGGCGGCGCTGCGCGGCGACCGGCTCGTGACGCTCACCGGGCCGGGCGGGGTCGGCAAGACGCGGCTGGCGCTGGAGGTCGCGGCGCGGTCGGCGCGCGCGTACCCGGACGGGACGTGGCTGGTGGAGCTGGCCGGGGAGCGTCCGCGCGACGCCGCCGAGCTCGCCGACCTGGTCGCGGGCGTCCTCGGGCACCGGGACGGGACCGGTGCGCCCTCGCCCGTCGAGCGGCTGCTGGGCGCGCTGCGTCCGCGCCGGGCGCTGCTGCTGCTCGACAACTGCGAGCACGTCGTGGAGGCGGTCGCCGACCTGGCCGCGCGGCTGCTCGCGGCGGCGCCGGGGCTGACCGTCCTCGCGACGTCGCGGGAGCCGCTGGGGGTCGCGGG
>NZ_QURH01000024.1 GCF_003428695.1 Actinomadura logoneensis
TTCCGGTTCGACTCCGGATGGAGGCCCTCAGGGAGGCCGGCCGCCGAGTGGGGCGGCCGGCCTCCGAAACCCGAAGAACTGACCGATACAGGTCAGCGTCCGTCCGGACGTTGTGAAGGACGCGCCACGCGGGATACGCATGGGTGCATCGGGTTCACACCGGGTGAGGGGCGGACGATGAAGCGGATCCTCGTGCACAGAACCGGGCCGGTCGCCCTGCGCGGCGTGGCCAGCACCAGGCACGCCGGCCTGTGAGCGCCGAGCGCCGGCAGGCGCGCGGCGCGAGCGGTCCGGCCGGAGCGCCGGCAGGCGCGCGGCGCGAGCGGTCCGGCCGAGCTGCGGATCACGGCGGACCGGCGGACCGGCGGACCGTACACGGCCGGGGCCGCCCTGGTCGGCGTCCTCGCCCGCGAGGCCGCCGCCGCGGAACGTTCCGATCTCCTCGCCGCCCACGACATCGAACTGCGGACCGTCGCGCCCGACCTGGGCGATCTCGTCCCGGTGCGACGCGTCCCGCTGATGGACCGGGTCGCCCGCAAGGAGCGCGTCCTCGTTCCGGCCGCGCGCCGGACGCTGCGCGTCGCCAACGGCGTGGCCGAGTTCGTCCGCGACTGGCTCGACGCGTCCGGACGGCCCCGCACGGTCGTGCTCGAAGGGTTCGCCGAGGCCGATCCCGCCGACGCCGAGCTGTTCACCGTGCTCCGCCGCCGCGTCGGCGCCGAGCTGCTGACCGTCCGGATCGACGACGGGCCGGTCGCCGAGCCGCCCGGTGACGGCCTCGACCCCGCCGGGCACGCCGCCCGCGCGGACGAGCTGGAGGCGTCCGGCCTGGTCGGGCCGCGCCTCGGGACCGTCCTGCGGCACCGCGACCGCGCGGGCGACCCGGCC
>NZ_QURH01000296.1 GCF_003428695.1 Actinomadura logoneensis
GCCCTGCCGCCGCCGGAGCGCGCTCCGGCCGCCTGCGCGGGCTTGCGGGGCCGGGGCGCCTTGCCGCCGGACGGCCGTCCCGATCCACCCCCGCCGCCGCGGGAACGCGAGGACGACGAGGCGGTCTTCGCTCCCCCGGGCGGACGTGTGGCCATGGTGCTGAGATTAACCAAGTCCGACCGGCGTTCCCAGGATCGCCCCGGCGTGTCAGTGCGACCCGGGGAATCCGATATGTCCCGCTGGACGCGTGAGACCGGCCGCCACCCGCCGTCCCGAACCGGGCGGACCGGCCCCGAAGCGGACGGATGACGAGGCCGGATGACAAGGCCCGGAACCACCGTCCGCATGGCCGGGATCGGCGGCGGATACCGCGGTCCCCGACGCCGCGGCCGCGTGCCCGCGCCGCACGCCGCGCCGGACTTGCGACGGCCCTGGCCGGACGTGCGGCGGACGTGCGACGGCCCCGGGCCGGTGGTACCGGTCCGGGGCCGTCGGCGCGGCGGCGCCGGGGTCAGACCTCGACGACGACCGGGATGATCATCGGGCGGCGGCGGTAGTTGTCGCTCACCCACTTGCCGACGGTGCGGCGGATGACCTGGTTGATCTGGTGGTGGTCGTTGACGCCGTTGGCGGCGGCGTCGCGCAGGGCGTCCTCGAGGCGGTCGATGATCGCGTCGAAGTCCTCGTTGACGATGCCCGCGCCCCGCGCGTGGATCTCCGGCCCCGCGACCAGCTTGCCGCTGGTGGAGTCGATCCCCACGACGATGGACACGAAGCCCTCCTCGCCGAGGATGCGCCGGTCCTTCAGCGAGGTCTCGGTGACCTCGCCGACCGACAGGCCGTCCACGTACACGTAGCCGGCCGGGACCGCGCCCACGATCTTGGCCTGGCCGTCCACCAGGTCGACGACCACGCCGTCCTCGGCGATGACGATGTTCTCCTCCGGGACACCGGTCTGCGCGGCGAGCTTGGCGTGCGCCCGCAGGTGCCGCCACTCGCCGTGGATCGGCATGAAGTTGCCCGGCTTGGTCATGTTGAGGACGTACAGCAGCTCGCCCGCCGAGGCGTGCCCGGACACGTGCACCAGGGCGTTGCCCTTGTGCACGACGCGGGCGCCCCACCGGGTCAGCCCGTTGATCACCCGGTTGACCGAGGTCTCGTTGCCGGGGATCAGCGAGGACGCGAGCATGACGGTGTCGCGCTCGGTGATCCGGATCTGCTGGTGGTCGCGGGCGGCCATCCGGGACAGCGCCGACATCGGCTCGCCCTGCGACCCGGTGCAGATCAGCACCAGCTCGTCCGGCGGGACGGTGTCGAGGTCCTTGACGTCCACCATGATCTCGTCGGGGACGTCCAGGTAGCCGAGCTCGCGGGCGACGCCCATGTTGCGGACCATCGAGCGGCCGACGAAGCAGACCTTGCGGCCGTTGGCGACGGCCGCGTCCAGGACCTGCTGGACGCGGTGCACGTGCGAGGCGAAGCAGGCGACGATGAGCCGCTCCTCCGCCGTGCGGAACACCTCGTCCACGACCGGTCCGATGGCGCGCTCGCTGGTGACGAACCCGGGCACCTCGGCGTTGGTCGAGTCCGACATCAGCAGGTCGATGCCCTCGGCGCCGAGCCGGGCGAACCCGGGCAGGTCGGTCAGCCGGCCGTCCAGCGGGAGCTGGTCCATCTTGAAGTCGCCGGTCGCCAGGACGAGCCCGGCGGGCGTGCGGATCGCGAGGGCGAGCGCGTCCGGGATCGAGTGGTTGACGGCGAGGAACTCGACGTCGAACGGCCCGTACCCGTGCCGGTCGCCCTCCTTCACCTCGCGCAGGACCGGCCTGATCCGGTGCTCCTGCAGCTTGGCCGCCAGCAGTGCCAGGGTCAGCCTGGAGCCGACCAGCGGGATGTCCGGCCGCTCGCGCAGCAGGTAGGGCACGGCCCCGATGTGGTCCTCGTGGCCATGCGTGAGGATGACCGCCTCGATGTCGTCCAGGCGGTCGCGGATGTATTCGAAGTCGGGCAGGATCAGGTCGATCCCGGGCTGTTCGGTCTCCGGGAACAGCACGCCACAGTCGACGACGAGCAGCCTTCCGGCGTGCTCGAACACCGTCATGTTGCGGCCGATCTCCCCGAGGCCGCCCAGGGCGACGATGCGCAGCCCGTTGGCCGCCGGCGGCGGCGGAGTCGACAGTTCAGGGTGAGGATGGCTCACCTAGTGACCTCCGGCACTTGCACTCCCCCAATCGTGAGGTCCTCTGCGAGGCGCGCCGCGAATTCGGATGTGGCCTCGGCCAACGGGGGTCGCAGCGCCCCACCCCCGGGCAGGCCCAAGATCTTCAGGGCGGCCTTGACGGCGATCGCGCCCTGCGTCCGGGTCATGATCGCGGTGACCACGGGCAGCAGGCGCCGGTGGATCTCCAGCGCGCGGCCGTGGTCTCCCGCTCGGTACGCGTCGATCATCTCATGCAGCTCGGCGCCGACGACATGCCCGACCACGCTGACGAAGCCCGCGGCCCCCATGGCCAGCCAGGCGAGGTTCAGCGCGTCGTCGCCGGAGTAGAACACCAGGTCGGTCTCGGCCATCACGACCGAGCCGGCGAACAGGTCGCCCTTGGCGTCCTTCACCGCGGTGATCCGCGGGTGCTCGGCGAGCCGCAGCAGCGTGTCGGTCGCGATCGGCACCCCGGACCGGCCGGGGATGTCGTAGAGCATCACCGGCAGGCCGGTCGCGTCGGCGACGGACCGGAAGTGCGCCAGCAGGCCCTCCTGCGGCGGCTTGTTGTAGTACGGGGTGACCACGAGCAGGCCGTCCGCGCCGGCGGCCTCGGCCTGCCGGGCCAGCCGCCGGCTGTGCTCGGTGTCGTTGGTGCCGGCCCCGGCGACGACGACGGCGCGGTCGCCGACGGCCTCGACCACGGTGCGCACCAGCCGCTCTTTCTCGGCGTCGCTGGTGGTGGGGGACTCTCCGGTGGTCCCGTTGACGACCAGGCCGTCATGGCGCTGCCGGTCGACCAGGTGGGTCGCCAGGCGGGCGGCGCCGTCGTAGTCGACGCCGCCGTCGGGCAGGAACGGCGTGACCATCGCGGTCAGCATCCGCCCGTACGGCGCGTCACTCGTTGTGCTGGGTGCCATGCACCGAACGGTACCGTTCCGCCCACCCGGCTCGGACCCTCAGGTGTGCTCTACCGGCACCGGACGCGTGCTCCGCCCCTCCTCGACCGGCCCTCAACCGGCCCTCGACCGGTCCTCGACCGGTCCGCCACCAGCGCTCCGCCGGCGCCGGACGGCCGCCGGGAGCGTGGCGAAGCCGCTCGTCACGCGCTCGGGGGTACGCGTGGCGAGCGGCCTCCCTCACCACATCGCGGCACGCAAATGCCGCGTTACGGGTTCACTCAGTTCATACCCGGCTTCGCGCGGCGAGTTCCCGCACCCGATGGCGCAGTTCCTCGACGCTGGGCGTGCGGACGAGGTCGTTGCCGCGGACGGCCCACCAGTGGCCCGATCCGCCCCGTCCGAAGTGCCAGCCGTCGAACTCCAGGCTCAGCCGGCTCAGCCGGTCGCCGTCGTGCGGGGTGTGCTTGTCGCTCATCGGCGTCCCCACTTTCCCTCACCATCCGCCAGTAAGGCGATACGCACGATGACTACCCGCGGCGAGGCGCCCTATCCAGGGCTTTCTACCTGGGAGGACGAACGTTTGGGAACGTGACATGCGGGGTGGCGGATTGGGCTGGTTTGCCTGACTTTGGGGCAAGCCAGTTCGCGCGGTAACGGGCCCAGTCGGCGGGCGACGTCGTCCAGTCCGCGTACACGCCGACCCCGTAGGGCCGGCGCGGCGCCGTCGGCAGGTCGGCCACCCCGCGCCGCACGCCGCGCAGGGCGACCTCCAGGTTCTCCGCCCATCCCGTCACCGGCCGGTACGTCGGGACGCCCATGAAGACCGTCGTCCGGTCGCCGATCAGCCGCAGCACCCGCTCGGTGTGGCGCGCGTAGTGCCATCCGGCCAGCGCCTGCGTGGGCATCTCGGTGTCGTAGGTCATGATCGCGACCTGGTCGGCCCGGTCCGCGACGTCCCGCAGGAACCGGTCGGTCGGGCGCGGCGGGTAATGGGCGGCCCCGGTCCGCGGCGCCAGCGCCTCGAAGACCGGCTGGAGGGCGTCGGCGAGCGGCGGCTGCTCCAGGGCCACCGACAGCAGGCGGCCCCGCGCCCTGGTCAGGTCGCGGGTGCGGTCCAGGAGCCGCAGGAACGCCGTGTCGTCCGGGTAGATCGGCTCGAAGTCGTAGTGGATCCCGGCGAAACCCGCGTCGAGCATCGCCGCGTCCGTCCGCAGGATGCCCTGCTGGACACGGGCGTCACCGATCTCGATGACGCCCTTGCCCTCCACCTTGCGGATCTGCCCCAGGTACGCCTGCGCGCGGACGTCCGGCGCGTACGTCCTCAGTGCCTTGAGCAGCGCGGACGCGTTCCGGTACGCGTACGTCCTCAGTGCCTTGAGCAGCGCGGACGCGTTCCGGTACTTGGCGGTCGGGACCGTGCCGTCGGGCTCGAACGGCCCCGCGTGGAAGTACACGTCGGTGATCCGGTTGTCCCGCAGCAGCCGCGCGAACGCCCGGTACTCGGCGTCCGTGTGGGTCTCCCCGACCCACTGGTGCCGCGCCCACAGGGCGTTCGTCCCGGTTCCGGGAGCTTCCGGGTCGGGCTGCCACCAGGCCCAGGCCCCGGCCCCCGCGAGCAGGACCAACCCCAGCGCATACGCCGCGCACCAACCCGTCCACCAAAGAATCCGCCGCATTCGCCCATCCTTCCGGAAGGCGGCACGACACACCGATCCGTTCCCCTCGGAACCCCGCCGCCAGGTGCACACTTTCGGTAGGCGATCGACTCCGAAGAGGAGGCGCAGGCCATGACCACCCGCCCGACCCGACGGACCCGCGCCCGCGAGCCGCGCCCCCTGCTCAGCACCAGGACGCTGCTCATCCTCACCGTCGCCGCCGCGACGGCCGGGATCGCGGCGGCCTTCCCCAAGGCGGCCGTCCCCCTGACCCTCGCCGCCACGGTCGTCACCCTGCTCGCCCAGATCGTCCGCGACTAGGGCCTCAACGTGGCGCCCCTCGCGAGCGCCGCACAAGAGGGCAGGTGGCAGGTGGCTTGGAGACATGCCCTAACCCCGGGACGCCCCGGAGCGCACCGGGGCCGGGGCCTCGGGCAGCGGGGCCCTCTGCGTGATCCGGGTGCGCTGGGTCAGGGCCACGCAGACGAGGACGGCGACCGCGGTGAGGCCGGTCGCGGCGGTGATGGACTCCCCGAGCAGGAGGCCCGCCCACAGCAGCGTCATGACGGGCTGGGCGAGCTGCACCTGGCTGGCCCGGGCGATCCCGGCCCGGCCGAGGCCCGCGTACCAGGCGAAGAAGCCCAGGAAGGCGGAGAAGACCGAGGCGTAGGCGAACCCCGCGACCGAGTCGACCGTCCAGCGCGGATGCGTGGTGGCGAGGAGCCAGCCGGTCGCGGGCAGCGACACCGGCGCGGACAGGACCAGCCCCCAGGAGATCACCCGCCAGCCCGCCATCTCGCGCGCGAGGCGTCCGCCCTCGCAGTAGCCGATCGCCGCCGCGAGGAGCGCGCCGAACAGCAGCAGGTCGGACGCCGTGACCCGGCCGCCCGCCCGGACGAGCGCGAACGTCGTGACGCACACCAGACCCGCGCCGCTCGCGGCCCAGAAGGCCGGGGACGGGCGCTCCCCCGCGCGCACCACGGCGGCCACGGCGGTCGCGGCGGGCAGCAGGGCGACCACCACGGCCGCGTGCGCGGAGGACGACCCGTGGTCGAGGGCCAGGGTCGACAGCATCGGAAACCCGAACACCACCCCGGCGGCCACCGCCAGAAGCGCCGGAACCTGCCGCGCCTCAGGCAACCACCGCTCCGCCGCCGCGCCGGGCTGTCGCGGGGGGTTCGCGCGGTGTCGGCGGGTCAGGCGGGGGTGGGTCGCGAGGAGGGCGATGGCGGCCAGCACGGCCGCCGCGCCGTTGCGGCCGACGCCGATCAGGTAGGGGTCGAGTCCGCGCAGCGCGAACTCGGTGCTGGGGAGGGTGAACGAGAAGGTCAGGACGCCGAGCGCGGCGAGCCCGAAGCCTCCCACCGCTATCGTCCCGGTCGCAGTAGCGCTATCGTTGTCCTTCATGCAACAGGATAGCAGTGCGTTTTCGCTCGCCGATCGGCTGCGGACGGAGGTGCGCGCGCTGCGTCCCGGGCAGCGCCTGCCGTCCAGCCGCAGCATGGTGCGGCGCTACCGGGTCAGCCCGGTGACGGTGTCGCGGGCACTGGCCGTCCTGACCGCGGAAGGGCTGGTCGTCACCCGTCCGGGCAGCGGCGCTTACGTGGCCGAGCGGCCCGCGGCGGCCGCGGAGCCCGGCGACCATGGGTGGCAGGCGGTCGCGCTCGGAGACCGCGCGGTAGACCCGTCGGGGCTGTCCTGGCTGCTGACCCCCGCCCCCGAAGGCGCGATAGCGCTCAGCGGTGGATACCTGCATCCAACGCTGCAACCGCTACGCGCCCTCTCCCTCGCCGCCGCCCGCGCGGCCCGCCGCCCGGACGCCTGGGAGATCCCGCCGCTCGGCGGGATTCCGGAACTGCGCGCCTGGTACGCGCGGACGATCGGCGGCGCGGGCGGCGCGGGTGTCGGCACGGTCGCGCCGTCCGACGTGCTCATCAGCGGAGGCGGGGAGCAGGCCCTCACGACCGTGCTGCGCGCGATCGCACCGCCCGGGTCGCCGATCCTGGTGGAGTCGCCGACCTACCTGGGCCTGCTGGCGGTGGCGCGGGCCGGGGGCCTGCACCCGGTCCCGGTCCCGGCGGACGAGCACGGCCTGCGGCCCGACCTGCTGTCCGAGGCGTTCGCGCTGACCGGGGCGCGCGTCCTTTACTTCCAGCCCGCCCACCAGAACCCGACGGGCGCGACGCTGGCGGCCGACCGGCGGGCCGAGATCCTGGCGGCGGCGCGGGCGGCGGGCGCGTTCGTCGTGGAGGACGACTACGCCCGTCACCTGGGGTTCGGGCCGTCCGCCCCGGCCCCGCTCGTGTGCGACGACCCGGACGGACGCGTCGTGCACATCGCGTCCCTCACCAAGATCACCGCCCCGAGCCTGCGGGTGGCGGCGGTGGTCGCGCGCGGCCCGGTGGCCGAGCGCATCCGCTCCGCGCAGCTGGTCTCCGAGTTCTTCCCGGCCCGCCCGTTGCAGGAGACCGTGCTGGAACTCGTCACCTCCCCCGGCTGGCCCCGGCACCTGCGCACCGTCCACGCCGCCCTGCGGTCGCGCCGGGACGCGCTGTGCGCCGCCCTGGCGCGCGATCTGCCCGGCCTGCTGCACTCGCGCCCGGACGGCGGTATGCACCTGTGGCTCCGCCTGCCGGACGGCACCGACGACGAGGCCCTGGCCCGCGAAGCCCTCCTGGCCGGCGTGCTGGTCGCCGCGGGCCGTCCGTTCTTCCCTGCCGAGCCGCCCGGCCCGTTCCTCCGGCTCAGCTACGGCGTGGCAGCCTCCGAGGCGGAGCTGGCCGAGGGCGTCCGGCGCCTGGCGTCCGTCCTGCGGTCCTGACCGGACGCGCCGACCCGCCCTTGAGCCGCCGCCGAGGGCCGGTCCGGGAGGGATGCCCCCCGGCCCGGGCCCTCGGCCCGCGGCCTCAGTTCTCCTCGGGGACGACGAAGCAGAACTCGTTGCCCTCCGGGTCGAGCCAGACCTGGAAGTCGCCGCCCTCCTCCGGGCTCCAGTGGTAGGTCGCGCCCAGCTCCCGCCCCCGCTCCCCGGCGGACTCGAAGTCGGGGACGTGCAGGTCCAGGTGGAGGCGGTTCTTGACGGCCTTGCCCTCCGGGACCTTCTGCAGGCACAGCACGGGCCCGTCCGGTGAGACGGGCTCCAGCTCCCACCACCGCTCACCGCGCTCGGTGACCTTCATGCCGAGCAGGGCGCTCCAGAACGCCGCCTGGACCTCCAGGTCGTTGCAGTCGATCGCGATCGCTCGTACGCGGGGGACCATCGAATCACTCCTCTGTAGACACCGGCTAAGACCCTATGCAGGTGTCGATCATCGTCGCAACCAGTGATCCAAGGACACTGGTGTCGGCGCTGGTACCCTGCCCGGTGACGGCAGGAGAAACCCGATGACCGACACTTCCCGCGACGCCGCCGCGCTCCTGCGGGACTTCGTGAACACGCTCGACGTCGAGACCGGCGACGACGCGATCGACACGCCCGGACGCCTCGCCGCCTGGCTGGACGGGCACGACCTCGTCCCGACGGCCGTCCCCGCACCAGGCCCCGCGTCCACCACGGCAGGCTCCGCGCCGGGAGGCGGCGAGCGGGATCTCGATCTCGCCCGCGAGCTGCGCGAAGGGCTGCGGACGGTGATGATCGCGCATCACGGGCCGCGGCCCGCCGCGTCCGGGGCCGATGTCCTAGACGGCCCCGCGAACGTCCTGCGCGGCCCTGCGAACGTTCCGGGCGGGCTGGAGGCGGCGTTCGCCGCGCTCCCGCTGCGGATCTCCCTGGCCGACGGGGGCCCGCGTCTCGTCCCCCTCGCCGCCCCCGAGGACGGCAGGGTCCGGGAGGCGCTGGCCTGGATCGCGGCAGCGGTCATGGAATCGGTCGCGGACGGCACCTGGGGACGGCTCAAGGTCTGCCAGGAGAGCACCTGCCGCTGGGCCTTCCTCGACACGTCCAAGAACCGCTCGCGCGCCTGGTGCTCGATGCGGGTCTGCGGCAACCGGACCAAGACACGCGCCTACCGCGCCCGGCTCCGCACGACCGGCCAGGCCGCCGACGCCGACTGACGCCGAGCAGCGGCGCAGGCCCGACCGGCACGGCCCGGAGCCGGGCGACCGCGTGGGTCGGCGGAGGAGGCCGGCGGCCGGGGAGCGGCCCGCCGAGCACTAGGCTGCTGGGCGGAGGTGGCGGATGGCTGACGTCGGGGTGCGTCCCGCGCGGCGCGCGGACGCCGGTGCTGTGGCCGACATCCAGGTGCGCGCGTGGCGGCAGGGGTACGCGGGTTTCCTGCCCGCGCCCGTGCTGGAGCAGGTGACGAGCCCGCAGGCGCTGGACGCCTGGCGGGAGCGCTGGACGCAGGCGGTCGTGGCGCCGCCGAGCCCGCGGCACCACCTGCTGGTCGCGGTGGCGTCCGACCTGGTCGTGGGGTTCGCGGCGTACGGCCCGGCCGAGGACGGCGATCTCGACGCCGCCACGACCGCCGAGCTGCTGACGCTGCTGGTCGACCCCGTCCACGCGCGGGAGGGCCACGGCAGCCGGCTGCTGTCCGCGACCGTCGACCTGCTGCGCGAGGACGGGTTCCGGACGCTGGTGTCCTGGGCGTTCGAGGCCGACGACGTCCTGCGCCGGTTCCTCGGGACGGCCGGCTGGGCGCCCGACGGCACGGCCCGGGACCTCGACATGGGCGAGCCGGTGCGCCAGATCCGGCTGCACACCGACATCACCCCGGAGGCGTGAGCCGCGCCGGGGCGGGGCGGGTGAAGGGCATCCCGGGGTCGGGCATATTTTTGAGCGCGTGCCACGACTCGCCGCCATGACGCCGCCGCTCGCCCCGGCCGCGGACCCGCGGACCGCGCGCCGCGCGCTGCTCGCCGCGGTCGTCATCAGCCTGGGCGTCTCGCTGATCGTGGTGGACGCGACGATCGTCGGCGTCCTGCTCCCCCAGCTGGTCTCCGACCTGCGGCTGAGCACCGCGAGCGCCGAGTGGGTGACCTCGGTCTACGCGCTGGTGTTCGCGGCGCTGCTGATCCCGTCCGGCCGCGCGGGCGACCTGTTCGGACGGCGCCGGATGATCGTGCTCGGCGTCGCGGTGTTCACCGTCGCGAGCGTCCTGGCCGCCCTGTCGGTCGACTCCACGACGCTGATCGGCGCGCGGGCGCTGCAGGGCGTCGGCGCGTCCATGGTGATGCCCGCCACACTCTCGACGCTGAACGCGATGTTCACCGGCAAGGAGCGCGCGCACGCCTTCGGCATCTGGGGCGCGACGATCGCCGGGATGTCCGCGCTCGGCCCGCTGGTCGGCGGCGCGCTCGCCGCAGGCGGGACGTGGCGCTGGGCGTTCGGCGTGAACCTGCTGTTCGGGGCCGCGCTGATCTGGGGCGTGCTGCGCGTCGTCCCGGAGACTCGCGCCACTCGCACCGGCAGCGCAGCGGACACCGGCGGCGCGGCGGGCACAGGAACCGCCGCCCGGAGCGGACGCGGCGATCGGCTCGGGATCGACCTGCCCGGCGCGCTGCTGTCGGCGGGCGCGTTCGGGCTGCTGGTCTGCGGCATCATCGAGGGCCCCACGTTCGGCTGGTGGACGGCGACCCGGCACATCGCCGTGGGCGGGCTGTCGCCGATCCCGGTGATGATCGCCGCCGGGCTGGCGCTGCTGGCCGCGCTGACCGCCGTCGAGCGCGCCCGCGCCGCCGCCGGACGGCCCGTCATGCTCGATCTGACGCTGTTCTCCCTGCCGAACTTCCGCAACGGCAACCTGGCCTCGGCGCTGATCAACGTCGGCGAGCTGGGGCTGCTGTTCGTCCTGCCGCTGTTCCTGCTCGGCGTGCACGGCAGCGCGCCGCTGCAGATCAGCGTGGCGATCCTGCCGCTGGCGGGCGGCGCGTTCCTGTCCGGGGCGGTCGCGCACGTGCTCGCCAACCGGTACGGGCCGCACCGGGTCGTCCAGGGCGGGATGGCGCTGGAGGTCGCCGCCGTCCTCGCCCTCGCCGCCGTCCTGTCCCCCGCCACCGGCGGGTTCGGGCTCGCGCCGTGGATGCTGCTGTACGGCCTCGGCCTCGGCCTCACGTCCGCGCAGCTCACCAACGTGTCGCTCGCCGATGTCCCGCCCGACCGCGCGGGCCAGGCGTCCGGCACCCAGTCCACCGCCCGGCAGATCGGCGCGGCGCTCGGCGTCGCGGTGATCGGGACGGTGTTCGCCACGACGCTCGGGCACGCCGTGTCCGGCCGCCTCGACCGCGCCGGGCTGCCCGCCGCGGAGCGCGACGCGATCACCCACGACCTGCGGCACAGCGCCGGGACCTACGCCCGCGACCTGCACGCCAGGCCCGGCATGGGCGAGGTGGCGCGGGCCGCGGACGCGAGCCTCGCCGACGCGTCCCGGGCGGGCGCGCTCGCGACCGCGGCCATCCTCGCCGGGGGGCTGCTGCTCTCCCTGAGGCTGCGGCCGTCCG
>NZ_QURH01000295.1 GCF_003428695.1 Actinomadura logoneensis
CGCGGCGTCGGCGAGGTGGCGCAGGAGGGCGGCGGTGGCGGGCGGGTCGGGCGGCTCGCCGTGGACGGCCGCGGTGATCCGCCGGGCCTGGCCGGGCAGGCGGACCGTCCGGACGCCCGGATCCCGGACGGCGCGCAGGGCGAGGCCGGGCAGGGTCGTCACGCCGAGGCCCTGCGCGACGAGCGCCTGCACCGCCACGTAGTCGTCGGTGGTGAAGGCGACGTCCGGGGTGAAGCCCTCGTCCGCGCAGGCGTGCACGAGCCGTTCGCGGCAGCGCTCGCAGCCGGAGATCCAGCGGGCGGACGCGTGGTCGGCGAGGCGGTCGCCCGGCGCGTCCCGCGGGACGACGAGGTGGACGGGGTCGGTCAGCAGGTCCACGCGGCGCAGGCCGTCCGGGCCGTCGGACGGGCCGTCGGGGTGGGCGAACAGCACCGCGACGTCGATCTCGCCCGCGCGCAGCGCCCGGACCGCCTCGGGCGGCTCGGCCTCGCTCAGCCGCAGCTCGACGCCGGGGTGGGCGGCGGTGAACGCGGCGGCGGCGCGCGGGACGAACGTGCCGAGCGCCGACGGGAACGCGGCGAGCCGGACGCGCCCGGCGCGCAGGCCGGTGTGCGCGGCGAGCTCGGCCTCGGCCGCGTCCAGCCGGCCCAGGATCTCCTCCGCGCGTTCGGCGAGCACGCGTCCCGCGCCGGTCAGCCGGACGCCCCGTCCGACGCGCTGCACGAGCCTGCTCCCGGTCTCGGCCTCCAGCCGCGCGAGGTGGTGGCTGACGGACGGCTGCGCGTAGCCGAGCGCGCGGGCGGCCTCGGTGACCGAGCCGTGCCGCGCCACGGCGGCCAGCACGCGGAGTCGGACGACGTCGAGCATGACTCGAACGTATCAACGAGCTCGATGCGTTACAGAGAGGATTGGCATTGGACCTATGGGTCGCGGGACCCGGACCATGGGACGCATGCGACCTCCCACGTTCGACGACGTCCTCGCCGCCCGCGACCTGCTGTCCTCCCGGCTGCCCGCGACGCCCCAGTGGTCCTACCCCGCGCTGGACGAGGCGGCGGGCGCGTCCGTCGTGGTGAAGCACGAGAACGTCCAGCCCACCGGAGCGTTCAAGGTGCGGGGCGGGCTGACGCTGCTCGCCGGGCTCGCGCCGGAGCGGCGGCGGCGCGGCCTGGTGACGTACTCGACGGGCAACCACGCCCAGTCGATCGCGTACGCGTGCGCCGAGTACGACGCGCCCTGCACGGTCGTCATGCCGGAGACTGCGAGCGAGGAGAAGGTACGCGCGACGCGCGGGTACGGTGCGCGGGTGCTGCTGAGCGGCGCGGACATGGCGGGGGCGCAGAAGGCGGCGGAAGCCCTCGCCGACGAGTTCCTGCTGGTCAGCCCGGGTGACACGGCCGCGCTGATGGCCGGGGTCGGCACCGCCTACCTGGAGCTGCTGGAGGCGTGCCCGGACCTGGACGCCGTGGTGGTGCCGGTCGGGTCCGGCACCGGCGCCGCGGGGGCCTGCCTGGTCGCCGCCGCCGTCGCGCCGCACTGCCGGGTGATCGCCGTCCAGTCCGCGTCCTCCCCCGCCGCGCACGACTCGTGGCGGGCCGGGGACACCGTCGAACGCCCCAACCGGACGGCCGTCGAGGGCCTGGCGACGGGCCGCGGCTTCACGCTGCCGCAGAGCCTGCTGCGCGCCGGGCTCGCCGAGTTCCGGCTGGTGTCGGACGAACAGATCCGCGCGGCGCAGCGCGTCCTGGCCACGCACGCGCACACCCTCGCCGAGGGCGCGGGCGCGGCGGCGCTCGCGGCGGTCCTCGCGGCCCCGGACGACTTCGCGGGCCGCCGCGTCGCCGTCGTCTGCACCGGCGGCAACGCCTCCCGATCCGAAATCGCGGCACTCGCCTGAGAATTCGGTTTTGGGACTGTCCGCCGGGCCCGCCCGCGGTTACCGTCGTCCGGTGGACGAGACGTATCGAGAGCCGTACTTCGACGAGGCGCTGGCCCGTCCGAAGGCCGTACGCGTGGGCCAGGCGGTGTGGCTGGGCGGCACGACGGCCGCCACCCCGGACGGCCCGGCCGGCGGGACCGACGTGGTCGCCCAGGCCACCGAGGTCATCCGGCGCGTCGACATCGCGCTGCGTCAGGTCGGCTCGGCCCTGGACGAGGTCGTCCGGATCCGCGTGTACCTCACCGACATCGGCCGCCGCGCGGAGATCGTCACGCTGCTCCGCCGGTTCTTCCCGCACCGCCCGGCGACGACGATGGTCGAGGTCGGCGCGCTCCTCGCCCCCGAGCTGCTGGTGCAGATCGAAGCCGACGCCATCGTCCGCCCCTGACGACCCGCGTTCTGCCGACCCACGCCTGAGGACCCACGCCTGAGGACCCGCGGTGCGGGTCGGGGCTCCCGGCCGGTCGGTGCTCCCCATGCCGGGTCGTCCCGCGAGGGGTCGGTCAGTGCGGCGACGAGGCGGTCACTTGCTCGGCGAGGCGGTCAGTTCGCCGACGAGGCGCGCGAGGTCGTGTTCGTCCTCGGCGGCTCGCCGCCAGCCGAAGCCCGAGAGCCCGACGGGCGCGTCGCCGTAAAGGAGTTCCCGCAGCTCGGGCAGGAGTTCGGCGGCGGCCGGGCCGAGGTCGCGCAGGGGCTCGGCCAGCCACCGCCCGAAGCCGCCCTGCCGGAGTTCGTCGCGCAGCGCGGCGACGAGCGGCCCGGACTCGCCGGTGATCCGGAAGAGCGCGTGCGCGGCCGTCATCCGATGGACCGGGTCGAGCAGGGCGCGGACCCGCGGTTCGAGGCTCGCGGCGGCGCGTCCGGCCAGCCCGGCGAGTTCGAGGGCGTTCACCGTGTACATGCCGGCGTCCAGGGCGTCGGCGGCGGCCCGGACCGCGATCCCGGTCTCGCCCCGCTCGAGCAGCAGGCGGGCCGCGTCGATCCGCCTGCGGTCCACGTCCGCTTCCGGGGCGGACTCCGGCGGGGGCGCAGCGGCGGCGGCCCGCAGCGCGGGAAGCAGTCCGTCCAGCGGGAGACCGTGGCGGAGGGCCGTGCGCGCGGCCCGCACCGGGTCTCCGCCGGACGCCGCCGCGGCGACGCGGTCGGCCAACTGGCCGCCGTCCCCGGTGATCGCGGCGACCGCCTCCGCGCACAGGAGCCGACGTTCCCAGGGGCCGTCCGCGTCGCGGACGCGCTCCAGCACGGGCACCGCCGCCGACGCCGCCGGGCCGATCCTCCCCAGCGCCCGGACGGTCCACCAGCGGTCGACCGGGACGAGCGGGAGCAGTTCGGGCACCGCCGCCGCGGCGTCCGGCCCCCAGTGGTGGATGATCCTGGTGAGGGCATGGGCGTCGTTGTCCCGCAGCATGTCGGGGAACGGAGTATCGGCGTGGCCGCCCTCCTTCGACCACCAGGCGGCGAGCCGCCGCCGGACGGCCCCGAGCAGCACGTCGTCGCAGGGGACGTCCCTGTCGACCACCAGGTGCAGCGCGCGGTTCACGTCACGGCCCGCGTCGAGGGCGCGGACGAGCGGCTCCCGCCAGCGCTCGTCGTCGAGCTCGATCAGCACGGCCAGCGCGGTCCGGAACAGGAGCAGGTCATCGGTGTCGCCGGATACCGGACCCCGTGGCAGGTCGCGGGACCGGAGGGCGGTGCGCGCGGCGCGGGCGGCCAGGGCGTCGGCCGCCAACGGAGCGGCCTCGCGGACCTCCCGGACGGTCTCGGCGGCCTCCCGCCGCACCCGCGGGTCGCGGTGGTCGACGCAGCGGGCGAGCAGCGGCGCCAGTTCGGCGCGGGCCGAGCGCGACCGTCCGCACCGCTCGCGCAGCGCGTTGACCGCGGCGCGGGCGGCCTCGTCCGTGCCCTGGTCGAGCATGGTGCGGCAGCACGCGGCGAAGGACGGCGTGTCGAGGCGCAGCACGATGTCCTCGAAGGGGGTGGCGGACCAGATCCAGTCCGGCAGGGGGTCGCCGTCCGTCCAGCAGTCGGCGAGGGTCGCGGCCGACGCGTCCGTCCAGGGCAGCCCGGCGGCGGACGCCGCCCAGAGCGCTCCGGCGCGCACCGGGTGCGGACGGTCGGGCGCGAGCTCGTCGGCCAGCCGGTCGGCGCAGGCGTCGGGGGCGAGGCGTCCGGCGGCGGCGAGCAGGGCCGCCACGACGACCGGCTCGTCCTCGGCCTCGCGGCGGGCCCACAGGGCGGGGAGCACCCGGTCGGCGGTCTCGGGCGGCAGGTGGCCGAGCAGCCCGGCGGCGGAGTGGCGGACCTCGGCGTCCGGGTCGTCCAGGTAGGTGAGGAGCAGGCCGACGTCGCGGAGCAGCGCCGCCCGGACGTCGGCGAGGACGTCCGGGGACGCGTTCTCGGTTTCGGCGATCACGGAGAGCAGGTGGACCAGGCTCGCGCGTTCCCTCTCCGGGGTGGCGGGGTCGGCGGCGGCGCGGGCGAGGAACGGGACGGCGTGGGGCGTCGAGGACGGGCGAGGAACGGGACGGCGTGGGGCGTCGAGGAGTACAGCGTCCCCTGGTGGTGGACGGTGCCGAACAGCTCGTGGACCGCCTCCTCCCGCACGCCGGGGTCGGGGGCGGTGACGGCGGCGAGCAGCCGCGGGAAGCCGTCCGCCGGGCCGTACGCGTCCTGGAGCGACCCCCAGTCGATCTCGTCGATCCCCGTGGTCATCCGCCGCCGCCCTTCCGTCCCGCCGTCCGTCGGCGGAAGCCTAGCCACGACCTACGACACGGCCGAGGGGGCGGTCGGCAGGCTCCAGGCATCGCAGCGGGAACGGTCACCCGGAATGGCAGACTGGCGGCGTGCTGGAACCTGGCCGTCCCGACCACGACGCCATGGACGCGCCGTCCTCGGGCGCGACCGACGAGCCCGCCGACCTGGTGTCCGCGCCGTCCGCGCCGTCCGAGCCGTCCGAGCCGTCCGCGCGTCTGCTGGCGTGGGTCACGCACGTCACCGGCGGGCCGGTCGCGGTCGTTCGGGCGTTCGCGGGCGGCACCCACGCGGCCACGAGCCTGCTCCGCACCCCGTCCGGTCCCCTGGTGCTGCGCGCGTTCCCGCCCGGCGACGACGCGGCGGCGACGGAGGAGGACGTCCTGACCTCGCTGGACGGCCTCGCGGGCTGGGTGCCGGGCCTGGTCGCCGCCGACCGCGACGGCTCGCGCGCCGGACGTCCCGCGACGCTGATCACCCTGGTGCCCGGCCGCGCCGACATCCGCCCGGACGACCCGCAGCGGGCCGCCGTCCAGCTCGGCCGCGCCCTGGCGCGCGTCCACGCCACGGACCTCGCGCCGCTCACGCGGCTCCGGAACGGTCTGGCCGACTCTTACCCGCCGTCCCTCCGGCGGGGTCCGGCCGCGCCGCTGGTGACCGAGTTCGCCGGGACGCTGGCGGCCGAGCCGCGCGTGCTGACGCACCGCGACTTCTGGTCGGGCAACGTCCTGTGGGCGGACGACGGAACCCTCACGGGCGTGGTCGACTGGGCGGGGGGCTGCCTCGCGCCACGCGGTTTCGACGTGAGCTGGTGCCGCCTCGACCTGCACCTCCTGCACGGCCCGTCCGCGGCGGACGCGTTCCTCGACGCGTACGAACGGGCCTCCGGCGTCCGGGTCACCAACGTGGCGGCGTGGGACCTGTTCGCCGTCCGGAACTCGCACCTCTGGGTGGAGACCTGGACGGACAACTACGTCCCGCTGGGCCGTCCGGACCTGACGCCCGCCGCGCTGCGCGCCCTGCACACCGAGTGGACGACGCGCTGCCTGGACGCCTTCTACCGGTCCTGAAACGTCGCGCAGAGCCGGATCAGCCGCGGCACGAGGTCGGCGAGGACGAGCTCGTCCGCCGGGTCCGGCGGGTCGGACGGCGCGTACTCCGTGATGCCCAGTCCCACCACCTCACGCCCCGATGCCAGGACGCTGACCTGCGACAACAGCTCCTCCGGCGAGAGACCGCCGGGCTCGGGGCAGCCGACCGAGGCGAAGCCGTCGAGGACGTCCAGGTCCAGGTGGACGTACAGGACGGCGTCGTCGCGAAGGTTTCGCGGGTCGCCGAAGCGCTCGCGGTCGAGGTGGTCGCGCTCGGCCGGGTCCAGGGCGCGCACACCGGACAGGAGCACCTGCGACGGCCGCAGCGGCACCGGCGGGACGAGGTCGTCCGGGCCCTCGCCGAGCAGCGTCCGCAGGACCATGCCGTGGAACGCGCCCGAGGGCGACGACTCCGGCGTGTTGAGGTCGCCGTGCGCGTCGAACCAGACGACCGTCAGGCGGTCGCCGTAACGGCGCGCCGCCGCCGCGACCGGTTCGAGCTCGACGCCGCAGTCCCCTCCGACCGTGACCGTGAAACTCCGCTCGGGCAGGGCGTTCCGGACGCGCGAGGCCGTCTCCGCGAGGGATTCCCCGGGCGTGACCCGCACGTGCTCGCAGGGCGCGTCGGCGCTGACCAGCGCGGCGATCCTGGCGGCGCCCTCGACCAGTTTCCGCGCGTCCGGGGAGGACGAGCCCTGCCACTGCGGCACTTCGACGACGGTGAACATCACGGTCCTTCCGGTGGGGTGGGCAGTAGTGTCGTCGGCGTCGTCCTCGAAGGTCCACTTAGTGTTCCTGCGACTGTCCGTAAGGCTGGCTTGATGTTGGATCCGACGCGCCTGCGCCTCCTGCGCGACCTCGCCGAGTACGGGACCATGACCGCCGTCGGCGAGGTGAACGGCATGACCTCGTCCGCGGTGTCGCAGCACCTGGCCCGGCTCGAACGGGAGGCCGGGGTGCGGCTCTTCCACCGGGCCGGACGGCGCGTCCGGCTGACGGCCGAGGGGAACCGCCTGGTCGGGCACGCGCACACCGTGCTGAACGCCCTCGACGCGGCGGAGAAGGATCTCCGCGAGGCGGGAACGCCGCGCGGCCCGGTGCGTGTCGCGACGTTCGCCACGGCCGCCGTCCGTGACCTGCTGCCGGCCGTCCGCGCGGCGAGGACCCGCTTCCCCGAGCTGCGCGTCGTCATCCGCGAACTCGAACCCGCCGACGCGGTCGCGGCCCTGCGGGAGGAGCACTGCGACCTGGCGATCACCTACGCCTACAGCCTGCTTCCGGAGCCCGCGCCGGAGGGCCTGGACGTCCGGACGGTGCGCAGCGAACCCGTCCTGGTCGCGCTTCCCGCCGGGCACCCGGCCGCGCGGGACCTCGTCGACCTGCGGGAACTGGCCTCGGAGCCGTGGATCGTCGGCTCGCGCGGCACCGCCGACCACCGGCTCATCGAGCGGGCCGCCGCGCTGGCGGGCTTCCGTCCGGACACCGGGCACTCGGCCGACGACTACGCGCTGATCCTCCAGATGGTCCGGCACGGGCTGGGCGTCGCGCTGGTGCCGGAGAGCGGCGCGGACGGCGCGCCGCCGGACGTCGTGCTCCGGCCGCTCGCCGACCTGCCCCTCAGCCGCGCCGTCCACGCCCTGACCCGGCACTCCACGCTCGCCGTCCGGGCCGTCCTCGACCTGCTAGCGGGCGAGGGCGGTGAGGTGCCCGTGCAGGACGCGGTGGCCCTCCGGGGTGGGGTGCAGGCCGTCGGCGAGGAGGTCCGGACGGTCGCGCAGGGCGTCCCACATGTCGATGTGGTCGATGTGGTTCGCGGCGCACCAGGCGCGGACGGACTCGCGTAGCGCCTCGGCGCGCGCGAGCGTGAAACGCAGCTCTCCGTAGACGGGTGCGTTCGGCTCGTCCACCCAGGTGGGGCCGAGGACGACGAGGCGCGCGTTGTGTTTCATGGCGGTGCGCGCGAGGGCTTCGAGGTTGTCGGCGACGTCCGCGAGCCAGCCGTCGCCGCTGTCGGGACGGGCGGAGTCGTTGATGCCCGCCGCGACGACGAGGGTGTCGGGCAGGCGGGCGGGCAGCAGCGCGGGAAGCTGCTCGCGGACGTCGTCCAGGGAGCTGCCGGGGATCGCGACGTTGAAGACGCGGTGGTCGGTCTCGTTCGCGGCCAGGTGCTCGGACGCCAGGCGCGCCGCCCATCCGCCGGAGGGGTCGCAGCGCCCGTACGCGATGCTGTCCCCGGCGATCACGATCCGGGCGGCGGGACGCAGCGGCCTCGCGTCCACGTAGGCCCAGGCCGTCTCACCGGACGTGAGGCGCACGCGCCGCCGGACGTAGTCGTCCACCTCGTAGGCGTCGGCGGCGGCGAGATCGTCGTCGGTGAGGTGCAGGACGGCGCCCTCGACCTCCGCGCCGATCTCGCGCGTCAGCGTCAGGTGCACCTCCAGGCCGCTCGTCGCGACCACGTCCGGGTCGGTGATCCGCAGCGGCCGGGTCGCGTACCCCGCGAGCGCCGCCGGGAAGCGCGGGACGGCCTGCCCGAAGAGCTTGGTCTGCACCCGCTCGTCCAGCAGCGTGCCGAAGGAGAACAGGGCGTGCGGACGGGACGGACTCACCACGCGGACCGGGCCTTTCTTCCAAGAACGACCGGATCAGCCTACCGACCGCCGTCCCGCCCCTTCCCCCGGTCGCCGCCGGGCCGCACCGCTGGAGCGGTCAGGGGAGGATGCCCTTCAGGAAGTCAGCCGTGGCCTCGCGGAGGTCGGCGAGCGACGGCACGCTGCCCGCTCCCGCGAGGGCGTCGAAGAGGACGCCCTCGTGGAAGGCGACCAGGCGCCGGGCGTGGGCGGCGGGATCGGGAGAGCCCGCGGCGGTGACGAGCGCGACGAGCGGTTCGCGGAAGCGCCGTCCGGCGCGGTCGTAGATCTCGCGCAGCTCGGGACGGCGGTTGGCCTCGAGGGCGAGTTCGTAGCGGGCGAGCGCGCGGCGGCGGGCGCTGGTGAGCTGGACGTGCAGCGCCCGCGCGACGATCTCGGTGAGCTCGTCGCGGCCGAGGCCCGGCGGGACGGGCAGGTCGGCGAGCAGCGCCGCGTCGTCCAGCTCGGTGAGCCGGGTCAGGGCGAGTTCGAGGAGCGCCAGGCGGGTGCGGGCGACGTTGGAGGTCGAACCGGGGGCGAGTCCGGCCGCCTCGTCCACGGCCCGGTGGGTGAGGCCGCGCATCCCCCGGTCGACCAGCAGGGCGATGGCGGCGTCGGCGACCGTCTCGGCTCGTGAAGTCACCCCCCCAAACTACCGGTGTAGTGAAGCCCGCGTTACAGTGCCCACAGGAGAACTACAGACGTAGTGAGCGGGAGGCGGGCATGGCCGCACGGACGGCGATCGTGGTGGGCGGCGGCATCGGCGGGCTGACCTCGGCGGTGGCGCTCGCGGACCGGGGCTGGGAGGTCACGCTGGCCGAGCGCGCGCCCTCGCTGGACCCGGTCGGCTCGGGCCTGGCGCTCGGGCCGAACGCGCTGCGCGCCCTCGACACGCTCGGGCTCGGCGACCCGGTCCGGGAGCTGGCGGCGTTCCAGGGGGACGCCGGTATCCGGCGGGCGGGCGGGGCCTGGCTCAGCCGGACGAGCGCGGAGGCCGCCGTCGCCCGGTACGGCGACCCGACCGTCCTGCTGCTGCGGTCCGCGCTCGTGGACCTGCTCACCGGGCGGCTCGACCGGGTCGAGACGCTGCTCGGCACGACCGTGACCGGCGTCGATCCGGACCTCGGGGTCGTCCGGACCGACGACGGCCGGGAGCGGCGGGCCGACCTGGTCGTGGCGGCGGACGGCATCCACTCGCCGATCCGCGCGACCGCGTTCCCGGACCATCCGGGGCCGCAGTACGCGGGCGTGACGGCGTGGCGGTTCGTGGTGGAGGCCGACGAGCCCCCGACGCCGTCCGAGACCTGGGGACGCGGGCTGGTCTGCGGGGTCATGCCCCTCGCCGGGAACCGCGTGTACTGCTACATGACGGCCGTGGCACCGGCGGGCGCGTCCGCGCCGGACGGGGAGAAGGCCGAGCTCACGAGGCTGTTCCGGTCGTGGCACGCGCCGATCCCCGAGCTGGTGGAGAGGGCCGGGCCGATCCTGCGCAACGACGTCTTCCACCTCGCCCAGCCGCTGCCCGCCATGCACCGGGGGCGGGTCGCGCTGCTCGGCGACGCCGCGCACGCGATGACGCCGAACCTCGGACAGGGCGCGTGCCAGGCCATCGAGGACGCCGTCGTCCTCGCGCACGAGCTGACCGGCGGCGGCGGGCTGCCCGCGTACACGAGGGCGCGACTGCCGAGGACGTCCGCGATCGTGGAGCGGTCGGCGCGGATCTCCCGGCTGACGAGGCTGAGCCATCCGGTCGCCGTCGCGGCGCGGGACGCGGCGATCCGCGCGCTGGGCCTGCTCGGCCCGACGGCGCTGCTGCGGCAGGGCGACTCGGTCTTCGACTGGACGCCCCCGCGCGACAGCCCGACGCGGTGACGACGCATCCGTGGCCGTGGCCGTCATGTTCAGCGGCCGGGCCGGTGTCTAGACTCCGGAGGCATGGCCGAGGCGTACTTCGATGCCACCGAGCGGGCGCACCTCTGCGACCTGCTGGAAGAGCTCGGGCCCGAGGCCCCGACGCTCCTCGATCCGTGGACGACCCGGGACCTGGCGGCGCACCTGGTGCTGCGGGAGCGCGACCACCTCGCGGCCCCCGGCCTGGTGATGCCCGGTCCGTGGAGCCGGTTCGCCGAACGCCGCAGGCTGGCGCTCGCACAACACCACTTCTCCGAACTCGTCGCGACGCTCCGCTCGGGGCCGCCGCCGGGCCCGTTCCGGCTCGGATGGATGCGCCAGGGCCCGAACCTGAACGAGTTCTTCGTCCACCACGAGGACGTCCGGCGGGCGAACGGCGGGCGTCCGCGAACGCACGGTCACGCGATGGACGAGGCCCTGTGGGAGAACCTCGGCCGCGCCCCGTGGCTCCTCTCCCGGCGCCTGCGCGGCGTGGGCCTGGAGTTGCAGTGGGCGGGCACGGTCAGGACCGTCCAGGCCCGCCGCGGCAACCCCACCGCGCGCCTCACCGGAGCCCCCGGCGAGCTGATGCTCTACCTGTTCGGCCGCAAGGACGCGGCGGAGGTGGAGATCAGCGGCCCCACCCGCGCCGCCCAAGCCGTCCGCTACACCCACTTCGGCCTCTAGGGACCGAAGGCGCAGGACAGGCTCACCGACCGAAGCGTCCCGCCTTCACGCCCCCGAGAAGTTTCGTGAAGTCGCCAGGCGCGAGCAAGAGATGCCCAGCTTGCGGGTCTTTACTGTCCCGCACGCCGATCCCCAGGGGGAAGGACGCCAACTCAACACAGTCCGAATTCGCGCCAAGGCTGTGGCTCGACTTACGCCAGGTGGGGATCACGCCACCGAGTCCGCACCGCTTTCTCGCTTCACGCTAGCGAGCAGGAGCGCCAACTCAGCGCGGGCGAGTAGGAGGTGACCCGCCTTCGGAGCCTTGCTGTCGCGGACGCCAATCCCCTTCGAGAGGGACGCCAGCTCGACGCAGTCCGAGTTCTCCACTCCGTGACTGTAGCTGGACTTACGCCAGATGGGAGTCATGCCTCCGACTGTGCGCCGCGATCCGCCTTCACACAAGCCAGCAGTGCGCCGAACTCCGCGTCCAGAAGCATAAGGTGACCAGCCTGCGGGGCCTTGCTGTCCCGGACACCCACTCCCATCGAGAAGTTCGCCAGCTCCACACAGTCGGAGTTCTCGTCGTGGCTATGGCTGGACTTCCGCCAAGTGGGGGTCATGGCTCCGACTGTGCGCCGCAGTCCGCCTTCACACAAGCCAGCAGGGCACCGAACTCCGCGTCCAAAAGCACAAGGTGACCAGTCTGCGGGGCCTTGCTGTCCCGCACGCCGATCCCCAGGGAAAAGGACGCCAACTCGACACAGTCCGAATCCGAACCGTGGCTGTGGCTGGACTTTCGCCAGGCGGGGGTCATGCCTCCGACTGTGCGCCGCGATCCGTCTTCACACAAGCCAGCAAGTCGGCGAACGCGGCTGGGGCGAACTCCACATGGCCGACGTCTGGAGCCTTGCTGTCACGGACGCCGATCCACCCACTCAGTGCCGCCACCTCAACGCACTGTCCACCGGCGTCATCACTGTGCGACGACTTGCGCCAAGAGGTCATCTGAACAGTCCCATCGTGTACTCGATCAGGGCGTACGACTGTCGCTCCGGAAACGCCCGCGCGTTGATGTTGTTGAGTTGCACGCGCGCCTGCTGCACCTCGGGCCTTCGCTCGTAGACCCTACCCATGCGTCCCGCCTCGAAATAGGCGACCTCCTCGTCCCTCGAATTCATGATGGAGAGCGAGCCGGGAACTGACACCCAGCCCGCCGAGACAGGAAGGACGCGAAGGCTCACGTTCGGCAGGCGGGAGATCTCCAACAGATGAGCATGTTGCCCCCGCATCACCGCCGCATCGCCTACCTGCCACACGAGGGCGGGTTGAGCGAGCACCATCCACAGCTTCGGCGGCTTCGGACGGGTGAGGATCCGCTGACGTTCGAGCCTCTTGGCGACCTCCGCCTCGACGTCCTCCACGACGCCGCCCGCCTCGAAGAGCGCGCGCATGTAGTCCTCGGTCTGAAAGAGCCCGAAGACCAGGTCCGAGTTGAACCCCTCGATCGTCTCGGCCTTGCGCTCGTGGTCAAGGTAGGCGCCGAGCCTCGTGTGGTCGTAGCCGTCGGTCGCATACCCGTGGAGGGTCGCGAGCAGGCCACCCGTACTCCACGCCTCGTCGAGCGCGACGAGTTCCGCGCGGCGTGGACGGCGACGGCCTGCCTCCCAGTTTGAAACATGGGAGCGCGAGACGTTGGCCGTGCGTGCCACCTGTTCACACGTCCAGCCGTGCCTTACGCGGAGTATCCGCAGCTGAACGGCTATGAGGTCCCACGTGGACGCCTGTGGGTCGAGCAGATCCATGCCGGTCATGGGCCCCGCCTCCTCGCTCCGCCGGATGTTTCAGTACATCCGAATGCGTAATCACCGTAAGCACGGAGAGTCACGCTCGTCTTGAAGTTACGCAAAGAGACGAGACCAAGACGGTGGGTGATCTTCATGGGTGGGCGTGCGCGGGATCTTCCGTTCGGTGGGGCGTGCCTCTGGGAGCTTCCCTGTGACGCTTCGGCGGCCGGGCGGGCGCGGGGACTGCTCGGGGCGGCGATGGCGGAGGCCGGGTTCGACGCCGCCGTGGTCGATGACGCGGTGGTCGCCGCCAGTGAGCTGGTCACCAACGCCTACCGGCACGCCACCGGCGCGGTCGAGCTCTGGGTGTGGGCCCGGACGCGTCCGCGCGCGCAGCTCGTCGTCTCCGTCTTCGACGGGAGCCGTGCGGCGGTTCCGCGTCCCCGCGACGGGGACCTTCTCGCGGAGACCGGGAAGGGGCTCGGCATCGTGGAGGCGCTCACCTCCGGCTGGAGCAGCCACCCCTCGCGGTCACGGCTCGCGCACACGCCGATGCTCGGCAAGGCGACCTGGTTCGTCCTCCCCCTCCCCGAGCGGTGGCCGCGTCCGCCGTGGAGCATCGCGCCCGGGGTCGCGGCGCAGCGGCTGGTGGACGTGCTCGCCGCGCGGGGCCTGCGACCGTCGCGGGCGAGCGACAGCGCGGGTGTCTCCATCGTCTCCGTGGAGAGCCTGAACGTCTGGGTCTGCCCGCTCACGTTCTCGTGGCGCGACTCGTCCGGCGTCTACCTGCGGCTTCCGCTGATCGACCTCCAGGAGGCCGGGGAGCGGATCGTCCGGACCCTGGAAACGGCCTCGGCCGGGGCGGGGGTCTGCCCTACCGGGAAACCTGGGGGTGGCTGCGATGCGCCCGGGGACGCGGGCGCGGTGGGATCTCCGTCATGAATCAAACGATCTTTCGGCGGGTCCGGGTTCCGGTGGCGGGGGCGGTCGTGCTCGCGCTGGCCGGCGGGACGGCCACCGCCGTCGCCAGGACGCCGGACAAGGCCGCCACCGTGTGGACGCAGAGCTGGGGCGCGGCGATGCAGCGTCCGATCGCCGGGGACGAGGACTCCGGCCAGAACTGGTCGATGGAGGGCTTCGCGAAGCAGACGCTCCGGCAGGTGGTGCGGCTGAGCAGCGGCGGGACGCGGGTCCGGGTGCGGATCTCCAACCTGTACGGGAAGAACCCGCTCAAGGTGGACGCGGCGGCGGTCGCCCGGTCGGCGGGCGGGGCGAAGGTGTGGCCGGGCAGCAGTGTGCGGCTGACGTTCGGCGGACGGAGCGCCCCGATGGTCCGGCCGGGCGCGGAGGCGGTCAGCGACCCGCTGCCGTTCAGGACCGCGCCGCTGGAAAAACTGGCGATCACGCTGAGGTTCGGGGCGCCGACCGGGCCCGCGACGTTCCACCTGTTCGGGGGCCGTCCCGCCTTCCTCGCGTCGGGCGACCACCTGACGGACGTGGGGTCCGCGGCGTACGCGAAGAGCACGAACTCCACCTATTTCCTCTCCGGCGTCGATGTGAGCGGCGGCCGGAGCGCCGGGACGGTCGTGGCGTTCGGGGACTCGCTGATCGACGGCGTCGGGTCCACGCCGGGCGCGGACGCGGCCCTGCCGGACCTGCTGGCCGAGCGCCTGTCGGGGACGTCCCGTCCGGTGGCCGTGGTGAACGCGGGCATCGGCGGGAACCGGCTGCGCCACGACTCGCCGTGCGCCGGGGAGAAGGCCACGGCGCGGTTCCAGCGGGACGTCCTGGACCGGCCCGGCGTGCGCGTCGCGCTCGTCCACCTGGGCGCGAACGACCTGCGGGAGTCCCCCGGCGACCCGTGTCTCGGGAACACCGGCCCCTCGACGGCGCGGCAGGTCATCGAGGCGCAGCGGGAGTTGGTGAGGGCGGCCCACGCGCGCGGCGTGAAGGTCGTCGGCGCGACGATCCTGCCGATGCGGTCCGCGCTGTTCCCGGTGTGGTCGCCGACGGTGGAGAAGGCGCGCGTCGAGGTCAACAGGTGGATCCGGACGAGCCGCACGTTCGACGCCGTCCTGGACGTGGACCGGGCGATCGCCGATCCGGCCGCCCCGGACCGTCCGCTGGTCGCGTACGTGTACGAGGACGGTCTGCACCCGAACGACGCGGGCTACCAGGCGATCGCCCGCGCGCTGCCGGGCCTGCCGCGCTGACCTGGGCGGACGGCCGGTCCGGCCGCCCCCGGCGCGCGGTCAGCGAGGGACCGGGACGGCGGCGTTGATGAGCTGCTCGGCGGTGAAGTGCGCCTTGTCCACGGCGTCCTCGACGTTGCCGAGGGCGTTGGTGGAGATCGCCCCCTCGTACACCAGGAGGAGCTGGTCGGTGAGGAGGGCGGGGTCGGGGGCTCCGCTCTCCTGGGCGAGCTGGAGCACGCAGTCGCGCAGGGCGCTCTTGTACGCCTGGACGACCGCGCGCGCCGGGTGGTCGGGTTCGGCGAGCTCGGCGAGGGCGTTGACGAAGGAGCAGCCGCGGAACCGGGACTGGGACCTCGCCCATTCGGACAGCGCGTCGAAGACGGCGAGCAGGCGGGCGCGCGGGTCGTCGCCCGCGGCGTCGATGGCGCGCTGGAGGCGGAGCTGCCAGCGGGTCTCGCGGCCCTCCAGATAGGCCATGATCAGCGCCTGCTTGCCGCCGAAGTGCTTGTAGAACGTCATCCGGGCGACCCCGGCGGTCTCGATCACCGCGTCCACGCCGGTCGAGTTGATGCCGTGCGCGTAGAACAGCTCGTCGGCGGCGTCGAGGATACGGCGGCGGGCGGGGGGCGTCGTGTCGTCGGCCATGGGTAGGACCGTACAGAACGTTCCGTCTACCCTCAAGGGGGGCATTGTGGACTACGGACTGACCGTCCGGATCGAGGAGCCGTTCGCGCGGGCCGTGCAGCGGGTCCGGGACGCCCTGAAGGACCAGGGCTTCGGCGTGCTGACCGAGATCGACGTCCGGAGCACGCTCAAGGAGAAGATCGGGGCCGAGGTCGAGGACTACCTCATCCTCGGCGCGTGCAACCCGACCCTCGCGCACCGCGCGCTGGAGGCCGACCGCCGCATCGGGATGCTGCTCCCCTGCAACGTCGTCGTCCGGACGGACGGCGACGGGACCGTGGTGGAGGCGCTGGACCCGCAGACCATGGTCGGAGTGACGGAGAAGCCCGAGCTCCAGCCGGTCGCCGACGAGGCCGGCCGACGCCTCAACGCGGCGCTCGCCGCCCTGACGGCCTGACCTTTCCGGTCGCCGAACGCCGTGACGCCCGCCCACGTCGCGGCGTTCTCTGCTTGACGGTGCGTCCCGGATGCCGCTGGCCGGTGGTGGACATCGTCCCGGTAAGGGGTTGATTGCGCACTTCGCAGCGGTGCGTCCGGGACGCCCAGATGCCTTCCGGTCACCGGCGGTCACCGGCGGCTTGACCGCTTCGGGGGACGGTTCCTAAGTTGACCACGAAAGAAAGGTTCAGTCACACCGAACGAAAGGTCGCTTCTTGACCGAGGACGGACCGGCTGTCACGGATCTCGACCGCGAACGGGCGCTGCGCAGGCCGCCGCAGCGACCGCCGACCGTACCGGCCGCGCGGACCGTGGCGCGGCGGACGGGCCATGAACCGGGCATCGCCAGGGTCGTGGCCGTCCACGTGGCGCGGGAGGCCCGACGAATCTCGGCGGGGCCGCGCCGTCTCCGGCACCGCGTGCCGCGCGTGCTGCGGCGGGCGTACCGGCGGTCGGACGCGTCCGGACGGGTCCTCGCGGACGCCGTGTCGGGCGTGCGCGGGCTCTGCGCCGCGCTCGGCCACGTCAATCCGGTCAGCAGGAGGCGGCTCGGACTGGTGCTCGGAGTCTGGCGCGACGGGGCGGGGGCGTCGTCGCGCCGGATCCGGGAGCCGCGCCAGATCCGGAACGGGAGCGTCCACCCGGCCGCGCGCCGCAGGACCGTGGAGATCGCGCCTCTCCCGGACGACTAATCGCGATGGCGTGATCGGGATTGGATGGCAGCGGATGCCCCATAAGTCGACGGGAAGATCGGTCTTCCGCGCGGTCAGCGCGCGTTCCTCAGGCGGCCGGAAGTTGTGAAGGGGCTTGGACGCCGAGCGCCAGCAGGGCGGTGTCGTCGTCGAGTCCTTCGCCGAAGCCGTCCAGCAGGCCGGTCAGGGCGTGGACCAGGGTGTCGACGGGCCCGCTCGCGTAGCCCGCGACGAATTCGCGCAGGGCTTGTTCCCCGTAGATGGTGGCGGCGCCGTGGCCTGTGCGGGCTTCGGTGATGCCGTCGGTGTAGAGCAGCAGGGCGTCTCCCGCGGCCAGGACGGTGGCGGCCGAGACGAAACGGGCTTCGGGCAGGATCCCGATCAGGCAGCCGCCGGGAGTGGCCAGGAACTCGGCCGAACCGCCGACCTCGCCATCCGGGCCGTCGTTCGGGCCGTCGTTCGGGCCGTCGCCCGGGTGGTGGCCGGCGCGGAGGACCAGGGCGGCGGGGTGACCGCCCGAGGCCAGGTGGACGGCGACCTGCCCGGTGGCGGGATCGGGCTCCAGCACGCCGAAGATCGCGGTGCAGAAGCGGGGGTCGTCTCCGCCGTAGTGCTCGTGCAGCACCGTGTTGAGGGTGGTCAGGGCCGCGGCGGGGTCGGGGTCGTGCACGGCGGCGGCGCGCAGGGTGTAGCGGGTCAGCGAGGTGACCGCGGCGGCCCGGGGGCCCTTGCCGCACACATCGCCCAGGAAGAAGGCGAAACGCCGGTCGTCCAGGGGGAAGACGTCGTAGAAGTCGCCTCCCAGCCGGTCGGGTGAGGCGGTGTGGTAGTGGGCGGCGGTCTCCATCCCCGGGATCGCGGGCAGGGCGGGCGGCAGCAGGGCCTGCTGCAGCGCCGCCATGGCCTCCTGCAGCCGGGCCCGGTCGGCCTCGGCCCGCCGCTGCGCCTCTTCGGCGGCTCGCCGGCGGCGCAGCAGTTCCCGCTCGTAGGCGCGGCGGTCCCGGGCGTCGAAGACGGTGGTGCGGATCAGCAGCGGCTCACCGGTGTCGCTGTGCTTGACCGCGCTGGACACCAGCACCGGTAGCCGCCCGCCGTCGCCGTCCCTGAGGTCCAGGGCGATGCCGCTGATCCGGCCCTGCATCTGCAGCAGCGGCGCGAAATGCGTCTCGTGGTACAGCTTGCCGCCCACGGTCAGCAGATCGGGGAACCGCATCCGCCCCACCACGGCGTCGCGGTCCAGGCCCAGCCAGTCCAGCAGCGTGGCGTTGATCCTGGCGATGGTGCCGTCCATCAGCGTCGACAGGTACCCGCAGGGCGCGCCCTCGTACAGCTCCTCGGCGCTGTCCTCCAGCAGGGCCGCGAACCTCGCGTCGGTCGCCTGGCCCTCGTCGGCTCCGTGGGGGTCCCGCCCGGCGGGGCACATCAGCGCAGACTCGACAGGAACTCGGTGATCGCCGTATTGGTGGGGACGGGAGCCGAAAGCTGCGGGCAGTGCCCGGTCGCGTCCAGGGTGACCAGCACCGAGCCGGGGACGGCCCGGTGGACGAAGGCGCCGACCTCCCGCGGGGCGATGACGTCCTGGGTGCACTCCAGCACCAGCGTGGGCACCCTCACACCCTTGAGGTCGTCGCGCGAATCCGACAGGAAGGTGGTCCGGGCGAAGACGCGCGCCATATCGGGGTCGGTGGCGCAGAAGCTGTTGGTCAGCTCCTCCCCGAGTTCGGGCCGTTCCGGGTTGCCCATGATCACCGGCGCCATCGCCGCCGACCAGCCCAGGTAGTTCGACTCCAGGGACTCCAGCAGCTCCTCGATGTCGGCGGCGCTGAATCCGCCCCGGTAGCCCTCGTCGTCGATGTAGCGCGGGGAGGGCGCCACCATCACCAGCGACCCGATGCGGTCGGGGGCCAAGCCGGCGGCCAGCACCCCGATCATCGCGCTGACCGAATGCCCCACGAACGCCACGTCGCGCAGGTCGAGAGCCTGGCACACCTCCACGACGTCCCGGGCGTACCCGTCCAGCGAGGCGTACCGCTCCGCGCGGAACGCCGAGGGGTCCGAGCGTCCCGCCCCGACGTAGTCGAACAGCACCACCCGGTGGTCGGCGGCCAGAGCGGGCACGGTCAGACGCCACATGTTCTGGTCGCAGCCGAACCCGTGCGCCAGCACCACCGTCCGTCCGTGAGGGTTTCCGGTGACCGTGACGTTGTTCCTGCACAGAATGTCCACATCTGTCATCCTCGCAGGCCCGCCCAGTGCTCCTCCCGCCGCCCGCTCCCCCGGCCCCAGGACGCCCGAGCAGGAACGAACCGCGCCGTAACTCTCTGTAGTCGACGCCGTGCTGGGGCTCGCGGTGATGACAGTCCTCCGCTTAGAAGGTCATTCCTTCATGGAGTTGAGCCGGGCGGATCGCTGAATTCGCCTTGCCAACAACCATTGCCTATTGACGACGAACGACAGGATCACCAGCAGAAACGCACCATGCACGACCGCCGACTCCACGGTGACCAAGGCACCGGCCACCATTAGGGCAACGGCGTCCGCCAGGCAGAAACCGAGGCCGACCCCGACCATTCCCCAGCCATGGAATCTGGCCGAACCGCGCCGCAGCCACCAGGGCCGCTGCAACAGCCTTCGGGCATATGCGGCGGCAGGCTCCCGGAGCCGCTCTTGAGGCACCGCTTCACCGCGCTCCACCGCACGCCTGAGGAGATCGCACTCTGCGTACTCCAGACCGTACGTCTCGCGCAGCCATGCCCAGTCCGGGTCAGCCCGGCGTTCCATCGCCCAGGCGCCCTTCGCTTCGGAGTCGTCGTGTCTCCGCATGCTCTCCTCCGGCCCGCCGTGCGGCCTCCGGAGTCGTGACCGCCGAGAGGAGAATCAGTCGCGGGCGCCGTGACCGGATCAGGCCAGCGCGGGGCCTGCGGCACCGGAGGTCCCCGCGACGATCTAGGCGGACGGCGGGTCCTCGGCGGTGACGGCCGCGATGGTGTCGCGGAGCAGGCCCGGGACGTCGGGGACGAGCAGATGGCGCCCGTCCTCGACGACCTGCCGTCCCGACACCACGACGTGCCGGACGTCGGCGGCGGTCGCGGCGAACACGGCCGTCTCCGCCGCGAACTCCGGGCCCGCGCCCGCCGTGCGCGGCGAGTCGAGCGCGACGGTGGTCAGGTCGGCGTACGCGCCGGGCTCCAGCCGTCCCGCCTCCGGCCAGCCGAGCGCGGAGTGGCCGTTCCACGTCGCGGCGGCGAGCAGTTCGGACGCCGTCCAGTGGCCCCGGACGCGGGTGCGCAGCCGCTCGTCCAGCTCGACCGCGCGCGCCTCCTCGAACAGGTCGATGACCGCGTGCTGGTCGGAGCCGAGGTTGACCGGGGAGCCCGCGTGGTGCAGGTCGCGGGCGGGGCCGATGCCGTCGGCGAGGTCGCGTTCGGTGGTCGGGCACATGCACACGCCGGTCATCGTCGTGCCGAGCAGCCCGATGTCGTCCGGCGTCAGGTGCGTCGCGTGGACGGCCGTGGTGAGCGGCCCGAGCGCGCCGCACTCGGCGAGCAGCCGGGTCGGCGTCATCCCGTACGCCTCCACGCACGCCTCGTTCTCGGCGGGCTGCTCCGACAGGTGGACGTGCAGCGGCGCGCGCCGCTCCTTCGCCCACGACGCCACGGCCCGGATCTGCTCGCGCGGGACCGCCCGCACCGAGTGGATCGCGGCCCCCACACGCGCGTGGGGACGGCCGCCCTTGTCGTTCTGCTCGTAGAGGGAGTCGACGCGCCGCGCCCAGTCCCCCGCCGACCCGTCGCCGAAGCGGAGCTGGGCGCCCGCGAGGGGCTGCCCCAGCCCGCCGGTCAGGTAGCAGGTGTCGAGCAGGGTGACGCGGACGCCCGCCGCGTGGGCCGCGTCGATGAGCGCCTCGCCCATCGCGTTCGGCTCGTCGTACGGCGCGCCGCCCGGACGGTGGTGCAGGTAGTGGAACTCGCCCACGCAGCTGACGCCGGCCAGCGCCATCTCGGCGTACACGGCCGTGGCCAGCGCGCGGTAGGAGTCGGGGTCGAGGCGCTCGGCGACCTTGTACATGGTCTCGCGCCACGTCCAGAAGGTGCCGCGGTCGGCCTGGACCCGGCCGCGGAGCGCACGGTGGAAGGCGTGGGAGTGCGCGTTGGCCAGCCCCGGGAGGGTGAGCCCGCGCAGGCGCGGCGCGTCCGGCGGGGCCGGGACGCCGCTGCTGATGCCGCTGATCCGCTCGCCGTCGGCCTCGATGAGGACGTCGGCGGCGACGCCGTCTCCGAGCCAGGCGTACTCGGCGTGCCATCGCATACCGGTCTTCTACCCCCGGACCAGGTCGGCCAGTACCGCCGCGAGGGCCTCGACCCCGGCGAGGCAGTCGGCGGTCTCGGCGTGCTCGGCGGGCGCGTGCGAGACGCCCGTCGGGTTCCGCACGAACAGCATCGCCGTCGGCAGCACCGCCGACAGCACGCCCGCGTCGTGCCCCGCGCCGGTCGGCAGGACGGGCACGCCGCCGAGCGCCCGCACCACGCGGTCGCGCAGCGCGAGGTTGAAGTCGACGACCTCGGTGTAGGACTCCTCGGTCAGCTCGACCCCGACGCCGTGCCCCCGCGCGGCGGCGCGGGCGTGTTCGAGCACGTCGGCGACCGTCGCGCGGACCGACCGCTCGTCCGGGCCGCGGCTGTCCAGCCACGCGGCGACCGCCGACGGGATCGCGTTCACCCCGCCCGGCACGACCCGCACCTTGCCGACCGTGGCGACGCTGTCGTGCCGCTCGGCGGCGGCGCGGGCCGCGAGGACGGTCGAGGCGAACGGCAGCATCGGGTCGCGGCGGTCGATCAGCCGGGTCGTCCCGGCGTGGTTGCCCTCGCCGGTGAAGTCCAGCCGCCACCGGCCGTGCGGGACGATCGCGGACGCGACGCCGACCGGCGTGGCCGGGCCGAGCGCGCGCCCCTGCTCGACGTGCAGCTCGACGTAGCAGCCGACGCGCGACAGCAGGGCGTCGTCGCGTCCGATGCCGTCCGGGTCCACGCCGTTCTCGGCCGCGACCTCGGCGAACGTGCGGCCCGCTCCGTCGGTCAGCGCGCGGGCGCGGGCCGGGTCGATCGCGCCCGCCAGCAGCCGCGAGCCCAGGCAGGCGACGCCGAACCGCGCGCCCTCCTCCTCGGCGAACGCGGCGACGCCGAGCGGACGCGCCGGCTCGACGCCCCGGGCGCGCAGCAGGTCGATCGCCGCGAACGCCGACACGACGCCGAGCGGCCCGTCGAACGCGCCGCCGCCCGGCACCGAGTCCAGGTGGCTGCCGGTCAGGACGGCGTCGTCGCGCCGCCCGTCCGCCGGATGCCACCACGCGAACAGGTTGCCGTTCCCGTCGCTCTCGACGTCGAGCGAGCGGGCGCGGGCCTCGTCGAGGAACCAGGCACGGCACTCCAGCTCGGACGGCGTCCACACGAACCGGTCGTAGCCGCCGGTGGCGGTGTCACGTCCGACGGGCAGCAGCGCCGCCCACATCTCCTCGAAACCCAACCCGTCCTCCTCAGCGGCCGGTCATGTGCGGACGGCGGTCAGTTCTCGCGCATCGGGATGCGGACGCCGCGCTCGTCGGCGACCTCCTCCGCGCGCTCGTACCCGGCGTCCACGTGCCGCATGACGCCCGTGCCGGGGTCGTTGGTCAGCACCCGCTCCAGCTTGCGGCCCGCCAGCTCGGTGCCGTCGGCGACGCAGACCTGGCCCGCGTGGATGGAGCGGCCGATGCCGACGCCGCCGCCGTGGTGGATCGACACCCAGGTCGCGCCGGACGAGGTGTTGAGCATGGCGTTCAGCAGCGGCCAGTCGGCGATCGCGTCCGAACCGTCCTTCATGCCCTCGGTCTCGCGGTACGGGGACGCGACCGAGCCGCAGTCGAGGTGGTCGCGGCCGAGCACGATCGGCGCGCTGATCTCGCCGCGCGCGACCAGGTCGTTGAAGACCGCGCCCGCCTTGTCGCGCTCGCCGTAGCCGAGCCAGCAGATCCGCGACGGCAGGCCCTGGAAGTGGACCTTCTCCCCCGCCATCTTGATCCACCGGGTCAGCGGCTCGTTCTCCGGGAACAGGTCGAGGATCGCCTGGTCGGTGCGCGCGATGTCCTTCGGGTCGCCCGACAGCGCCGCCCAGCGGAACGGGCCCCTGCCCTCGCAGAACAGCGGTCGGATGTACGCGGGGACGAACCCGGGGAACGCGAACGCGCGGTCGTACCCGGCGAGCTGCGCCTCACCGCGGATCGAGTTGCCGTAGTCGAAGACCTCGGCGCCCGCGTCCATGAACCCGACCATGGCCTCGACGTGCGCGGCCATCGACTGGCGGGCGCGGTCGGTGAAGCCCTTCGGGTCCTTGCCGCGCTCGTCGTCCCAGTCCTCGAACGCCACGCCGGACGGCAGGTACGCCAGCGGGTCGTGCGCGCTGGTCTGGTCGGTGACGATGTCGATCGGCGCGCCCCGGCGCAGCAGCTCGGGGACGACGTCGGCGGCGTTGCCGAGCAGGCCGATCGACAGCGGCTCGCGCTTGTCGCGGGCCTCGACGGCCAGCCGCAGCGCCTCGTCCACCGAGTCCGCGCGCACGTCGCAGTAGCGGTGCTCCACGCGCCGGTCGATCCGGGACGGGTCGACCTCGACGCAGATCGCGACGCCGCCGTTCATCGTCACCGCGAGCGGCTGCGCGCCGCCCATCCCGCCGAGCCCGGCGGTCAGCGTGATCGTCCCGGCGAGCGAGCCGCCGAACCGCTTGGCCGCGACGGCCGCGAACGTCTCGTAGGTGCCCTGCAGGATGCCCTGCGTGCCGATGTAGATCCACGAACCGGCGGTCATCTGCCCGTACATGGTGAGGCCCTCGGCCTCCAGGCGGCGGAACTCGTCCCAGTTCGCCCACTGCGGGACGAGGTTGGAGTTCGCGATCAGCACGCGCGGCGCCCACTCGTGCGTGCGGAAGATCCCGACCGGCTTGCCGGACTGGACGAGCAGCGTCTCGTCGCCGTCCAGGGACTCCAGCGACCGGACGATCCCGTCGAAGGAGTTCCAGTCGCGGGCGGCCTTCCCCGTCCCGCCGTACACGACGAGCTTGTCGGGGTGCTCGGCGACCTCGGGGTCCAGGTTGTTCTGGAGCATCCGGAGGGCGGCCTCCTGCGGCCAGCCCTTGGCGGTGGTGAGCTGCGTCCCGCGCGGCGCGCGGACGGGGCGGGGACCGGACATGAGGGTTCTCCTCGAAGGCTGGACGGACGACTGGACGGTCGGTTGGCCGGAAAACCGGCGGGACGGACGGGGCGCGCGGTCGCCCGCGCGCCGGCGGTCAGAAGAGCGGGCCGGTGACGGCCTCGGCGGCGGCGACGAGCGAGCCGTCCCGGACCAGCTCGGTCGCGGCGGCGATCTCCGGCGCGAGGTGGCGGTCCGGGCCGGGGCCGGGCACCC
>NZ_QURH01000286.1 GCF_003428695.1 Actinomadura logoneensis
ACGGGCGGGCCGGGGAGCGGTCGGCGCGGGGTCGGCGTTCGCGGCGGCGGTCGGGCCGGCCAGGAACGCGGCGCCGGCGAGGGCGGCGACGGCCGCCCCGATGAGACGTCGGGTCATGTCGATCGGGTCCTCTCGGGCGGGAGACGGTCCGCCGCGACCGCGGCGGAGGTGTCAGGACTCGGGACCAAGCGATGTCAGCGCGATGCTAGATCAGCTGCACGACCCCCGGAAGATTCGAATCTGCCAGTAAAGAAGCCGCTGTTACGACAGATCCCGCCATTCACCTGGACCCGGCGCCGCACACAGTGTCCGGCCGGTGACGGCGTCCAACGATACGCGCGCGCCCCGCCCTACCCCGGCCACCTACGCCCACCCCGCGTGGCGCCCACCCCCGGAACCCGCGCGTCCCGCGTCCGGGTCCGCGCGTCCCGCGTCCGGGTCCGCGCGTCCCGCGTCGGGTGTTCTGCGCTCCGCATCGCGCATCGCGCGTCCCGCGTTCTGCGCCACCGTGTGCATGTCGCTGCCGGCCGGGGAGGATCCCACGCGCCGGGTCGCGGCGTCCCGCTGGATGTCGGACCCGGCCTCTAGCATTTCGCCCGTGACCACCTACGAAGATCTTGACGGTTTCGCGGGCCTGGACGTGTCGGCCCTGACCCAGCGCCAGCAGCGCATCCTCGCCGCGATCCGGGACTGGGTGGTCAGGCACGGCTACCCGCCCAGCACGCGCGAGATCGGCGACGCCGTCGGCCTGCGCTCGACGTCCTCGGTCTCCCGCCACCTGCGCGTCCTGGAGGACCTGGGCTTCCTCAACCGGTCCGCCTCGGTGTCCCGCCCGATCGACGTCCGGATGTTCCTGCGCGAGCCGGGCGGCCCCGCGTCCGGTGACGCGTCGGTGCCCGTGCCCGTCGTCGGCCGCATCGCCGCCGGTACGCCCATCTCCGCCGAGGAGCACGTGGACGACACACTGGCGCTGCCGCGCGAGCTGACCGGCCGCGGCACGGTCTTCGCGCTGCGCGTCCGGGGCGACTCCATGGTCGACGCGGCGATCTGCGACGGCGACCTGGTCGTCGTCCGGCAGCAGCCCGAGGCGCACTCCGGGCAGATCGTCGCGGCGATGCTCGACGACGAGGCCACCGTGAAGGTCTACCGCCGCCGCGGCGGCCACGTCCTCCTCGAACCCCGCAACCCGGCCTACGACGTCATCGACGGCGACGACGCCGTGATCCTGGGGGTGGTCGTCTCCGTCCTGCGCAGCGTCTGAGCCCGCCGGGCCACGATCCGGCGGAGGGGCCGATACGGCTGAGGAACGCGACGCGACGCGCCGCCGCACCCGCGGAACGGCACGGCGATGCTGGCGGCAGACCGGCGGATGGGGTTTCCTTTACCTCATGTCTCTCCGTGCGCCCGGGCGGCTGACCGCCGAGTGAGCGATCGCCACGACCTCATCATCGCGACCGCGGAGCGGGGGGACCTCGACCACGCCTGCGCGCTCGCCCTGGCGGTCGACTCCCCGCGCTACCGGGACCTCGCCTTCGCCGACATCGCGCGGATCGCCGACGCCGCGGGCTCGCTCGAACGCGCCGAGGACGCCCTGTCCCGCATCCTGGATCCGCACGTGCGCTCGCTCGTCCAGAGCGAACTGCTCGGCAACGCGGCGGCCAGGCACGACTTCGAGCGCGCGGAACGCATCGCGCGCGCCGCCCCCGAACCCCACGTCCGGACGGGCCTGCTCCTCGCGGTCATCCGCGCCCTCGCCGCCGCCGGACGGCGCGACCGCGCGCTCGCGCTGGCGGACGAACTCCGGCGCGCGGCCCACGACCAGCGCGATCCGCTGGACCGCGACTGGGCGTCCCTCGACGCGGTGATGGCCGCGATCGCCGCCGACGACCTCCACGGAGCCCTCCGGACGGCCGAGGCGATCGGCAGCCCCGTCGTCCGGGTGGGCGCCCTCGCCGAGATCGCGAAGGCCGCCGACGATCCCGCCCTGGCCGCCCGCCTCCTCGACCAGGCCACCGCCCTGGCCCGCTCCCTGCCGTCCCGCGCCGACCGGGCGACCGCCCTCCTCAGCGTCCTGCGCGCCCACCCGGCTCCGCCCGACCAGGCCCCTCCGCGGCCGCACTCCCCGAAGGCCCTGACCGGTTCCTGACCGGCCGCGCCATCGCGTTCACCGAACCGCTCACCTCGGCAGCTCCCCGAACCGCTCACTGCGACCGTTCAGCTCAGCCGAGCGCCGCAGCCGCGCGCCGTGGATCGCGCGCCTCGGAAGTTGGAAAGACCGTGTCCGGGGACCCGCCTCTCATAGACATCCGGACTGTGGTCCGCTTATATTAAGCGGACCACAGTCCGGATCAAGGAGTGTTCGTCGATGCGTCTGCGTCATCTCGCGGTCGCGGCAGCGGTGGGCGGTCTGCTGCTCACCGCGTCCGAGGCCGCCGCCCAGTCGTCTTCAGCGCCGAAGCCTTCCGCCGACAAGGCGGTCTATGTTCCTTTGCGCGGCGGGCAATGGCAGCCCTGCGAAGGGCTCGCCGGTTGCACCTTCAAGTCGCTGCGCGGTAATCCCGAGACCGGGCCGTCGGAGGCCGTCTTCCGGCTGAAGGCGGGCACGGAATTCGCCCCGCACTGGCACACCAGCCCCGAGCACGTCCTCGGTATCTCGGGCAGGCTGAGCTGGAACGTCAAGGGTGGTCCGCATGCCCGGATCGGCCAGGGCGACTTCCTCTATTACCCGTCCAAGGCAGTTCACTGGGGCAAGTGCCTTGACGGTGCGGACTGCGTCTACAAGGTCTACGACGACCTGCCCTACGACTTCCATGCGGGCAGATAAAGACCGCAGTACCTCTGAATGGCGTGGCCCGGCTCTGCCGTGGCCACGCCATTTCTGTTCTCACCCCCATGGCGTCCGTGTCCTCCAGGTCCCGCGCTCGCACCGACCCTGCCGACTCGCCAGGGACGCTGAACCCCCCGGCCGGACGAGGCGTGACGCGTCTCCGCCGCTGCGCGGAGGCCGGAGCGGACGGCGTCCCCGCCTCGCGCCCCTGATCTGCACCGAACTTACATCGTCTTCAAAGATCTTGATGCAAACCTGAGGAAAATCAAGATCCATCCATTGCAGGATCAATAAAGTCAAGATACAACTGAGGCTCTGACGCGCGCCGAGCGCGCCGGGGCACGGTGCGGTGTCCCGCGGGGGTGACCGGAGAGAGGGAACGTCCGATGACGGAACAGGAGGTCCCCGCGATCCGCGTGCGGGGCCTGGAGAAGGCGTACAAGCGGCTGAAGGTGCTGCGCGGTGTGGACTTCGACGTGGCGCGCGGCCAGGTCTTCGCGCTGCTCGGCTCGAACGGGGCCGGCAAGACCACGGTCGTGAACATCCTGGCCACGCTGCTCAAGGCCGACGCGGGGACGGCCACGGTCCTCGGGTACGACGTCGCGACGCACGGCGCGGACGTCCGCGAGTCCATCAGCCTCACGGGGCAGTTCGCGGCCGTGGACGAGATTCTCACCGGCCGGGAGAACCTGGTCCTCATCGCCCGGCTGCGGCACGTGAAGGACCCTGGGGCGGTCGCGGACGCCCTGCTGGAGCGGGTCTCGCTGACCGACGCCGCCGCGCGCCGGGTCGCCACCTACTCGGGCGGGATGCGCCGCAGACTCGACATCGCGATGAGCCTCATCGGGAGCCCGCCCGTCATCTTCCTCGACGAGCCGACGACCGGCCTGGATCCGCAGGCGCGGCTCGAGGTGTGGGCGGCCGTCCGGGAACTCGCCGGGCGGGGCACGACCGTCCTGCTCACCACCCAGTACCTGGACGAGGCCGAGCACCTCGCCGACCGGATCGCGATCCTGCACCGCGGCCGGATCATCGTGACCGGCACCCTCGCCGAACTCCGGGCGCTGCTGCCGCCCGCCGAGGTCGAGTACGTCGAGAGGCAGCCGACGCTCGAAGACGTCTTCCTCGCCCTCGTCGGCGACGAACCCCCACAGGACGAACCTCAACAGGACGAACCCCGGCAGGACGAACCCCGGCAGGACGGACCAGGGGGAGCGGAACCGGACCGGGACGCGGGCGACGGACACGACGTGCGCGCGGCGAGCGAGGAGCGGCAGCGATGAGGACGCGTTTCCTGAGCGACACGGCCGCGCTGCTGGGACGGTCCCTGCGGCACGTCCTGCGCAGCCCGGACACCATCATCACGACCTCGGTCATGCCGATCGCCTTCATGCTGCTGTTCGTGTACGTCTTCGGCGGCGCGGTGGCGGCGGGGCCGGGCAGGTACGTCGACTACCTGCTGCCCGGCATCCTGGTCATCACGATCGCGTCGGGCGTGTCCTACACGGCCTTCCGGCTCTTCCTGGACATGGCGAGCGGCATCTTCGGACGCTTCCAGTCCCTGCCGATCGCGCGGTCGTCGGTGCTGTGGGCCCACGTGCTGACCTCGGTGGTCGCCAACGCGGTCTCGCTCGCGGTCGTCGTCCTCGTCGCGCTGCTCATGGGCTTCCGCTCCGGCGCGGGGGTGGCGGCGTGGCTCGGGATCGCGGGCCTCCTGCTGCTGCTCACCTTCACCCTGACCTGGCTCGCCGTCCTGCCCGGCCTGTCGGCCAAGTCCGCGGACGGTGCGAGCGCGTTCTCCTACCCGCTGATCTTCCTGCCGTTCGTCAGCTCGGCGTTCGTCCCCACGCGGACGATGCCCGGACCGGTGCGCGCGTTCGCCGAGCACCAGCCGGTGACGTCCATCGTCGACACGATCCGCGCGCTGTTCGCCGGCCGTCCGGTCGGCGACGACATCTGGACGGCGCTCGCCTGGTGCGTGGGCGTCCTCGTCATCGCGTACGTCCTGGCCATGGCCGCGTTCCGGCGCAAGCTCGCCTGACCCGCGCCCGGCCGGCACGTTCCGTCCGCCGAGGCGTTCCCACCTCGGCGGACGGAACCGGAACCGCCGGACGGACCCGGACAAAAGGACGGGCCGGAACCGCCGGACGGGCCGCTCAGCGCAGGACGGCCGTGAGGCTGCGCGGCTTCCCGGCGTTCCCGGCGGCGTCGATGGCCCGGTACTCGATGGTGTGGCGGCCGGCGGCGAGCCTGCCGTAGATCAGGTCGTCGATGTTCGTCCCCGTCTTGGTGAACAGGAACGGACGCGTCGAGTCGGTCGGCCAGCCGAAGTAGTTGTACCAACCGTCGCCGTCCACACGGAACTCGGCGACCACGTACCCGGACCGGTCGTCGGACGGGGTGAGCTTCAGCGTCAGCCGGTCACCGGCGGGCGGCTGCTCCGCCTGGGCGGTCACGGTGGGCGGCGTCGCGTCCACCGTCCACGTGCGGGTGGCCGTGCCGACGGTCGCGGTGACCCGGTGCGTCCCGGGGCGGAGCGGCGGCAGGCGCAGGTCGCGGTCGGCCCGGACGCGGCGTCCGTCCAGGCGCCACTCGATCCGCGGCGCCGACGTCGCGGGATGCGTCGTCTCGGCGGCGATGACGGCGTGCGCGCCGACGGGGCGGTCGGTCGGCGTCGTCGTGGTGAAGCCGGGCGCGGTGGTGTCCGGCGGGGTCCGCAGGGACGTGTCGACCGTCCACGTGCGCGTCTGGGCGAACGACGCGCGGACGGCGGGGTCGCGGATGAAGGCGGTCGGGTCGTCCACCCGCACCGTGACCCGGTGCGTGCCGCGCTTCAGGCGGAGGGTCCGCAGGTCCAGGTCGTGCCCGGCGCGGACGGGCCGCCCGTCCACGGTCCAGGCGACGCGCAGCGCGTGGTCGACGGGGTGCAGGGTCTCCAGCCAGAGCACCCGGTCGGCGCCGACGGTCCCCTCGGGCGTGGCGTCCTGGACCAGGTCGACCTTCCGCGAGATGGCCTGGGTCATCCGCTCGCGGCCGACCTGGTCGTAGTAGTAGCCGAGCCTCTTCATGATCGAGTGCTCGCTCGGCCGCCAGACGCCCCGGCTGTGGTAGAGGCCGCCCTCGTGGCGGCCGATCGTGCCGCCCGCCTCGCTGCGCTCGCCGAGCCAGCGCCACCACTTCTGCCGCCGCTGCCGCATCTCGTCCTCGGTCAGCAGCGTGTGGTGGATCGACTCGGGCTCGCCGCCGGTGTAGGTGCCGCCGGGGACGCCCCGGTAGTAGTAGTCGTACTCGTCGTCCAGTCCGCCGACCGAGTGGCCGAGCTCGTGCGGGGAGATCAGCGCGGACATGGCGTTGCCGCCGGACGCGGTCGCGTACGTGCCGCCCGCGCCGCCGTAGGTGGTGCTGTTGGCCAGGGCGAGGATCTGCCGGTTCGCCGCGGGAACGTCCTTGACCAGCCCCGCGTACCGGTTCGCGGCGTCGTCGTCCATGACCAGCAGCCGCTGGATGCCGTCGGTCCGGCAGCCGCTCCAGAAGGACATCCCGAGCGGCGTGTCCTTCCGCGCGTCCGTCACGCCGGGGTCGCAGCTCACTCCCGAGACCTTGGACGGGATCTCCACCCGGTACACGTTGATGTAGCTGCGGTACGACTTGTAGGGCTCGATGCTCCACAGCACGTTCAGGTGCTTGTCGACGTTCTGCCGGAACGCCGGCATGTCGGCCTCGGTGTAGCCGTCGCCGAGCACCACGAGGTTGAACCGCTTGGCGGGGTCGCCGGTCACCTGGACGGGGACGACCGTGGCGGCGGGCCCGTCGGCGCGGGCGGGCGGGACGGCCGCGACCGCGGACAGGGGGATGATGGCCGCCGCGAGAGCGGCGGCCGCGCGAATGAGCATGGGCTGACCTCCTGAGCCGATCATGGTGGAGGCCGGGGGCCGCGGCCCATTCCCCAGGCGGATAAAACAGAAGATATGGGTCGTTCGGCCGATACCGGTCAGGATGTGAACAGCCGGCCGCCCCGGCCCGCGTCCGCGGACGGCGGACGCGGCGGGCGGGGGCAAGCGGTGCCGCGCCGTCCGGACACTGGGTGCGGGTGCCGGACGGGGCGTAGCGTGCCGGGGGACCGCCCAGAGCCCACCCCTGGGTCCGCCTCCCCGGCGGCCGGACGCCCCCGGGGGCTTTCGCATCCTTACCGATAGGGTCAGGATCAAGGGACAGGGAGGCGAGCACGGCGGTGGATGCTGAGACCGGGACGGGGACGGGGCCGGAGCCGGTGACGGGCCGGATCTGGACGGTGCCCAACCTGCTGAGCTTCGCGCGGCTGCTCGGCGTGCCCGTGTTCCTCTGGCTGGTGCTGGCCGGCCACGACTGGTGGGCGCTCGGCGTGCTGGTGTTCGCCGGGCTGTCGGACTGGCTGGACGGCAAGCTGGCGCGCGCCCTGAACCAGACCAGCCGGCTCGGCACGGTGCTCGACCCGGCCGCCGACCGGCTCTACATCTTCGCCACCCTCGTCGGGCTGACCGCCCGCGAGGTGATCCCGCTCTGGCTCGTGCTGGTCCTGGTCGGCCGGGAGGCGGCGATCACCCCGATCGTCCCGATCATGCGGCGGCTGGGCTACGCGGGCACCCTGCCCGTCCACTTCATCGGCAAGGCGGGCACCATGTGCCTGCTCTACGCCTTCCCGCTGCTGCTGGTCGGCGACCACCACGGCTGGTGGGCCACGGCCGCCCGCGTCGGCGGCTGGGCCTTCGCGATCTGGGGCGTCGGCCTCTACTGGTGGGCCGCCGTCCTCTACTGGGCGCAGACCGTCCAGCTCGCCCGGGCCGCCCGCGCCGAGACCGGCGCCAACCCGGACGGCCCCGCTCCCGACGGCCCGGCCCCGGACGGCCCCGCGCGCAACGGCTCCGTCCCCGACGGCTCGGCGAGGAACGGCTCCGTCCAGGGCGGTCCGGGACGCGGCGACCCCCCGGCGGCGGCTCCGCTCCCCGCCCCGGAGCGCGGCGCGGCCGGCGACCAGAAGGGAGCGGAGACCCCCCGTTGACATCCACCCCCGGATGCCGTCGGTTCTACCCCTGAGGAGACCGGATGAAGGCCGTTGTGATGGCGGGCGGCGAGGGGACGCGGCTGCGTCCGATGACCGCCAACCAGCCCAAGCCCCTGCTCCCGCTGGTCAACCGGCCGATCATGGAGCACGTGCTGCGCCTGCTGAAGCGGCACGGGTTCGACGAGACCGTGGTGACGGTGCAGTTCCTCGCCGCGCTGATCCGCAACTACTTCGGGGACGGCGAGGAGCTCGGGATGAGCCTCAGCTACGCCACCGAGGAGGTGCCGCTCGGCACCGCGGGCAGCGTGAAGAACGCCGAGGAGGCGCTGCGCGACGACCGGTTCCTGGTGATCTCCGGGGACGCGCTCACCGACATCGACCTCACCGACATGGTGCGGTTCCACCGGGAGAACGGCGCGCTCGTCACGATCGGCCTCAAGCGCGTCCCGAACCCCCTGGAGTTCGGGATCATCATCGTGGACGAGCGGGGCCGCATCCAGCGCTTCCTGGAGAAGCCGACCTGGGGCCAGGTGTTCTCCGACACCGTCAACACCGGCATCTACGTCATGGAGCCGGAGGTGCTCGACCACGTCGCCGCCGGCGAGTCGGTCGACTGGTCCGGCGACGTCTTCCCGCGCCTGCTCGCCGAGGGCGCGCCGCTGTACGGGTACGTGGCCGACTGCTACTGGGAGGACGTCGGCACCCACGAGAGCTACCTCAAGGCCCAGGCCGACATGCTGTCCGGCCTGGTCGACCTGCCCGTGGACGGGTTCGAGGTGTCGCCGGGCGTGTTCGTCGCCGAGGGCGCCGAGGTGGACGCCGAGGCCGTCCTGAAGGGCCCGCTCTACATCGGCGACTACGCCAAGGTCGAGGCGGGCGTCGAGCTGCGCGAGTTCACCGTCCTCGGCAGCAACGTGGTGGTGAAGGAGGGCGCGTTCCTGCACCGGGCCGTCGTCCACGACAACGTGTTCGTCGGGCCGTCGGCGAACCTGCGCGGCTGCGTGGTCGGCAAGAACACCGACGTCATGGCGGGCGCGCGGGTCGAGGAGGGCGCGGTCGTCGGCGACGAGTGCGTCATCGAGGCCGAGGCGTACCTGTCCAACGGAGTCAAGGTCTACCCGTTCAAGACCATCGAGGCCGGCGCGGTCGTCAACACCAGCGTGATCTGGGAGTCCCGGGGCCAGCGCAACCTGTTCGGGCCGCGCGGCGTGTCCGGGCTGATCAACGTCGAGATCACCCCGGAGCTGGCGGTCCGGCTGGCCAGCGCGTACGCGACGACGCTGAAGAAGGGCACCACGGTCGTCACCGGCCGGGACGCCTCGCGCGCCGCCCGCACCCTCAAGCGCGCGGTGATCAGCGCGCTCACCGCGTCCGCGATCGACGTCCAGGACCTGGAGGCGTGCGCGCTGCCGATGGCGCGGTTCGAGACCGCCCGCGAGGACTGCTGCGGCGGCATCTACATCCACACCACGGCGGGCGACCCGCAGGGCGTGGACATCCTGTTCCTGGACGAGGACGGCGCCGACCTGTCGCAGGCCGCGCAGCGCAAGCTGGAGCGGGTCTACGGCCGCCAGGAGTTCCGCCGCGCGTTCCCCGGCGAGATCGCCGAGCTGACCTATCCGGCCCGCGCCGTGGAGACCTACACCCGCGACCTGCTGCGCCGGGTGGACACCACCGGCGTCCGCGAGGCCGGGCTGAAGCTCGTGCTGGACTGCGCGGGCGGCACCGCCTCGCTGGCGCTGCCGACGCTGCTCGGCAAGGTCGGTGTCGACGTGCTGACCCGCAACGCCAAGCTGGACGAGGCGAACCCGACCGAGACGCTCGCCGAGCGGATGCGCGACCTGCAGCGGCTCGGCGAGCTGGTGTCCTCCTCGCGGGCCGCGTTCGGGGTCCGGTTCGACCCGGTCGGCGAGCGGATCTCGCTGGTGGACGAGAACGGCGAGCTGATCAGCGACGAGCGGGCGCTGCTGGTGATGCTGGACCTGGTCGCGGCCGAGCGCCGGACCGGCCGGGTCGCGCTCCCGGTCACCACGACCCGGGTCGCCGAGCAGGTGTGCCGGTTCCACGGCGTCCGGGTGCAGTGGGTGTCCACCTCCCAGGACGTGCTGACCCGCGCCGCCGCCCAGCCCGACGTGGTCTTCGCCGCGGACGGCCGGGGCGGGTTCCTGATGCCGGAGTTCTCCACCACCGTGGACGGGATCGCGGCGTTCGTCCGGCTCGTCGGGCTGGTCGCCCGGACCCGGCTCACGCTGTCGCAGATCGACCGCCGCATCCCCGAGGCGCACCTGCTGCGCCGCTCGGTGCCGACCCCGTGGGCGGCCAAGGGAAGCGTGATGCGGACGGTCGTGGAGGCCGCGGGAGGCCGCACGATCGACACCACCGACGGCGTCCGCGTGGTGGAGGCCGACGGCCGGTGGGTGCTGGTGCTGCCCGATCCGTCCGAGGCCGTCACGCACCTGTGGGCCGAGGGCCCCGACGCCGACGCCGCCCAGGAGCTCCTGGCGGAGTGGGCCCGCGTCGTCGAACACGCCGGAACCTGATCCGTCACCGGCGACCGGGCGCCTCCGGGGCGTCGGGTCCGCGCCGGGCGAGGTCGGCCAGCAGGTCCAGCGAGCGGGCGAGCCCGGCGTGCGACGGCGAGGCCAGTCCCAGCCGGACGGCCGCGGGCGTGGCGTCGGGGGCGGTGGCGAACACCGCCCCCGGTGTGACCGTGACGCCGAGCCGGGCCGCCGCGCCCGCGAACGCCTCGGCGCGCCACGGAGCGGGCAGCTCCCACCAGCAGAAGTACGACCGGGGCGCGGCCGACACCGTGAAGCCCTCCAGCCGTTCCAGGGCGAGGGAGCGCCGGGCCGCCGCGTCCCGGCGCTTGGCCTCGGCGAGGGCGGCGACGGTGCCGTCCGCCAGCCACTCCGTCGCGGCCTCCAGCGCGTACCCGGTGGGCGCCCACGCCCCCGCGCGCAGCGTTTCGGCGACCCGCCCCCGGAGCGCCCGGGGGACGGCGAGGAACCCGGTCGTCAGGCCGGGCGAGACCCGCTTGGACAGGCTGTCCACGACGATCGCCGACTCCGGGAGCAGGTCCGCCAGCGGCGATGTGTCCGCGAGGAACGACCAGACCCGGTCCTCCACCAGCGGGACGCCCAGCTCGGCGAGCGTCCCGGCGAGCGCGCCCCGCCGCCCCGGCGGGACGGTCAGCCCGGTCGGATTGTGCAGGGCCGGTTGCAGATATACGGCCCCGAGCGGCGCCCGGCGGTGCGCCTCGGCCAGGGCGTCCGGACGCGGCCCGTCGCCGTCCGAGGCGATCGGGACGGCCCGGACCCCGAGCCGGGCGAGCAGGCCCTTGACCACGGGATACGTCAACGGCTCGACCCCGAGGCGCCCGCCCGGCGGGACCAGCGCCGCGACCGCCCCCGCGACGGCCTGGCGGCCGTTGGCGGCGAACAGCACCGCGTCGGGGTCGGCGATTCCCAGCAGGGCCGCGGC
>NZ_QURH01000289.1 GCF_003428695.1 Actinomadura logoneensis
GGCACCTCGCCGCGCCGGGCGCGTCCGCCGGTGGCGCGCGCGGCGACGCGGCGCAGCGCCCCGGGGACGTTGCGGTCGAGGAAGCCGTACGCGGTGTCGCGGTCGCGCATCCGGACCAGCAGCAGCCCGCCGGGCTTGAGCGCGGCGGCGATCCGGTCGAGCACGAGCTCGGCATTGGGCAGCCGCTCGATGAGGTACGGGGCGTGCACCACGTCGTACGCGCGCGGCGGCATCGGGACGTCGCGCAGGTCGCCCAGGTGCCAGGTGTCGAGGTCGGTGCGGGCGCGGGTGCGGGCGCGCAGGACGGGGAGGTCGAGGTCGACGCCGGTGGTCTGCACGTCGAGGTTCCCGAGGTCGAGCGCGTGCCCCCAGCCGCAGCCCGCCTCCAGCAGCTGCAGCCGGTGCGGCGGGCGCTCGGCGCAGTACTGCCGGACGCGTGCGGAGAAGAGCTCGCCGGGGTTGACCGGGGTGGTGCGCAGTTCGGTCACAAGTGCGTAGCGTAACGGGCACAATGCGCAGCGTCCGCTATTTGCCATCTCTTAGCGGTTCGCTGGGGGCCGCCATGGGCCCATTAGCGCACGTCCGAAACCCGGCCTCCGCCATCCCCGGCCGCCGAGGCCGGGGACGGCGGAGGGCCGGGGTCAGTGCTCGACCTCGGCGAGGTCCAGCTCACGCGGGGTCAGCACCCAGACCAGGACGGCCGCCGCCAGCATCAGCACGCCGCCCGCGACGCCCGTCCACTCCAGGGACGTGGTGAACGCGGTCTTGGCCTCCTCGACCAGCCGCGCCCCGCCCGGCCCGGCGGCGACCTCGACCGCGCCCGCGATGGACTCGCGGGCCTGGTCGGCGGCCCGTCCGGTGATCCCGGCCGCGGCCAGGTCGGACACCGGCAGGCCGTGCCGGAACACCGCGGCGGCGACGCTGCCGAGCACCGCGACGCCGAGCGCGCCGCCCAGCTCGTAGCTGGTCTCCTCGAACGCGGCGGCGCTGCCGGACCGCTCCGCGGGCGCGCCCGCCATGATCACCGCGGATGCGACGCCCAGCGCGCCGAGCCCGACGCCGACCACCAGCAGCGCCACCGCCACGGTGGGGTAGCCGAGCGGCTCCGGGCCGAAGAACAGCGCGGCGAAGCCCACGCCGATGAGCAGCAGCCCGCCCGACAGCACGGCCCGCGCGCCGATCCGGTTCGCGATGGCCGGGGCGAGCGGCGAGAACACCGCCGCGCCGGCCGCCTCGGGCAGCAGCCGGATGCCGGACTCCAGCGGCGAGTACCCCTGCACGACCTGCATCCACTGCGCGAGCAGCAGCATCGTCGCGGCGGCCGCGATGCTGACCGTCAGCGCCGTGACGATCCCGGCCGAGAACGCGCGTCCGCGCAGCAGCCGGACGTCCAGCAGCGGGTGCTCGCGGCGCAGGCAGCGCCGCACGAACCAGCCCAGCGCGACGGCCGCGACCGCGCCGGCGGCCAGCGCCTCGCCGGTCACGCCGTCCTTGCCGAAGTGCTTGATCGCGTAGACGAGCCCGACCATCCCGACGATCGACAGGACCGCGCCCGGCGCGTCCCACGGTCCCGGGGACGGGTTGCGCGACTCGGGCAGCAGGAACCACCCGGCGACCAGCGCGACCGCCATCACCGGCACGTTCACCAGGAACGCCGAGTGCCAGGAGAACGTCTCCAGCAGGGCGCCGCCCAGGATCGGGCCGAGCGCGCCGCCCAGCGCGGCCATCGTCCCCCAGATCCCGAGCGCCGTCGCGCGCTCGCGCGGGTCGGTGAAAAGCTGCCGGATCATCGACAGCGTGGACGGCATGATCATCGCGCCGCCGACGCCGAGCAGCGCCCGGACGGCGATGACCGTGCCCGGCGTGTCCGCCCACAGCACGGCCAGCGACGCCAGCCCGAACAGCGCGAACCCGGTGAGCAGCATCCGCTTGCGCCCCCACCGGTCGCCGACCGCCGCCCACGTCACCAGCAGCCCGGACACCACCAGCGAGTAGACGTCCACCATCCACAGCAGCGAGATCGCGTCCGGCCGCAGGTCGGCCGAGATCTCCGGCAGCGCCACGTTCAGGACGGTCATGTCCATCACGACGAGCAGCAGGCTCGCCGACAGCACGGCAAGCCCGGCCCAGCGCCGCGGATGCGGGGCCGGAGTCCCTGCCCGAGCCCCCACCCGAGCCCCCGCCCGCGTGGTCGTGTCGTCCCTGGTCGGCGGCGTGTTCTCCACCGGATCCGCCGTCGTCATCTCAGTCCCCTGTCGTGCGTCGAAAGTCATAGGTCGAATCCCTGCCGCGTCCGCCCGGCGTCCGTCGGCGTCCGGGGCGCAGCGGCCCGATGTGAGCGGTCCGCGGTTCGCCTCATCCGGCTGTTTTCCGTCGGTAGGGGAGCGGCGCCGGCGAGGAACGTGTCGATCGCGAGGTCGGCGACGTCCCGGTGGGCCACGTCGCCGCGGCGCAGGCTCTCGCGGACGCTGATCATCAGCCCGTAGACCGTGTTGCTCACCCAGCGCACCGGCAGGTCGGCGCGCAGGACCCCGGCGCTCTGGCAGGCCGCGTAGAAGGCGATCTCGCGCTCCTCCAGGCGGGCGCCCCAGGCGACCAGCTCCGGGACGCGGTTCACGAAGTGGTCGGTGAGCGCGAAGCCGAAGTCGTCGGCGTCCACCACGAAGGCGGTCAGCATCGCGCGCAGCGCCGCCGCCAGCCGGTCCGGGTCGCCGGACGCGGCGGCGTCGTCGATCCCCGCGGCGTCCTGGGACTCCTCCCAGCGGCGGGTGGCGCGCTCGCCGAGCGCGCGCAGCAGGTCCTCGCGGCTGGCGAAGTGCCGGTGCAGCGTGGCGCGGCTCACCCCGGCGGCCTCGGCCAGCTGGGCCATCGAGGCGGTCGGCTCGGCGTTCAGGTGCCGGATGGCGGCCCCGAGGATCTCGTCTGTGCTGCGCATGCTACCCATCATCGTCTCGTTTGCGACATTCGTGTCTCACTCTAGACGGCCGCGTCAACTCATTTGTCCGGCGGGGGGCTGCCAGGAGAGCCGGTGACGTCAGGGACGTGAAGAGGAGGGAAGGGACGTGCGGCGCGACATGGTGATTGCGGACGAGTCCGCGCGGGTTGCCGCGGGCGCCGCGTAGGGTGGTGGTGACTCCGGCGGGCCGTTGGCTCCCGGGTTTTCGGGCTGCCCCGAATCGGGTCGCGGCAGGCGACGCCGCGGATTGTTCGGCGGGGCGATGACGTTGCAGGCAGTGATGACGCTTTCTGGACTTGTTGATCTCGCGTACGCCGACGACACCCTGGGCACGGCCCTGGCCAGCCCGGACGATCCACGGTCCGTCGTCGCGCCGCCGTCCCTGTGGCCGATCCTCGGGGCGGCGCTGTCGCGCGCCCTGCGCCCGCAGGCCGGGGTGGTGCTGGCCGTGACCGCCACGGCGCGCGAGGCCGAGGACCTCGCCGCCGCGCTGAGCAGCCTGATGGACCCCGACCGCGTCGCGCACTTCCCCGCCTGGGAGACCCTGCCGCACGAGAAGCTGTCGCCGCGCTCGGACACCGTCGGCCAGCGCCTCGCCGTGCTGCGGCGGCTCGTCCACCCGGACGCCCCCGACAGCGCCGACATCGCCGGCGGGCGGGACGGGGACGGGACGGGCAAGGCGGGCCGTCTCGACGTGGTGGTGACACCGGTCCGCGCCGTCCTGCAGCCGATCGTGGCGGGGCTCGCCGACCTGGAGCCGGTGCGGCTGCGATCCGGTGAGGACGCCGACCTCGACGACGTGGTCCGGGCGCTGGTCGAGGCGGGCTACCACCGCGTCGACCTGGTCGAGAAGCGCGGCGAGATCGCCGTGCGCGGCGGCATCCTGGACGTGTTCCCGCCGACCGAGGAGCACCCGCTCCGGGTCGAGTTCTGGGGCGACACGGTCGAGGAGGTCCGCTACTTCAAGGCCGCCGACCAGCGGTCCCTGGAGATCGCGCAGGACGGGCTGTGGGCGCCGCCGTGCCGCGAGCTGCCGCTGACCGACGCCGTCCGGGAGCGCGCCCGGACGCTCGCCGCCCGGCACCCCGCGCTGGAGGAGATCCTGCTGCGGATCGCGGGCGGCGACACGGTCGAGGGCATGGAGGCGTTCTCGCCCGTCCTCGCCGAGCGCATGGAGCTGCTCACCGACCTGCTGCCGAAGGGCTCGGCGCTGCTGGTCTGCGAGCCGGAGCGGATCCGCACCCGGTCCGCCGAACTGGTCCGCACCAGCCAGGAGTTCCTGGAAGCGAGCTGGGTGAACGCGGCGGCGGGCGGCGAGGCGCCGATCGACCTCGGCGCGGCGGCGTTCCGCTCGCTGGAGGAGGTCGTCGAGCACAACGACGCGCTCGGCCTGCACCGCTGGACGGTCTCGGCCTTCACCCAGGAGGACGAGCTCGACCTGCGCGTCCACCCGGCCGAGGCGTACCGGGGCGACACCGCCCGGGTGATGGGCGACCTCAAGGCGTGGATCGACGGCGGCTGGCGGGTCGTCCTGGTCACCGCCGGGCACGGGCCCGCCGAGCGGCTGGTGCAGCTCGTCGGCGAGGAGGGCCTCGGCGCGACGCTCACCGACCTGCCGGACGAGCCGAAGCCGGGCCTGGTGAACGTGGCCACGGGCCTGCTGGAGCACGGGTTCGTCTGGGAGTCGGTGAAGCTCGCCGTCCTCACCGAGACCGACCTGTCGGGGCAGAAGGCGTCCACCAAGGACATGCGGCGGATGCCGTCCCGGCGGCGCGGCGGCATCGACCCGCTGCAACTGCGTCCCGGCGACTACGTCGTGCACGAGCAGCACGGCGTCGGCCGGTACGTCGAGATGGTCAGCCGCACCGTGCAGGGCGCGACCCGCGAGTACCTGATCCTGGAGTACGCCAAGAGCGACCGGCTGTTCGTCCCGACCGACCAGCTGGAGGAGCTGACCCGCTACGTCGGCGGCGAGGCGCCGAGCCTGCACCGGCTGGGCGGCGCGGACTGGCAGAAGGCCAAGTCGCGGGCGCGCAAGGCGGTCAAGCAGATCGCGGGCGAGCTGATCCGGCTGTACTCGGCGCGGATGGCGAGCCCCGGCCACGCGTTCGGCGCCGACACCCCGTGGCAGCGCGAGCTGGAGGACGCCTTCCCCTACGTGGAGACGCCCGACCAGCTCGCCGCGATCGACGAGGTCAAGTCCGACATGGAGAAGCCGGTCCCGATGGACCGGCTGATCTGCGGCGACGTCGGCTACGGCAAGACCGAGATCGCGGTGCGGGCGGCGTTCAAGGCCGTCCAGGACGGGCGGCAGGTCGCCGTGCTGGTGCCGACGACGCTGCTCGTCCAGCAGCACCTGTCCACGTTCTCCGAGCGCTTCTCGGCGTTCCCGGTCAGCGTGAAGCCGATCAGCCGGTTCCAGACCGAGGGCGAGATCAGGGAGACGCTGGACGGCCTGGCCAAGGGCACCGTGGACGTCGTGGTCGGCACGCACCGGCTGCTCTCGGCGCAGACCCGGTTCAAGAACCTCGGCCTGGTGATCATCGACGAGGAGCAGCGGTTCGGCGTCGAGCACAAGGAGGAGCTGAAGCGGCTGCGCACCCAGGTGGACGTGCTCGCCATGTCGGCGACGCCGATCCCGCGCACCCTGGAGATGGGCCTGACCGGCATCCGCGAGATGTCCACGATCCTCACCCCGCCGGAGGAGCGGCACCCGGTGCTGACCTTCGTCGGGCCGTACGAGGAGAAGCAGATCGCCGCCGCCGTCCGGCGCGAGCTGCTGCGCGAGGGCCAGGTGTTCTTCGTGCACAACCGGGTCCGGTCGATCAACAAGGTCGCCGCGCAGATCCGGGAGCTCGTCCCGGAGGCGCGGGTCGCGGTCGCGCACGGCCAGATGAACGAGCACGAGCTCGAGAAGGTGATGGTCGACTTCTGGGAGAAGAACTTCGACGTGCTCGTGGCGACCACGATCGTCGAGTCCGGCCTGGACGTCCCGAACGCCAACACCCTGATCGTCGACCGCGCCGACATGTACGGCCTGTCGCAGCTGCACCAGCTCCGCGGACGCGTCGGACGCGGCCGGGAGCGCGCCTACGCGTACTTCCTGTACCCGCCGGAGACGCCGCTGACCGAGACCGCGCACGAGCGGCTCGCCACGCTCGCGCAGCACACCGAGGTCGGCGCGGGCATGTACGTCGCCATGAAGGACCTGGAGATCCGCGGCGCGGGCAACATCCTCGGCGCGGAGCAGTCCGGGCACGTCGCGGGCGTCGGGTTCGACCTGTACGTCCGGATGGTCGGTGAGGCCGTCCGGGACCTGAAGGAGGGCGGCGCGCGCGCCGAGGAGCTGCCCGAGACCAAGGTCGAGCTGCCGGTGGACGCCCACCTGCCGCACGAGTACATCCCGGGCGAGCGGCTGCGGCTGGACGCCTACCGCCGGATCGCCGCGATCACCTCCGACGACGAGATCGCCGCCGTCGCCGACGAGCTGAAGGACCGGTTCGGGCCGCTGCCCGTCCCGGTGCTGAACCTGCTGGAGGTCGCGCGGTTCCGGGCGAAGGCGCGCCGGGCGGGGCTGAGCGAGGTGACCCTCCAGGGGACGTTCGTCAAGTTCGCCCCGGTCGAGCTGCCCGACTCGCGCCAGGTGCGGCTGCAGCGGCTCTACCCGAAGAGCCTGCTGAAGCCGGCCACCAGGACGCTGCTCGTGCCGGCGCCCAAGACCAAGCCGCTGGGCGGGACGCCGCTGCGCGACCAGGAACTGCTCCGCTGGGCCACCGACCTGGTCGAGGCGTTGTTCCTCGAACCCGCGCGGGCCTAGGGTGCCGATCATGAAGAAGACGAGGATCACCGCACTCGCGGCGCTGCCGCTGTCGGCCGTGCTGCTGTCGGGCTGCGGCGGCGGGCCGGTGAGGGCGGGCGCGGCGGCCCTGGTCGGCGACGAGCGGATCACCGTCGCCGACCTGGACCGGACCGTCCGGGTCTGGCGGCCCGAGTTCAAGGCCGACCCGCAGGCCGGGGCCGTGCGCGGCGAGCCGCCGGAACAGCAGCAGCAGATGGGCACGGACGCGGCGAGCGAGTCCGACGTCCGCGCCACCCTGAGCACGCTGGTGTTCCTGCGGATCGGCGACCGGGCGGCCCGGGACAACGGGGTCGAGCCGACCGGCGGCGACGTCGACCAGGCGCTGGCGATGATGGACCAGGCGCCGACGTCCAACGCGGTGTCGATGACCCTCGCCGCCGGCCTGCCGAAGGACCGGGTGCGCGACGTGGCCCGCTTCAACGCCATCCAGATCCTGCTGATGGACCGGTTCGGCTGGGACCACACGCCCAACTCCCCGACGGCGCGGCAGGCGATGCTGCGGTTCGACCAGGCGCTGGCCGACGCCGCCGCGAAGCTGAAGGTCCGCGTGAACCCCCGCTTCGGCACGTTCGACCCCGCGAAGGTCACCATCAGCCCGGTGGTGTACCGGCTGTCCGCCACGGAATCAGGTGTGCGCTGACCCATGAGTCTCATCCTGCTCGCGACGTCCCACCGGGTGGCGCCCGGTCTGCTGACCTGGCGCGCCTGGGAGGCGCTGCGCTCGGCCCCGCGCGTGCTGGCGCGCGACGATCACCCGCTGCTGCCCTACCTCGCCGAGGCCGGGGTCCGCGTCGAGCGGGTCACCGACCCCGACCCGGACGCGCTGGTCGACCTGGCGCGCCGGGAGGCGGAGGGCCCGTCGGGGTCCGCCGGTCCGGGCGCGGACGTCGTGTTCGTCGCCGCGCAGGACGGTGACGAGCGGCTGATGCGCGAGATCGGGCGGCGCGTCGTGGACGACCCGCTGGACGTCGAGGTGCTGCACGGCTCCTACGACCTGCCGGGCGCGCGGCTGCTCGACCTGGTCTCGGTCATGGACACGCTGCGCCGCGAGTGCCCGTGGGACCGCAAGCAGACCCACGAGTCGCTGGTGAAGTACCTGCTGGAGGAGGCGTACGAGGTCGAGGACGCCGTCTCCGGCGGCGACCTCGCCGCGCTGCGCGAGGAGCTCGGCGACGTGCTGATGCAGGTCGCGTTCCACTCGGTCGTGGCGTCCGAGCGGGACGACGGGACCGGCTTCACCATCGACGACGTGGCGGCCGGGATCGTGGACAAGCTCGTCCGCCGGCACCCGCACGTGTTCGCGGACGTGACCGTCCGGGACGCCGACGAGGTGAACGCCAACTGGGAGCAGATCAAGGCGGCCGAGCGGGCGGAGAAGAAGGGCGAGGCGGCCTCGGTGCTGGACGGCGTCCCGATGGGCCAGCCCGCGCTCAGCCTCGCCGCGCAGCTCCAGCGCCGCGCGGCCCGCGTCGAGCTGCCCGAGGACGCCTACGAGGAGTTCGGCTCCGACCTGGTGGGACGGTTGTTCTCGCTGGTCAGGCAGGCGCAGGCGGAGGGTGTGGACGCCGAGGCCGAGCTGCGCGCCGCGGCCCGCGAGTTCGCCGGTCGCGTCCGGGCCTGGGAGCGCGAGCACCCTGCGTCGGGCGACTAGCCGCCGGACGAAGATCGGCGAAGGTCTGGCCGGGCCGTGGCCCGCCGTTTACCCTGGGGCCGTGCTGCCTGGGATGCGGGACGAGGAGATACCGGACAAACTGCGCACCATCCGGGGCCTGTTCGGCTTCGCCGCGCTGGCCGGGGTCCTGGTCGCGCTCCTGCTGCTGCCGACGGCGTTCACGGCGGGCGTGTCCACCCGCGACGCCGCCGACTGGCTGCAGGACGTCCCCGAGGGCATCGACACCAGCGGCGTGCCCGAGCGGTCCACGATCCTGGCGGTGGACGGCAGCACGATCGCGACGTTCTACTACCAGAACCGGATCGACGTCCCGCTCGACAAGATCGCGCCGGTGGTGCGGCAGGCCGTCCTGGCGATCGAGGACAGCCGGTTCTACCAGCACGGCGCGCTCGACTCCAAGGGCACGCTGCGCGCGCTGGTCAGCAACCTCGGGTCGGGGCAGGTCACCCAGGGCGGCTCGGGCCTCACCCAGCAGTACGTCAAGAACCTGCTGCTCACCCAGGCCACCAACGACACGCAGCGCAAGGACGCGACGGAGCTGTCGGCGGGCCGCAAGATGCGCGAGCTGCGGTACGCGGTCGCGCTGGAGAAGCGGTACTCCAAGGACGAGATCCTGCGCCGCTACCTCAACATCGCCTACTTCGGCGACGGCGCGTACGGCGTCGAGGCGGCGGCCCGGCACTACTTCTCCAAGACCGCCGCGAAGCTGACGCTGCCGGAGGCGGCGCTGCTCGCGGGCGTCGTCCGCTACCCCTACGCCTACGACCCGGTGAACCACCCGGACGCCGCGCGCCGCCGCCGCGACGTCGTGCTGGCCCGGATGGCCGAGCTCGGCTGGATCCCGCGGGCCACCGCCGACGCCGCCGCGAGCCAGCCCGTCCGGCTGCACGTGCACCAGGCGCGCAACGGCTGCGTGAGCAGCGGCGCGCCGTTCTTCTGCGACTACGTGCAGCGGGAGATCCTGACGAACGCGGTGTTCGGCAAGACGCGGGCGGACCGGGAGAAGGTGCTCAAGCGCGGCGGCCTCACCATCCGGACGACGCTGAACTGGCGGATGCAGAAGGCGGCGCAGCGGGCGGTGGACCGGCACGTCCCGCCGAAGAACTCCGCGCACAAGGCCGCCGCCGAGGCGCTGGTCGAGCCGGGCACGGGCGCGATCCGGGGGATGGCGGTGGACCGCGACCTGGGCCCGGACAACGAGCGCGGCAAGACGTGGATCAACTTCGCCGCCGACGCCGACCACGGGTCCAGCATCGGCATGCAGGCGGGCTCCACCTTCAAGGTGTTCACGCTGGCCGCCGCCCTCCAGGACGACATGCCGTTCGGGACCATGCTGGACGCGCCGACCTCGTTCACGCCGACCGGCTACCGCAACTGCGACGGCGACCGGGTCGGCGACCACACCTCGCTGCGCAACTCCGCCGACGGCGAGGGCGGCAAGCAGTTCTCGCTGGTCACGGGCACCTGGCACTCGGTGAACACCTTCTTCCTCGGCCTGGAGAAGGAGGTCGGGCTCTGCGACACGGTGCGGATGGCCGAGAAGCTCGGGATGCGGCAGGCCAACGGCAAGCCGCTGGAGCAGTACCCCTCGTTCACGCTCGGCTTCAACCCGGTGTCGCCGCTGCGGCTCGCCGCCGCGTACGCCACGTTCGCCGCGCGCGGGAGGTACTGCCGTCCGGTCGCGATTACGTCGGTGACCGACACGTCCGGCAAGCAGCGCAAGGTCCCGTCGGCGGACTGCAAGCAGGTGATCGACAAGGGCGTCGCGGACGCGGTGAACCACGTCCTGCGGGGCGTGCTGACCAAGGGCACCGCGGCGGGGTCCGGGATCGGGCGTCCGGCGGCCGGGAAGACCGGGACCGTGGACAACTTCTCCGCCGCCTGGTTCGCCGGGTACACCCCGGACCTGGCGTCGGCGGTCTGGGTCGGCGACCCGCGCGGCGGCTACAAGTACCCGATGGACGACCTGTGCATGAACGGGGAGTGCTACGGCGAGGTGTTCGGCGCGACGATCCCGGCCCCGATCTGGCAGGACACCCTGTCGGACGCGCTGGACGGCGTGCCCGAGACCGACTTCCACGAGCCGCCGTCGCACTACTTCAGCATGGGCGACGGCGAGCCCGAGCCACCCAAGAAGGACAAGAAAGACAAGAAGGATAAGAAGGACAAGAAGCGGGACGGGAACCCGCTGCCCGGCGACTCGCCGACGCTCTCCCCGAGCCCCGGTCCCGCCCACTGACCCCGCGCCCCGACCCCGGCCACTGACCCCGGCCGTCCCCCGGATCCGACCAAGATCGGCGCGCTGACCTGCGCGGTCGTGTGGTTCGGCCCACCCTGGGTAGATCATTCCCGACGGGGGAAACGGGGGGAAGCCGCATGCGTGCCATCGCCGTGTCGGAGTACGGCGCCACGCCGTCGCTGATGGACCTCGACCGGCCCGAGCCGGGACCGGGCGAGATCCTGGTGAAGCTGGTCGCCGCGGGGGTGAACCCGTACGACTGGAAGGTCGCGGCCGGCGCGATGAAGGACGTCGTGCAGGCGCGGTTCCCGCTGATCCTCGGCCAGGACGGCGCCGGGGTGGTCGAGGAGGTCGGCGAGGGCGTCGACCGGTACCGCACGGGCGACCAGGTGTACGGCTCGTTCGGCGCCGTCCCGCGCGGCCTCGGCAGCTACGCCGAGTACGCGGTCGTCGCGGCGGACGGGCCGGTCGCGACGATGCCGCAGAAGATGGTCTACAGCCAGGCGGCGGCCGTCCCGACGGCGAGCATGACGGCCTACAACCTGGTCGAGCGGACCGGCGTCGAGGAGGGCAGGACGGTCCTGGTGTGCGGCGCGACCGGCGGGGTCGGGCAGGCGGTCGTCCAGCTCGCCGCGCTGAAGGGCGCGCGCGTGATCGCCACGGCGGGGCCCGACATGACCGACCGGATGCTGCGGCTCGGCGCGGACGAGACCGTGGACCACCGCGCGGGCGACCTGTTCGAGTCCGTCACCGAGGCGCACCCGGACGGCCTGGACATCGTGATCGACATGGTCGACGACGAGCGGCGGCTGGACGAGCTCGCCGGGGCGGTGCGCAAGGGCGGCATCGTCGCGTCCACGATCGGGCAGGCGAACACGGCCGGGCTGAAGAAGCGCGGCATCCGGGCGGTCAACTTCGTCAACAAGGCGTCCCGGGAGCTGCTGGAGACGCTCGCGGAGCTGATCGACCGGGGCAAGCTCACGGTGCACATCGACCGGGAGGTCGATCTGGCCGACGCCCCCGCCGCGCTCGCCGAGATCAAGCGCGGCGGCGCGCGCGGCAAGCTCGTGATCCGCCTCTGACCGACGGTCCGGACGGGCTGACGGGCGAACGAGGCGAAACGAGGCGGACGGGGCGGACAAGGCGAGCGGGGAGCGGCGGGGGTGACGGAGGAGCGGCCGAGGACGACGGCGGAGCGGCTGGGGACGGCGGCGGAGCCACCGCAGAGTCCCGTCGCCGCGCGGGTCGTCCCGGAGGGGCTGCGCTCGTTCCTCGCCACCGAGACCGGCAGCACGCTGGTGCTGCTCGCCGCGACGGCGGCCGGGCTGCTCTGGGCGAACTCGCCCTGGCACGACAGCTACGAGCGGTTCTGGAAGACGGGCCTCTCGGTCGTCCTCGGCACCAACGAACTGGGCCTGACGCTTCGCGAGTGGGTCAACGACGGCCTGATGGCGCTGTTCTTCTTCGTCATCGGGCTGGAGATCAGCCGCGAGGTCAAGGTCGGGCAGCTCCGCGAACGGCGCGTGGTGGCCGTCCCCGCGGTGGCCGCGCTCGGCGGCATGGTCGTCCCGGCGCTGCTGTACTACGCGGTCAACGCGGGCGGTCCCGGCGCGGACGCCTGGGGCATCCCGATGGCGTCGGACACGGCGTTCGTGCTGGGACTGCTGGCGGTCATCGGGGCGCGCTGCCCGGACCCGCTGCGGGCGTTCCTCCTGACCCTCGCCGTCGTCGACGACATGGGCGCCATCTCCGTCGTCGCGCTCTTCTACACCGAGGACCTGTCGGTCTGGCCGCTGCTCGTCGCGGTGGGGCTGTTCGCGCTGATCGTGGCCGTCCGGTGGCTGCGCGTCGGGCGCGGGCCGGTCTACCTGCTGCTCGGCGTCCTGGTGTGGGGCGCGGTGCTGCGCAGCGGCGTCCACCCGACGATCGCCGGGATCGTGCTGGGCGCCCTGGTGAACGTGTACGCGCCGCCGGACACCGAGCGGCTGCGGGCCGGGGAGCTGGTGCAGGCGCTGCAGCGCGACCCGAGCCCGCAGCTTGCGCGGGCGGCGCGCCGGTCGGTCGTGTCGACCGTGTCGGTGAACGAGCGCCTGCAGTACCTGCTGCACCCGTGGACGAGCTATGTGATCGTTCCGGTGTTCGCGCTGGCCAACGCGGGTGTCCGGCTCGATCCCGAGTCGCTGCGGCGCGCCGCGACGTCGCCGGTGACGCTCGGCATCGTGCTCGGCCTGGTGGTCGGCAAGTTCGCCGGGATCGCGCTCGGCACCTGGATCCCGCTGCGGCTGAACTGGGGCGATCTTCCCGGAAGGCTGGTGTGGGGGCAGTTGTTCGGCGGCGCGGCGGTCGCGGGCATCGGGTTCACGGTCTCGCTGTTCATCACCGACCTCGCCTTCACCGACCGGCCGGACCTCCAGTCCCAGGCGAAGATCGGCATCCTGGCCGGGTCGCTGCTGGCCGCGGGGCTCGGCTGGGTGGTCTTCCGGCTGGTGTGGGACCGCGGCGGGGTGTGCGCGCCGCCCTCGGGCGGGGCGGAACCGGAGGACGGGCAGGAGCCGCTGCCGCCCGTCACGTCCGCCGACCACGTCCTCGGGCCGCCCGACGCCCCGGTCACGCTGATCGAGTACGGCGACTACGAGTGCCCGTTCTGCGGGGCCGTCCAGCCCGTGGTGGACGAGCTGAAACGGCGGTACGGGAACCGGCTGCGGCTGGTGTTCCGGCACTTCCCGCTCCAGGAGATCCACCCGCACGCCATGCCCGCGGCGCTGGTCGCCGAGGCCGCCGCGACGCACGGCCTGTTCTGGGAGATGCACCGCGTCCTGTTCGCGAACCAGCTCGCGCTGAACGACCGCGACCTGCTCGCCTACTCCGAGCGGATGGGCTTCTTCCCGTGGGAGGACGTCCGGGAGCTGGAACGCAGGGTGGGCGAGGTGAAGCGAGCCGGGAAGCGCGCGGGCGTGCACGGGACGCCGACGTTCTTCCTGAACGGCGTCGAGTACGGCGGCTCACACGACATGGAGTCGTTCGGCGCGGCCGTCGAGGCGGCGCTCGCCACCGCCGAGGCGCGCCGGGACCCGCCGTCCGATGACGGCGGTGACCTGCCCGAGGACGGCGGCCCGCCAGAAGCCGGTGGTCCGCCCGAGGACGACGGCCCTCCAGAGGCCGGCGGCCCGCCGGAGCGGGGCGGCGGACGCGGTCAGTCGGGCTCGGGGGAGTAGCCGCCGGGGCGGGTCTCGGCGTGCCGGTCGTCGGCGAAGGCGTCCTCCTCCGGAGGTCTGCCACGGGTGTCCCGGACGGCGGTGACCTCGGCGGGACGGTCGTCCCACGCGGCGTCCTCGCGCCTCCGGTCGCCCCGCCGGTACTCCTCGGCGTTCTCCCGGACGATGCCGAGCCGGCCCTCCTCCGAGTCCTCCTCGATCACCAGGTCGGCGGGCGGGTCCTCGATGTAGCGCTCGGTCGAGCGGGTGGTGTACTCCTGCTCGTCGTCGCCCATCTCCGACTCGTACCGGAGCTGCTCTTCCTCGTTGCCGTCGTGTCGCTGGACCATGTGAGTGACCTCCTGCATAGCCCTTCCTTGAGTGATTCCCGGGGAAGGTGGGCGTTATGTCCGGTGACCTAGGGGAATATCACCCGGCATGACCTCATCTGACCTGCGGAAACGACTGGAGAACGTCGACGAGACCCTGCGCCGGCTGCGCGGCGAGGGCGCCGATCTGGGCGAGGAGTCGGCATCGATCCCGCAGGACTACGGCGACGCCGGCCAGGACCTGCAGATGCGCCAGGAGCTCCAGGGCCAGATCGCCGAACTGGAGGCCGAGCGCGACCGGATCAGGGCCGAGCTGGAGCAGCAGGGCAGCCCCGACAGGACCGGCCGGCCGCGCCACTGACCCGCCGTTCCCACTTCCAGGTTACGACGCTCTCAGGAACCGGTTCCGGACGATCACCAGCGTGGTCCCGTAGCCCGCCAGGACGGCCGCCAGCACCGGGACGGCCGCGAGCGGCAGCGGCACCAGCCCGAGCGGCCCGGCCAGGGGTGACAGCGGCAGCAGCAGCGCGGTCAGCGCGAGCACGCAGGCCGCCGCCACCACCGTCCGGGCCGCGCGCGGCGCCCCCCGGCGGCGGCCCCGCCCTCGCAGCACCAGCAGCGTGAGGGCCTGGGCGAGCAGGTTCTCCACCAGGAAGCCGGTGTGGAACAGGGCCTCGCCGCCCGCGCCCGAACGCGCCTCCAGCAGCCACCAGAACAGGCCGAACGCGGCCAGGTCGAACAGCGCCCCGAGCGGGCCGAACACGGCCGCGAACCGGGCCAGCTCGCGCGCGTCGAAGGTGCGGGGGCCGCGCAGGTCGGCCGGGTCCACCCGGTCGCGGGCCAGCGAGAGCTGCGACAGGTCGAACAGCAGGTTCTGGACGAGCACCTGGAGCGGCAGCAGCGGCATGAACGGCAGCAGCACGCTCGCCGCCAGCATGGACGCCACGTTGCCCAGGTTCGACGTCACCGCGATCCGGATGTACTTGACGCCGTTGCCGAACGTCCGGCGGCCCTCGGTGATGCCGTGCGCGAGGACCGACAGGTCGCGGTCCGCGAGCACCACGTCGGCGGACTCGCGCGCCAGGTCCACGGCGCCGGTGACCGAGATCCCGACGTCGGCGGCGCGCAGTGCGGGCGCGTCGTTGATCCCGTCGCCGAGGAAGCCGACCGTCCGCCCGGTGCGGCGCAGCGCGCCGACGACCCGCGCCTTCTGCCGCGGGTCCACGCGGGCGAACACCGGGGCGGTGCCGTCCTTCGGCGCGAGCAGCGCGTCCAGGGCGGCGTCGGGCAGGTCGTCCAGCTCCGCGCCGAGCACCACCCGGCCGGGGGTGAGACCGGTGTCCCGGCAGGTCCGGACGGCGACGAGCGGGTGGTCGCCGGTCACCACGACCAGCGCGACGCCGAGCCCGGCGAGCCGTTCCAGCGCGGCGGGCGCGGACGGGTCGGGCTCGTCCCGGAACCCGACGAAGCCGAGCAGGGTGAGGCCGCGCTCGTCGCCGGGCGCGTAGTCGCGGCGCGCGGCCGGACGGTCGGCGACGGCCACCGCGAGCAACCGCTCGCCGGTCGCGGACCGCTCGTCCGCGAGGGCCGCCAGCCGGTCGCGCTCGTCGTCGGTGAGCGGCACGTCCGCACTTCCGGCCGTCGTCCACGACCGGGGGCGGGCCGCGGCGCCCTCGCCGTCCCGGGCGGCGGCCGTCCCGGGCGAGGGGCGGGGCGTCCGGACGCGGTCGCAGAGCGGCAGGACGTTTTCGACGGCGCCCTTGGTGACCAGCAGATCGCGGCCCAGCCGCCCGTCCCGGCGGAGCACGACCGTCGCGCGGCGGCGGTCGGAGTCGAACGGGACGGCGTCGACCGCGCGCACGTCCCCGGGCGGCGGCCCGGCGTCCGCGAGGAGCGCGTCGTCCATGGTGTCCCCGGCGGCCTCGGGGACGAGCTCGGTGGCGAACCAGGCGTTCAGCCGGGCCCAGCGCAGCACCTCGTCGTCCGGCTCGCCCGCCGCGTCCAGGTGGGACGTCAGCGACAGCCGGTCGAGGGTGAGCGTGCCGGTCTTGTCCGCGCACAGGGTGTCCATCGCGCCGAGGTCGTGCACGGCGGGCAGCCGCTTGACGATCACCCCGCGCCGGGACAGCGCCGCCGCGCCGCGCGCCAGCGTGGTCGTCACGACCAGCGGCAGCATCTCCGGGGTCAGCGCGACCGCGATCGACACCGCGAACAGCAGCGCGTGCGACCACGGCGTGGGGCCGGGCTCGGTGAACAGCAGCGCGACCGGGACGGCCGCCGCGACCATCGCGACCAGCGCCCACGTCACCGTCCGGACGCCCCGGTCGAACGCGGTCTCGGGCGCGGCGCGCGGCACGTCCCGCTGCAGCGCCGCGAAGTGCGTGCGCGGTCCGGTCGCGACCGCCACGGCCGTCCCCGCGCCGCTGACCACGCTCGTCCCCATCAGGCACAGCTCGGGACGGTCGAACAGCGGGGCGTCGGGGCCGGGCGGCGGGACGGGGCGTCCGGTCCAGGCGGCGCGCTTGGCGGCGGGCAGCGACTCGCCGGTCAGCACGGCCTGGTCGACGCGCAGCCCGGTCGAGCTCAGCAGCCGCAGGTCGGCGGGGACCATGTCGCCGGGCGCGAGCCGCACCACGTCGCCGGGGACGACCTGCTCGACCGGAACCTCCCGCTCGACGCCGGGCGAGGCCGGGTCGGCGCGGCGCAGCACGGTGGCGGTCGTGGTGCTGAGGGCGCGCAGCCCGGCGGCGGCCCGTCCGGCGCGCCGCTCCTGGCGCAGCCGCAGCAGGGAGCTCAGCACGGCGAGCGAGCCGATCAGCAGCGCGCCGCGCGGGTCGCGGGTGACCGCGGTGACGGCGCTCAACACCACCAGGACCAGCACGAACGGGTCGGCGGCGACGTGCGCGAGGTGGCGCGGCAGCGCGAGGCGGCCGGTCCCGCCGTCCGGGGCGTCGGCCTCCTGGCGCAGCAGCCGATCCTCGGCCTCCGCCTCGGTCAGCCCGCGCGCGGACGTCTCCAGGCCGCGCAGCACCGACAGCGGCGGACGGCCCGCGTACTCCGCGAGGATCGCGTGCGTGCGGGGCAGGTCGGGCAGGGACGGGCCGGGTGCGGGCAGGTCGGGTGCGGGCAGAGCGCCCGCGCCGGACCTCGGGGCGGACGTGTGGTCCCCGGCGGACGGGTCCGCCGCGGGGCCGAGCGGTTCGGACTCAGGCGCCGAGGCCACGGACGGGGGCCGCTTCCACCGGGTCGCCCTGGAGGTGGGCGACCATCTGCGCGACGATCGCGGCGACGTGCGGGTCGTCCACCACGTAGACCTGGTGGCGGCCCTCGCGGCGCGACCGGACGAGCCCGGCCAGCTTGAGCTTGGCGAGGTGCTGGCTGACGGCGGGGACGGTCCCGCCGACGCGTTCGGCCAGCGAGCTGACGTCCTGCTCGCCCTGCGCGAGCACCCACACCATGTGCAGGCGCATGGTGGCCGCGAGCATGCCGAAGCGGCCGGCCGCCTCCTGGAGCAGCTCGGGGGAGAGCGTCTCCGGGGATCGGGCCGTGTCCCGCGCCGTGTCCCGCGTCCGCTCCTTCACCGGTGCGCCTCCCGCTCTCATCTCGTGCCGCCCCGTCGGGGCGGTCGCCCCGCCGTGGGGCCGCCCGCTCCGTCGCCGGCCGCCGGGAGCCGTCCGGCTCCGGTACGAGGGTATCCAAAACGCCCGTCTCGCTCAGGAGGGCAATCGCGCCCGTCCGCGAGGGCAACCTCCGGGCCGCGCCGCGCATCAAACGAGTCGGGACCGGAGAACATTAAAGCGATTGCGCAAATAAGTGATCGCAGAGAAACTGGGGTGCACGGGGGATCGCGGAGGGAGCGCCACGGAACATGAAACGGGGGAAGAGGGCGGCCGACGCCGCCACACTGTCACTGGGGGTCCGGATGGCGGAGGTCGAGGCCCTGTACTCGGCCGCGCTGACCGCCGAGACGCCCGAGGCCGAGTCGGAGGCCCTGCGCGAGCTGGGCCGCGCCGCCCGGCTGCTCGCCGCGCTGGCCGAGGTCGCGGCGGAGAACGCCCACGTGCCGGAGCGCCCGGCCGTGCCGCCCGCCGGACGGGTCGTGGTCGGACCGTCCGCGACGCCGGTCAAGCCGCGCGTCCGCCGGCGCATCACCCGCACGCAGCACACGGTCGACTGGATCATCACCCGAAGCCGACCCGACCCACGCTGAGCCGCACGCCGAGCGCCGAGGTGGACGGGCGCCCGGCCGCGGGGCCGGACCCGTGCCGGCCGCGACCGGTCGTCGGCGCCCG